>NZ_JBWKIR010000005.1:0-379274 GCF_056432605.1 Streptomyces sp. NPDC045022
ACGCCCGGTTACATTTCGAACCCGGAAGCTAAGCCTCACAGCGCCGATGGTACTGCAGGGGGGACCCTGTGGGAGAGTAGGACACCGCCGAACAAATTTTAGGGAAACCCCCGCATCGAAAGATGCGGGGGTTTTCTGCGTTCCAGGTCCTTTAAGGTCGAGGCATGCGCTATGACCTCGTCATCTTCGACAACGACGGTGTCCTCGTGGACAGTGAACCGATCTCGAACCGGCTGCTGGCCGCCTATCTGACCGAGTTGGGGCACCCGACCTCGTACGAGGAGTCCATACGGGACTACATGGGATCGGCGATGCACCGGATCCACGATCTCGTCCTGGAGCGGACCGGGAGGCGGCTGCCGGACGACTTCGACGACGTCTTTCATGCGCGCGTCTTCGCCGCGTTCGAGCGGGAGTTGAAACCCGTGGCCGACGTCGGCGGCGTGCTGGAGAAGCTGGCCGCGGACGGGGTGCCGTACTGCGTGGCCTCCTCCGGGAGCCATGAACGGATCAGGGTGGGACATCGGACGACCGGGCTCGACCGGTGGTTCACGCAAGAGCGGATCTTCAGTTCGCAGGACGTGGGACGGGGGAAGCCGGCGCCCGATCTCTTTCTGCATGCGGCCGAGCGGATGGGGGTGACCCCCGGGAAGTGCCTGGTGGTGGAGGACTCACCGCTGGGCGTGCAGGCCGCCGGGGCGGCCGGTATGGACGTGTACGGGTTCACCGCGATGACACCGGCGGCGAAGCTCGCCCGGGCGAGCCAACTCTTCTCCACCATGGGCGAGTTGGCGGACCTGCTGGTATGACCCGAGCCATCGGCCCCTGCCTGACATTTGTCATGCGGACCTCCGGACGATCGTTTCTACCGGCGGACCCCCGGTGGCGGCGAAGCTGAGGGCATGACGAAGAACACGGGGGCCCAGGGCCGGAGCAAGCCGCAGAAGCAGAACCCGGGCGTGCTGGACAACTTCAAGCCGCTGCTCGTCGACGTGGCGGTGCCGCTCGGCTCGTACTACCTCTTCAAGGACGGCTTCGGGATGAGTACTTTCGCGGCGCTCGCCTGGAGCAGCGTGGTGCCGGCGGTGCGGACTGTGTGGGGTCTGGTCAGGGAGCGCAGGACCAACGCGCTGGCGGGACTCATCCTCGTCGTGAACGTCGTCTCGCTGCTGCTGAGCTTCGTCTCGGGCGACCCCCGGCTGATGCTGGCCAAGGACAGCGGGATCAGCAGCACGGTCGCCATCGGCATCCTGGTCTCCGTCCGGCTCGGGAAGCCGATGATGACCGCTGGTATGAAGCCCTTCCTCATCAAGGGCGACGCGGCGAAGGAGGCCGCCTGGCAGCGGCTGGCGTCCGGGGCGGCGGCCGGATCCACGGCCTTCCGGCGGAAGGAGAACGCGTTCTCCGTGGTCTGGGGGCTGGCGCTGCTCGCCGAGTGCGTCGCCCGGGTCGTGGGCGCGTACACCATCCCGGTGGACACCATGGTGTGGCTCGGCACGGTCATCATGATCGGTGCGATCGCGATCGCCGTGGTGTTCGGCGGTGGCCTGGCCATCGAGCCGATGGAGAAGATGCTGGCGGCCGAGGTGGACGCCGAGGCCGGCCGGGCCGAGAAGCTCGCGGTGGCGGTCGCCGCCTGAAACCCGGCCCGTGTGGGCAGATAAAGCTGAACGAGATTCATCTTTGGCTGGATCTACCCACAGGTAGCCCGGGGCCCTACGCTCGCCGCCATGACTGATGTGCTGCGGCGCGGTAGGGCCTCGTTGGCGTTCAGCTTCTTCGCCCAGGGCGTCACGTTCGCCCTCCTGGTCACCCGCATCCCGGCCATCCAGGACCGGTACGGCGTCTCGGACGCGTTGCTGCCGGTCTTCCTGGCCGCCGTACCGGTCCTCGCCGGTGCCGGCAGCGTGACCACCGAGCAGCTGGTGAAGCGGATCCGGCCCAGCCGGCTGCTGCGCTGGTCCCAGCCGCTGGTGCTGCTGGCGCTGCTCGGGGCCGGAGCAGGCGGGCACGGGCAGGTGGCGGCGCTGGCGGTGGCGCTGGGGACGTTCGGGCTGGCCGTGGGGGCGCTGGACGCCTCCATGAACATGCTCGGGGTCAGCCTGCAGCGGTCGTACGGGCGCAGCATCATGCTCGGTTTCCACGCGGCCTACAGCCTGGGTGGGATCGTGGGCGCGTCGCTGGCCTGGGCCGGGGCGCACTGGCATCTCGCGCTGTGGGTGTCGTACCTGCCGGTGGTGGCCCTCCTGCTGCCGGCGACGCTGGTGGGGAGCAGGTGGTATGTCGACGGGGAGCCCCTTCCGGCGCAGGAGGGGCGGGGCGCGGGCCAGGGTGTCGTCTTCAAGTCGCTGCTGCCGCTGTGTCTCGTCATGACGTTCGCGTACATCGGGGACTCGACCGTCTCCAACTGGAGCGCCAAGTATCTGAAGGACGTGCTGGGCAGCTCCGAGCAGCTGGCGACCCTGCCGTACAACGTGTACATGGTGACCACGCTGGTGGGGCGGGCCATCGGGGATCTCGGGGTACGGCGGTTCGGGGCGGCGGTGATCGTACGGCTGGGTGCGCTGGTGGCGGCCGGCGGGTTCGCGGTGGTGGCGGTGGCGCCGGACGCGTGGGTCGGGATGCTCGGGTTCACGCTGCTGGGGCTGGGCCTGTGTGTGCTGGTGCCGCAGACCTTCGCGGCGGCCGGACGGCTCGCGTTCGAGCATCACGGGCCGGGCGCGTCGGATGCGGCGATCGCGCGGCTGAACGTCTTCAACTACGTCGGCTTCCTCATCGGTTCACCGTTGGTGGGGGCGCTCGGGGATGGGTGGAGCTACCGGGGTGCCATGCTTGTGCCGATGGTGTTGGTGCTGGTGACGTTGGTGTACGCCAGGTCGTTCGCCGCTCAACCGGACCGATACGGTGGCGGGCATGAGCGGCCGCGCACAGCTGATGTGGGACGAGGCAGTAACGGGCTATGACTTCGGCCCGGACCATCCGATGGATCCGGTCCGGCTGGAGCTGACCCGGAAACTGGTGGGCGCCTTCGGGCTCGATGGGGAGATGCGGGTCGTCGCGGCGAAACCGGCCGGGGAGTCGACGCTGCGGCTGGTCCACCGGGAGGACTACATCGACGCCGTGAAGGCCGCGTCCGCCGATCCGGCGGCGGCCCGGGGGGCGTACGGGCTCGGTACGGTCGACGATCCGGCGTTCGCCGGGATGCACGAGGTGTCCGCGCTGATCGCCGGGCAGTCGGTGGGCGCCGCGGAGGCGGTGTGGCGGGGGGACGCCGATCATGCCGTGAATTTCGCGGGCGGGCTGCATCACGCGATGCCGGGGGGTGCGTCGGGGTTCTGCATCTACAACGACGCGGCGCTGGCGATCGCCCGACTGCTGGAGCTGGGGGCCGAGCGGGTCGCGTATGTGGACGTCGACGTGCATCACGGGGACGGGGTGCAGGCGGCGTTCTGGGAGGATCCGCGGGTTCTGACGATCTCCCTGCATGAGCACCCTCGTACGTTGTTCCCGCAGACCGGGTGGCCGCAGGAGACCGGGGCGGGGGCGGGTGAGGGAGCGGCGGTGAACGTGGCTCTGCCGGCGGGGACCGGGGACGCGGGGTGGTTGCGGGCGTTCCACTCGGTGGTACCGGAGCTGCTGGCCGAGTTCCGGCCGCAGGTGGTCGTCTCGCAGCATGGGGCCGACACGCACTTCGAGGATCCGTTGGCGCATCTCGCCGTTTCGCTGGACGCGCAGCGGGCGGTGCAGCTGGCGTGTCATGAGCTGGCGCACGAGTACGCCGGGGGCAAGTGGGTCGCGCTGGGTGGGGGCGGGTACGCGGTGGTCGACGTCGTGCCGCGGTCGTGGACGCATCTGGTGGGGATCGCGGCGGGACGGCCTGTCGCTCCGGAGACGGTGATTCCCGAGGAGTGGCGACAGGCGGTGTTCGCGCGGACCCGGCAGTTGGGGCCGCAGCGGATGACTGATGGGCGGTGGCCGGTGACGTGGGCGTCCTGGGAGTCGGGGTACGACCCCGCCGATCGCCTGGATCAGGCCGTACTGGCCACGCGGCGGGCGGTGTTTCCGTTGCGGGGACTGCTGCCCTGAACCAGCCAGGGGGCTCCGCCCCCCGGTCCTCGGGGAGCCACCGGCCGTCCTCTCATCCATTGGGCCAACCGTGCGGAATTCCCCGGTTTCCGCTTCTCCTCCACCGTCGATGGGCCACCATCGCACCCGTGTCGACCGCCGCCGAGCTTCGTGTGCATCTGCTGGCCGTTCGGCTGGCCGGGGTCGTGGGGACCTCGCGGGAGGACAGCCTGCGGAGTTACCGGCTCTTCGCGGCGCGGGATCCACGCCTGCTGATCGGAATCGATCCTGAATTACCTTGGAACCAGCGGGATTTACTCGCCCTGATGGCGGAGAAGTGCGGGGTTTCGGCCGATCCTCGGCACACTTCCGGTCCGGATGTGATCGACCCGGAGCGGACACTGGCCGCGCTGGATGCCTTCGCGGAGCGGATTCGCGAGGCCGCCCGGTGGAGCGCGCCCGTGCTGTTCGGCACCGGGCATCCGCAGCGCCTGCTCGGGTTCTACGCCGGCCTGGCGGACGCCCTCTCGGCGGCGGGGTGTGAGGTGCTCACCCCGGCGCAGGGTCGCTGTGTCGACATATTGACCCGGTTCGGTCTACGTACGTACCACCTCGACTACGTACGAGGGGTTGCCCTGGTGCGGGAACCGGGGACCGGGCGCCCCGGTTGTGAGCCGGGCGTCCACAGTCATTCGCCGCTCCCGGTTCGGGTCGCGCTGGAGGCCGCGGCGGAGCGCGGGGGGCCGTTGCCGGAGCTGGTCGTCGGGGATCACGGCTGGGTCTGCGGTGCTGGTCAGCTGGGGTTCGAGGCCATCGGGCTGGCCGACACCGATGATCCCGCGCTGTTCGTGGGGGAGGCGGAGGGGCGCGTATCCGTCGTCGTTCCGGTTGACGACGCCCTGCGATCCGACTACTACCGCCCGCTCACCCGCTACGTACTCAAACGAGCATGTCTGTCACAGTAGGGCAGTGATGGGTGCACCTCTTCCCCACTCGCATCACCCGCCCCTACATTGGGGAGTGAGCACGCAACGACGAAGAGTCACCGGAAGGGGAAGCCGGTGGCCGTCGAGTGCGGAAGGTTCAGGTGTGTCATGGCTGCAGCTGGCGAGAGGCCTCTGAACGAGGTTCAGTTCCTGACCGTGGCGGAGGTCGCCACGGTGATGCGAGTGTCGAAGATGACCGTGTACCGGCTGGTGCACAGCGGTCATCTGCCCGCGATCCGGGTGGGGCGATCCTTCCGCGTCCCGGAGCAAGCGGTCCACGAGTACCTCCGCGACAGCTATGTGGGGGTGGAAACGGCCTGACGGCGCCGTCGGGCGATCCCGGAGCACCCCTCGATTACGACCTCGGCGCTCGGTTGGGTAGGCTAGCCCCTCGTAGGTCGTGTGGGCCCATGGCGCCCAAACAACCGAGTGATGAGAAGTGAGCGAGGGTAGTCGTGGGCTCTGTTATCAAGAAGCGGCGCAAGCGGATGGCCAAGAAGAAGCACCGCAAGCTGCTCAAGCGCACGCGCGTTCAGCGTCGCAACAAGAAGTAAGCGGCGCCGCCAAGGCGTGTACCTGTGGCCCCCCACCAGCAGTGGTGGGGGGCCACAGGCATGTCCGCGGACGGATTTCCGGGTACCCGGCATATTCCGATGGGGGACATTCAGTCACCTCGCGCATCGGCGGTCGTCACAGCGCCACATCCACCCGCTAAGTTGGCCGCACACGGGGAACGCGGGATACCGGTAACGCGGGAAGGAAGGCGCTGATCTTGGCGAAGGTCGTGCTCGTCACCGGAGTGGCCCGGCAGCTGGGCGGCCGGTTCGTACGGCGGATCCAGCGGGACCCGGAGGTCGACCGTGTCATCGCGGTGGACGCGGTGCCGCCCGCGCACCATCTGGGCGGGGCCGACTTCATCCAGGCCGACATCCGGCAGCCGACCATCGCCCGGGTGCTCGCCGAGACGGGTGCCGACACGGTCGTCCACATGGACGTGACCGGCACGGCCCTGGGCGGCGGCAGCCGGGCCACGGTCAAGGAGACCAACGTCATCGGCACCATGCAGCTGCTCGGCGCCTGCCAGAAGTCGCCGACCGTGCAGCGGCTGGTGGTGAAGTCCAGCACCAACGTGTACGGGTCGGCGCCGCGCGATCCCGCCGTGTTCACGGAGACGACTGTGCCGAAGTCGCTGCCCAGTGGCGGCTTCGCGAAGGACGCCTGCGAGGTCGAGGGGTATGTGCGCGGGTTCGCCCGGCGGCGGCCGGACGTCGCCGTGTGCGTGCTGCGGTTCGCCAACATCCTCGGGCCGGCCGCGGACACCCCGCTCTCCTCGTACTTCGCGCTGCCGGTGCTGCCGACCGTGTTCGGCTACGACCCGCGGCTGCAGTTCGTGCACGAGGACGACGTGATCGAGGTGCTGCGGATCGCCTCGCACGGGCCGCGCCGCGGCACCCTCAACAGCGGCACGTTCAATATCGCCGGGGACGGTGTCCTGCTGCTCTCGCAGTGCTCCCGGCGACTGGGCCGCCCCACCGTGCCGCTGCTGCTGCCCGCGGTCACCTGGGCCGGCTCCCTGGTCCGTACGCTGGGCATGACGGACTTCTCACCCGAGCAGATCCGGCTGCTCACCCACGGGCGGGTGGTGAACACCGTCCAGATGCGCGAGACGCTGGGCTTCACGCCCAGGTACACGACGGCGGAGACGTTCGCGGACTTCGCGCGCGGCCAGGGCCCCGGGCTGCTGCCGCCGGAGGCCCTCGCGGGCGCCGTCGACCGGATCGCCGCGCTGGCCGCCCAGGGCGGCGGCCGGCCCACGACGCACAGCGCCAACTGAGGAGCGCAGCAACGATGGCGGACGCCAAGGTCATTCCGTTCGACGACGACCGGTCCCGTGGGAACGCCGCGCAGCGCCCGGCGCGGCGCCGGAGTACGGGCAGCCGACGCAAGGGCGGCGAGAGCGCGACGGTGCGCGGGGTCGGGGAGAACGCGCAGATCGGCGAGGTCCAGCCCCTGCCGGGCCGGGCGCAGGATGATGGGTCTGTGAGCCGCGAGGAGGAGCCGCTGGAGCAGGCGGAGGCCGGCGGACGTGAGGGCGGCCTGGAGCGGCGTGTGGCGGCCGGGCTGGCCTTCCTGCGACGCCGGCTGACCGGGGAGTACGAGGTCGACGACTTCGGCTACGACGAGGAGCTGACCGACCAGGTCCTGATGTCGCTGCTGCGTCCGGTGTACGAGAAGTACTTCCGGGTCGAGGTGAAGGGCATCGAGAACATCCCGGCCGAGGGCGGGGCGCTGATCGTCGCGAACCACTCCGGGACGCTGCCGCTGGACGGGCTGATGGTGCAGGTCGCGGTGCACGACCACCACCCGGCCGGCCGGCATCTGCGGCTGCTCGCGGCCGACCTGGTCTTCGTGCTGCCGGTGGTCAACGAGCTGGCCCGCAAGCTGGGGCACACCCTGGCCTGTGCGGAGGACGCCGAGCGGCTGCTGGAGCAGGGCGAGTTGGTCGGGGTGATGCCGGAGGGCTTCAAGGGCATCGGGAAACCTTTCAGCGAGCGCTACAAGCTCCAGCGGTTCGGCCGCGGCGGCTTCGTCTCCACCGCCCTGCGTCAGGGCGCGCCGATCATCCCCTGCTCGATCGTCGGGGCCGAGGAGATCTATCCGATGATCGGCAACGCGAAGACGCTCGCGCGGCTGCTGGGCTTCCCGTACTTCCCGTTGACGCCGACCTTCCCGTGGCTGGGCCCGCTGGGCGCGGTCCCGCTGCCGACGAAGTGGACGATCCAGTTCGGTGAGCCGATCCCGACGGACGGCTATCCGCCGGAGGCGGCCGAGGACCCGATGCTGATGTTCAACCTGACCGACCAGGTCCGCGAACAGATCCAGCACACGCTGTACAAGTTGCTGGTGCAGCGGAGGTCGGTCTTCTTCTGAGCGGTGCGCGGGTACGACGATGGGGGCGCCCCGCTCGGGAGGGGCGCCCCCATCGTCGTTGCCCTACGGCGTCAGTCGGCGTCCTCCCCGTCGATGCCCAGGCCGGGCAGCAGGTCGGGGAGAAGCGGTGGGATGGTGACGTCCGGCTGGCCGGACGGCGACTTGCCGGCGGACGGGGAGCCGTTGCCGTCGGAACCGGTCTTCGGCGGCTCGAGCATGCCGCCCGTGTCGCCCCCGAGCAGGCCGTCGTCGCTGTCCCCGGTGGCCGAGCCGCTGGGGCTGCCGGAGCCGGCGTGCCTGCCGGAGGACGGGGTGTCACCGGAGCCGGGCGTGGTCGACCGGTGGGTGCCGGAGGAGCCGGTGGACGCCGAGCCGGAGCCCCCCTGCCGCTTGCCGTCGCCGGGCTGGGCCGAAGGCTGCGGAAGCAGGGACTGCAGCGGGGCGACCTCTTCGTCTATGGCGTCGAACACCGACGACACCTGCTCTTTGACGTCCCCGAGCTGGACGGGCAGCTTGTCGCTGAGCGCGCTCCACATCTCGCGGTGGGACCGGGAGAAGGTGGAGAGTGCCTGGATGGGACCCAGGGAGTCGGGGTCCGCCGCGTAGGCCGCGTGCAGCAGGCGGTGGCCCTCGGTGACATCGTTCCGCATGCCGGACAGGGTGCGGCGGATCTCGCCGATGGACTCGTGGTCGAGATGGCCGCCGCGGCCGCGTTCCAGCAGCCGCCGGGCCTCGCTGAGCCGGGTGGAGGCCTGGTCCAGGTAGGTCTGGCCGCGCTGGTCGTCGCCGTCGGTCAGGTAGTTGAGCCTGAAGTCCTCGATGCCGCGCTTGAGGCCGTACAGCGAGTCCCCGGGCAGGGCGTCGCCGCTTGCGGCGGCGACCCCGCCGAAGGCTCCTGCGGCCACGCCGACGCTGAGCCCGCCCGCGGCGAGCCCCTTGGTCAGTCTGGAACGCGGGCGGAGTTTGCCCAGCGGACTCGCCCGGTGCGCGCCCTTGGCCCGGTGGGAACGCTGTTCCGGCACCGACACGTCCGTCGCCCCTGTGCCCTCCTGGAGCATGGCCTCCATCGCGGCCACCAGCTGAGCGCGCTGGACGACCTTGACCTCGGGGTCGAGCCGCGGCTTGGGCAGTGCGCCGAGACCGGCCGTCAGGGCCAGCAGCGCGCCCTGTCCGGTCCGTTCCAGGGAGGCCGGCGGTGACTCCGCCGCTCCTGCTGACTGCTCGGCCGCCGTGTCCTGGTCGGACTGCTCCTCCAGGGCCTGGGCGAAGGCGTTCGCCCGCCGGTGCGCCGATACGTTCGCGATCACTGGCGGCACCTCCTCTCGTCATGACGGTCGACTCCCCAGGGGGTCCTGAGGGTTGCACGCCCCGACCAATTCCACCCGATCGAGCGATCAGGGTCGGCCAGGACGTGACCACAGGGAGCCTGTATCCCGCACAACGAGTAGCGCGGCACTTGGGTTACGGACGCCGGATGATCGACTCGAAAAGGCAACAGGTGTGCACGCGGCGTGAGTTGGACTTCACCCTTAGTGGCGCGCCGGGGCGCTGGTTCAGCGGGCGTCGTCCGGCAGGAGTCGGGCGAGGGTGCGTACGGCACGGTACTGGAGGGTCTTGATGGCGCCCTCGTTCTTGCCCATGACCCGGGCGGTCTCGGCGACGGAGAGGCCCTGGAGGAAGCGGAGCGTCACACACTCCTGCTGCTGCGGGTTGAGGCGGCGTACGGCGTCCAGGAGGGCGGCGTTCGACAGGGACTCCAGGACGGAGTCCTCCGGGGAGCGCTCGACCTCGTTGGCGTCCAGCATCTCGCCGGTGGTGACCTCGAGACGGAAGCGGCTGGACTTGAAGTGGTCGGCAACGAGATTGCGGGCGATCGTCACCAGCCACGCCCCGAAGTCCCGTCCCTGCCAGGTGAACGTGCCGATCCGCCTCAGGGCCCGCAGAAAGGTCTCGCTCGTGAGGTCCTCGGCGGTCGCCCGGCCGCCGACGCGGTAGTAGATGTACCGGTACACGGTGTCGCTGTACTGGTCGTAGAGGCGCCCGAAGGCCTCGGCCTCCCCGTCCTGGGCGCGTTCGACGAGGTCCATCATCCGGGCGCTGTCGCTGTCCGCGGCGGGGCGGCGGGCGGTGGGGGCGCCGGCGGAGCGCCCACGTCTGCCGACCGCGGCACCTCCGTCGGCCAGTGCGTAGCACGGGCCTACGGGCGCGGCGGTGGCGAAGGCGGGGACGGCGTGCGCGGTGGGGACGAAGCCGCGCAGCGTCTCCTTGACCGTTGCGACCGTTTCGCGCAGCGCAGCCAGGCCAGAGGCGTCAACCCCGACGTGTGGGTACACGGGACTCCCAGAGGCAGAGCTTCCATCACGTGCAGTGCGGGACCATTCACCCGTCGTAGCGACGGAGGGGTACCGGTTTGCGTCTGAGGAGAATAACGCTTCGTACAGGCACTGCTACACCGAGTTGCTCAAATCACCGATTGCGTCGTTTCGGTAACCGATTGACGCCCCATCAAGTGCTGCAGAGTGATCACTTGGTGACCGAAAAGGGTCCGGTTTTGGCGAGGTACGGGGTGTCTTGAAGTGGCCGCGGCAAAATTCCGGGCGCGCGGGCCATGAGCTGGGGGCCGGGTTACCGCGGTGTCAGCGGCGCCGTCGGCTCAAGGCGATCGCCGCCGCGGTGCCACCGGCGACCGCGCCCACCCCTGCCGCTGCCGGAATGCCGACCTTCGCCGCCTTCCTGCCCGTGCGGTAGTCCCGTAGGCGCCAGTCCTTGTCCCGCGCGTGCCTGCGGAGCTTGGCGTCGGGATTGATGGCGTACGGGTGGCCGACGAGCGACAGCATCGGGATGTCGTTGTGGCTGTCGCTGTAGGCCGCGCAGCGGGAGAGGTCCAGCCCCTCCGCCGCGGCCAGGGCGCGGACCGCCTCCGCTTTGGCGGGGCCGTGCAGCGGTTCGCCCACCAGCTTGCCGGTGTAGACGCCGTCGACCGATTCCGCGACCGTGCCGAGCGCGCCGGTCAGGCCGAGGCGACGGGCGATGACCTGGGCGATCTCGACCGGAGCGGCCGTGACGAGCCACACCTTCTGGCCCGCGTCCAGGTGGGCCTGGGCCAGGGCGCGCGTGCCGGGCCAGATGCGGTCGGCCATGTACTCGTCGTAGATCTCCTCGCCGATCGTCTCCAGCTCGGCGACGCGGTGGCCCTTGACGATGGACAGGGCCGAGTCGCGGGCGTCCTGCATGTGCTCCGGGTCCTCGACGCCGGCCAGCCGGAACCACGCCTGCTGCCAGGCGAACCGGGCCAGGTCGCGCGTCTCGAAGAACTTCCGCTTGTACAGGCCCCGGCCGAAGTGGAACAGCGCGGCACCCTGCATGACGGTGTTGTCGAGATCGAAGAAGGCGGCCGCCTTGGCGTCGCCGATCACCGGGAACTGCGGTTCCTCCGCGGCGGCCTGCGGGGTCTCCGGCGCTTCCTGCGAGGACTTGCGGGCAGCCTCCGCCGAGGCCTCGCCTGCCAGCACGCTCCGCGCCGTGGCGGAGCGCTTTCGGGGAGTGAGCCATCCTAGAGCGGCCATGTCGTGAGCATAGCCAGTTTGTTCGGTGCTTCCGGAGCCGAGAGGCCGCAAGGGTGTGAACTCTCCGCGGCCGTGCCGCCGAAGGGGGCCGGCCACCCACGCGAGGCGGGGTGGCGGTCGCGGGACAATGACCGGTATGAGTCCCCTCTTCCGACGTAGGTCCGAGCCCCGTGAGCGGCTGGTCACCCTCATCCGCAAGCCCGGATGTCATCTGTGCGACGACGCCGAGCTGGTGCTCGGCAAGGTCTGTGGCGAACTCGGCGTGTCCTGGGAGCGGAAGGACATCACCGAGGACCGGGCCCTGTACGACCAGTACTGGGAGCAGATCCCGGTCGTACTGATCGACGGTGAACAGCACACCTTCTGGCGCGTGAACGAGGAGCGACTGCGCCGGGCACTGACCGAGTAGTCCAAACTGGCCCGGAAAGTCGCTTAGGATCGACGGCGGATTGGTCTCGGGGGCGGGAATCGTGAGGAGAGTGTGCGGTCTTGCCCCCAGTAATGAAGGAACGGCGGTGCGTAGGCGCCGGTTCCCGCCGTGGGCGCCGCGGGTGCGTGACCCCGGTCACTTCTGCCGGGCAAATCGGACACCATCTTTGTGCACGCGTTCACAAAGACATAGCCTGCTGTCGACGGGGCGGTCTGGGGACGTATGACCGCCTACAGCCCCGCTCTACCCGCAGGAGCACCGTGGCAACTGGCCGAACACACCGACCGGCGACCCGCAGCCGAGGGATTCCCGAGGCCACCGTCGCCCGGCTTCCGCTGTACCTCCGAGCCCTGACCGCACTGTCGGAGCGCTCGGTCCCCACGGTCTCCTCCGAGGAGCTGGCCGCGGCGGCGGGGGTCAACTCCGCCAAGCTGCGCAAGGACTTCTCGTACCTGGGCTCCTACGGAACGCGCGGTGTCGGCTACGACGTGGAGTATCTCGTCTACCAGATCTCCCGCGAACTCGGCCTGACCCAGGACTGGCCGGTTGTGATCGTCGGTATCGGCAACCTCGGCGCCGCCTTGGCCAACTACGGCGGCTTCGCCTCCCGTGGCTTCCGGGTGGCCGCGCTGATCGACGCCGACCCCGCCATGGCCGGAAAGCCCGTCGCCGGTATCCCGGTGCAGCACACGGACGAGCTGGAAAAGATCATCAAGGACAACGGGGTGTCCATCGGCGTCATCGCCACCCCCGCCGGTGCCGCCCAGCAGGTCTGCGACCGGCTCGTGGCCGCCGGGGTCACCTCCATCCTGAACTTCGCACCGACCGTGCTGTCCGTCCCGGACGGCGTCGACGTGCGCAAGGTCGACCTCTCCATCGAGCTGCAGATCCTCGCCTTCCACGAGCAGCGCAAGGCCGGCGAGGAGACCGCGTCCGGCGACGGCGCCCGGCCCGCGGCCGCTCCCCGTGGCACGGCCGCCGACGCTTCCGCCGACCAGGGGCCCGACGGGGACGTACCCGCCGTGATGCCGGCATGAGTCTCCTCGTCGTGGGCCTCAGTCATCGCAGCGCCCCGGTCAGCGTGCTGGAGCGGGCCGCGCTGAGCGCGGACGCCCAGGCCAAGCTGCTGCAGGACACGGTCGCCGCCGAGCCCGCCACCGAGGCCGCGGTGCTCGCCACCTGCAACCGCATCGAGCTGTACGCCGACGTGGACAAGTTCCACGCCGGTGTCGCCGAGCTGTCCACGCTGCTCGCCCAGCACAGCGGGGTCGGCCTCGAGGAGCTGACCCCCTACCTCTACGTGCACTACGAGGACCGGGCCGTCCACCACCTGTTCTCGGTGGCCTGCGGGCTGGACTCGATGGTCGTCGGCGAGGGGCAGATCCTCGGGCAGATCAAGGACTCGCTGGCCGGGGCGCAGGAGCTGAACACCGCCGGCCGGCTGCTGAACGACCTGTTCCAGCAGGCCCTGCGGGTCGGCAAGCGCGCCCACTCCGAGACCGGTATCGACCGCGCCGGGCAGTCCCTGGTCACCTTCGGCCTCGAGCAGCTGGCCGCGGGCGGCGACGTGCGGGAATGGGCGGCGGGGCGCAGGGCGCTGGTCATCGGCGCCGGATCGATGTCGTCGCTGGCCGCCGCCACGCTCGCGCGGGCCGGAGTCGCCGAGGTCGTCGTCGCCAACCGGACCTTCGAGCGGGCCGAACGGCTCGCGCAGATCCTGACCGAGGGCGACGACACCGCCGTGACCGCCCGCGCGGTGACGATGGACGCGGTGCCCGGCGAGCTGACACGTGCCGACGTCGTCGTCTCCTGTACCGGGGCGACGAGCCTGGTGCTCACGGCCGAGGCGGTCGCGCAGGCCGTCGAGGGCAGCACCGGGCAGCCCGTCGCCGACAGCGGCCCCACGGCCGTGAAGACCGGGACGCCGACGGCGTCCCCCAGTGCCGGCACCGAGGAGAACTGCCCGCTGGACCTGGCCGCCGTGCAGGGCGCGACCGGCTTCTCCGTGCTCGGCGAGGCCGCCGTGGCCGGCATGGACGCGGCCGCGCTGGAGCAGCACGCGGCCTGGGTGGACAACGGGACCATCGACCGGCGCGAACGCCGTACGCCCGAGGCGGACGCCGAGCTGATCACCGCGCTCGCCGCGACCGCCGCCACGGTGGGCCGCATCCCCGAGCGGCGCAGGCCCGAGCCGGTCGCCGTGATCCCGCGTCCGGCGCCCTCCCTGTTCCTGCTCGACCTGGCCATGCCCCGCGACATAGACGCGGCCGTGCACCGGCTGGCCGGGGTGCGTCTGGTGGACATCGAGTCGCTGGCGGAAGCCTCCGCCGACGCTCCGATGGCGGCCGACGTCGACCAGGTCCGGCGTATCGTCTCCGATGAGGTCGCGGCCTTCGGCGCGGCACAGCGGGCGGCGCACATCACGCCGACCGTGGTCGCGCTGCGCACCATGGCCGCCGACGTCGTCGCCAGTGAGATCGCGCGGCTCGACGGCCGCCTGCCCGACCTCGACGAGCGGCAGCGCGGCGAGATCCTGCAGACCGTGCACCGGGTCGTCGACAAGCTGCTGCACGCGCCGACCGTACGGGTCAAGCAGCTCGCGGCCGAGCCCGGCGGCGCCGGGTACGCGGACGCGCTGCGCACCCTGTTCGACCTCGACCCCGAGACGGTCGCCGCCGTCTCCCGGGCCGGGGACAGCACAGACAAGAAGGACCGACCGGCATGACTGAGAAGGCTTTGAGACTGGGGACCAGGCGCAGCAAGCTCGCCATGGCCCAGTCCGGGCAGGTCGCGGACATCGTCCGCCAGGTGACCGGGCGGCCCGTCGAGCTGGTCGAGATCACCACGTACGGCGATGTCTCCCGCGAGGCCCTCGCGCAGATCGGCGGCACCGGCGTGTTCGTCACGGCGCTGCGCGACGCGCTGCTCAGGGGCGAGGTCGACTTCGCGGTTCATTCGCTCAAGGACCTGCCGACCACGCAGCCCGAGGAACTGGTCCTGGCCGCCATACCGGTGCGCGAGGACCCCCGCGACGTCATCGTCGCCCGGGACGCGCTGAAGTTCACGGACCTGGCCGCGTCGTCCCCGAAGCGGCCCGCCCGCATCGGCACCGGAGCGCCGCGCCGCATGGCGCAGCTGAACGCATACGCCCGCGCCCACGGCCTGGAGATCGAGACGGTCCCGATCCGCGGCAACGTCGACACGCGGATCGGATACGTCCGCGACGGCGAACTGGACGCGGTCGTCCTCGCCGCCGCCGGACTGAACCGGATCGGCCGGATCGACGAGGTGACCGACTTCCTGTCGGTCGACACGGTTTTGCCCGCCCCCGGCCAGGGGGCCCTGGCGATCGAGTGCAGGGCGGGGAACACCGCCCAAGACGCCGCACTCATCGCGGCACTCGGCGAACTCGACGACCCGTTCACACGGGCCGCCGTCACCGCCGAACGGTCATTGCTCGCCGCCCTGGAGGCCGGCTGCAGCGCCCCTGTGGGCGCGCTGGCCGACCTTCCCCCACTCTCGGCTCCGCTCGAGCGGGGGGACCCCCAGGCCGACGGGCAGATTTTCAAGGAAATGCGCCTGCGCGGCGTCGTCGGCACGACCGACGGCACCCGCATGGTGCAGCTGTCCACCACCGGTCCCGTGCCCCAGACGCACGACCAGGCGATGGCACTCGGTCGCGAACTCGCCACCGAGATGCTCACCCAGGGCGCGGCCGGTCTGATGGGGGAGCGAGCACAGTGAGCCCCACCACCCTTCCCGCCGGTCCGGAACACGGGCACGTCACCTTCCTCGGTGCCGGACCCGGGGATCCGGGACTGCTGACTCTGCGCGCCGTGGATGCGCTGTCGAACGCGGACGTCCTGGTCGCCGAGCACGAGGTGCTCGACGTGATCCGGACGCACGCCCGACAGGGCGTTTCCGTCGTGCGGACGGACGCCGATCCCTCCTCGCTCTCGCCGCCGGGCACAGGCACGCCGCAGCTCACGGTCGTTGACGGCACGTCAGCAACCGCCGCTGCCCCGGCCCCTGCTCGGGATGCCGTCCATCTTGTCATGGAGGCCGCGCGGGGCGGCAGGCGGGTCGTCCGTGCGGTGCCCGGGGACCCGGGACTTGATACGTACGCGGCCGAGGAAATGCTCGCCTGCGCCGCCGCCGGTGTGCCCTTCGAGGTCGTACCGGGTGTGGCGGCCGTGGTCGGGGTGCCGGCGTACGCCGGTGTGCCGCTGCGGGACGCGCAGGGCGCGGACGTCCGGTTCGTGGACGCCCGTACCGCCTCCGAGCGCTGCTGGACGGAGGTGGGCGCCTCGGACGGCACGGTCGTCGTCTCGACGACCCTGGACTCCGTGGCGGCCGCGGCCGGTGAACTGGTCTCGGCGGGCCGCAAGCCCGACACGCCTCTGACGGTCACCGTCGCCGGTACGACGACCCGTCAGCGCACCTGGGCGGCGACGCTCGGGACGATCGCGCAGACGCTGAAGCAGGCGAAGGTGCTGCCGTCCCCGGACGGCGGACGGCCGGTGATAGCCGTGGTCGGTGAGCGTTCCGCCGCCGCCCAGCGCGACCAGCTGTCGTGGTTCGAGTCCAAGCCGCTGTTCGGCTGGAAGGTGCTCGTGCCGCGTACGAAGGAGCAGGCGGCGTCGCTCTCCGACCAGCTGCGGTCCTACGGTGCCGTGCCGCACGAGGTCCCGACGATCGCCGTCGAGCCGCCGCGCACGCCCCAGCAGATGGAACGCGCCGTCAAGGGCCTGGTGACCGGCCGCTACGAGTGGATCGCCTTCACGTCGGTCAACGCGGTCAAGGCGGTGCGCGAGAAGTTCGAGGAGTACGGCCTCGACGCCCGCGCCTTCGCGGGCATCAAGGTGGCCGCGGTGGGCGAGCAGACGGCCAAGGCGCTGATCGCCTTCGGCGTGAAGCCGGACCTGGTGCCGAGCGGTGAGCAGTCGGCCGCCGGTCTGCTGGAGGACTGGCCGCCGTACGACCCGGTGTTCGACCCGATCGACCGTGTCTTCCTGCCACGGGCCGACATCGCCACCGAGACGCTGGTCGCCGGGCTCATCGAGCTGGGCTGGGAGGTCGACGACGTCACGGCCTACCGGACCGTGCGCGCCTCGCCGCCGCCGGCGGAGACGCGGGAGGCGATCAAGGGCGGCGGCTTCGACGCCGTGCTCTTCACCTCGTCGTCCACGGTGCGGAACCTGGTGGGTATCGCCGGTAAGCCGCACAACGTGACGGTGATCGCCTGCATCGGCCCGGCCACGGCGAAGACGGCCGAGGAGCATGGGCTGCGGGTCGACGTCATGGCCCCGGAGCCGTCCGTGCACAAGCTGGCCGAGGCGTTGGCCGACTTCGGCCTGAAGCGACGCGCGGCCGCCCTGGCGGCCGGCGATCCGGTGACCCGGCCGAGCGAGCGGCGGCCGGGGGCGCGGAGGCGGCGTACGACGACGTGAGTTTCGGCTGACACCGTCTTCAGGGGTGCCCGGGCTTTGCCGGGCACCCCTGAGGCGTCAGTGCCGTCCGTGCCCGGAGGCGTACGGCAGGAAGGTCGCCCAGGTGGTGGGGGCGAGGGCGAGGCGGGGGCCGTTCGGGTTCTTGGAGTCGCGGACGGCCAGGAGCTTCCTAGTCGTACGGCAGCTCTCGGCGCGCGACCTCGCGAAAGGTGTGCGGGGGGCGGCCCGTGAGGTGGAGGACGGTGTCGGTGACGCGGTCCTCGGCTCCGTCGGCGATGGCCCGGTCCATGGCCGCCAGCATGGTGGCGAACTCGGCCGGGATGTCCGTCGCCCGGATCAGGTGGTCCCGCAACTGCTCGGCCGTCAGCGCGTGGTGGACGACCGGCCGGCCGGTGACCTCGGCGCAGATGCCCGCCGGCGGACTTCACGGCACGGGTTCTCGGCACCTCCCCGTCCGACACGGCGTCGGCAAGGGCGCAGGTGGGTCGGGCGTAGCGTAGAAGGCATGACGAAGTACGGATCCTTCCCCGGGACGCGTCCCCGACGGCTGCGGACCTCGCCCGTCATGCGGCGGATGGTCGCCGAGACCCGGCTGCACCCCGCCGACCTCATCCTCCCGGCGTTCATCCGGGAGGGCGTGAGCGAGCCGGTGCCCATCGCCGCCATGCCCGGTGTCGTGCAGCACACCCGGGACAGCCTGAAGAAGGCCGCGCTGGAGGCCGTGGAGGCCGGGATCTCCGGGATCATGCTGTTCGGTGTGCCGGAGGAGTCCAAGAAGGACGCCCAGGGCACGGTCGGTACCGAATCCGACGGGATCCTGCAGGTCGCGCTGCGCGATGTGCGGGCCGAGGTCGGTGACGACCTGCTCGTCATGTCCGACCTCTGCCTGGACGAGTTCACCGACCACGGGCACTGCGGGGTGCTGGACGCCGAGGGGCGGGTCGACAACGACGCCACCCTGGAGCGGTACGCCGAGATGGCGCAGGTGCAGGCCGACGCGGGCGCCCATGTCGTGGGCCCCAGCGGGATGATGGACGGGCAGATCGGCGTCGTCCGCGACGCGCTCGACCAGATCGGCCGGGAGGACGTCGCGATCCTCGCCTACACCGCCAAGTACTCCTCCGCCTTCTACGGCCCCTTCCGCGAGGCCGTCGGGTCGTCGTTGCAGGGCGACCGAAAGACCTACCAGCAGGACCCCGCCAACTGGCGGGAGTCGCTGCGGGAGCTGGAGCTGGACCTGGCCGAGGGCGCCGACATGGTGATGGTCAAGCCGGCCGGACCGTACCTGGACATCCTGGCCCGGGTCGCCGACAGCGTGGACGTACCCGTCGCCGCCTACCAGATCTCCGGCGAGTACTCGATGATCGAGGCCGCCGCCGAGAAGGGCTGGGTCGACCGCGACCGGGCCATCTTCGAGACGCTGACCGGCATCAAGCGGGCCGGGGCGCGGAACATCCTCACGTACTGGGCGACCGAGGTGGCGCAGAAGCTGCGCTGAGCGCCGCCCGGTGTCACCAGCTGAGCGCGTCGTCGGCGTTCTGCTGCCAGTAGGTGACCGTCAGCGAGCTGTCGTAGTAGACCCCCTTGGCCGGCAGGGTCGGGGTCGCGGCGGGGCCGCCGCTGCTGTTCGGCGTGCGGCCCTGGAAGCCGACCGTCAGCTTGTGGGCGGTCCTGCTGCCGCTGCCGCTGCCGTCGGCGGCCGACAGCAGGACGCCCGCGTAGCCGGACTCGCCGGGCGCGAGACTCGTCACGGCCTGGGGGTGGGTCGCCTCGGCCGCCTGCGGTACCCACTGCATCTCGTCGAAGCGCAGGACCGGGTAGTACGTCAGCTCGCAGGTCTTGCCGCCGGTGTTCTTGACCGTGATCAGCATGTGGTTGAGGGGCCTGGGCACCGGCTGCACGGTGACCGAGGTGTTGGAGCCGTTGCACAGGACGGTCTTTCGGCCGCGGTCCTGGGTGGAGCCGGGCGTCTCGGCGGGGCCGCTTCCGCCGGAGCCCGTGGCGGAGCGGGAGCCCGAGTTGGAGCCCGTGCCCGAGTTCGAGCCGGTGCTCTTGCCCGACGCCGAGCCGCTTCCCGTTCCTGTCGTGCCCGGGGCGTTGTCGGAGGCGGGCTGCACGGTGGAGGTGGAGGACGGGGCCGTCGTCGAGGAGGACGCGGGCGAAGCCCCCTCGTCCTTCGTCCCCGTTCCGCCGCATGCCGTGAGCGTGAGGGCGGTGAGGGCCACGCCGGTGGCGGAGAGCAGGGAGATACGGCGCGTACGCATGTCGGATCCTCTTTCGAGTAGGTGGGATCGCCGGGCCGTTCGACCGGTCGTCGGGAGCGGCCTGCCGGGCTGTTCACAGCGTGTGGGACGATCCGTTCCGTCTGCCACATCCGGCGGACGATCAGGGACAGTGGAACGCCGATCCCGGCTCTGAGCTGGGGAGACGTACCGCCCCTGGAATGGGGGAATGGAACGGAAGGGCGGGGGAAACGGTGGCGGAAGGTACTCCGGGTGCCCTTTTCGCGGCGCTGCTGCGGGAGCTGAAGGACCGTTCGGGGCTCAGTTACGGCGCGCTCGCCAAGCGGCTCCACACGAGTACGTCGACGCTGCACCGCTACGTCAACGGGGACGCCGTACCGGCGGACTACGCGCCGGTGGAGCGGCTGGCCCGCATCTGCAAGGCCACTCCCGAGGAACTCGTCGAGCTGCACCGGCGCTGGGTGCTGGCGGACGCGATGCGGGGGCGCAAGGGGGACGTTCAGGTCCCAGCGGTCCCGTTACCGGACGACAGCCCTCCAGCGGCGGAAGCGGTCGGTGCGTCAGCGGACGACGACTCAGCGGACATCGAGTCAGCGGACGTCCAGTCAGCTGACGGTCCAGCGGTGTCCGTTCCCGTGGTGGACGCGAAGCCGGAGGCCGCGGTCGCCCCGGCCCGGGCGGGTGGTCCGGGGGCGCGACGCCGTGCCCGAGCCGCCCTGGTCGCCGGCGTCGCCGTCGCCGCCGTCCTCGGGGCCGTCGCGCTGGCCGTGCAGCTTCCCCCGGGCGGCTCGGCCGACGAGAAGGACAGGCCTGCCGGAGCGGCCGAGGCGCCGGGCCGGACCCCCGGTCGTCCGCACGTCTCGGTGACGCCGAGTCACAGCCCCTCGTCCCCGGCATCCCCGTCCGCGTCCGCGTCCGCCTCCGGGTCCGCGCCCGCGCCGGCCGAGGGCGGCCCGAAGAAGCCGGGCGGCGAGGGCGGCGCCTCGCCGGACGGCGCCGCCGGCCCCGCTCCGCTGACCGTCGCCGCCAGCGGGTACGACTGGGACTACCCCTGCTCCGCGCGTTACCTCATCGACCGCCCCCCGACACGGGTCGCCCCGCCGCCGAGCGAGTCCGACGCGGCCGCCTGGGTGGCCGCGCACGGCGCCGTCCCCTCCGGGAAGCAGGAGGTGGCGCTCACGGTGCAGGGGACCGGGAAGGCGACCGTGGTGGTGAAGAGCCTGGCGGTCGTGACGGCCACCAAGCGCGCACCGCTCGCCTGGAACGACTACGTCATGGCCTACCCGGGCGTCGGCTGCGGCGGTGGCGTGCCGACCCGCTCCTTCACCGTCGCCCTCGACGCGGCCCGCCCGGCCGTCGTACCCGAGGCGGGGCACCGCGACTTCCCGTTCAAGGTGAGCGAGTCGGACCCGGAGGTGTTCCACATCAGGGCGGACGCCTCCGCGTACGACGTCCGCTGGTACCTGGAACTGGCCTGGTCCAGTGGCTCACGCCAGGGCGTGCTGCGGGTCGACGACCACGGCAGGCCGTTCCGCACGAGCGGCAACAACGGCCGCCCGGCCTACGAGTTCCCGCTGGGCGGCTCGGGGTGGGTCAAGGAGGGCACGACGGAGCCCTGAGCGGCGGCGCGGTGCTGTCCGGATCCCGGAAATATCGGTGTAGCCAACATGCAATTCCTTACGCTGCGGGCGAGACGACGACCGTCCCAGAGGAGAGCCGTGCCATGACCGTCACCGAGCCCGCGCCGTCCGCGTCGCCCGCCGCCCCCGTCCCGCCGCTCGCCGCCCGCGCCCGCAGCGTGGGCGGTTCGCCCGTGCGGGACATCCTCGCGGTGACCGCACGCCCCGAGGTCATCAACTTCGCGGGCGGCCTCCCGGCACCGGAACTCTTCGACCGGGACGGCATAGCGGCCGCGTTCCAGGAGGTGCTGGCGCGGACGCCGGACCAGGCGCTCCAGTACTCCACCACCGAGGGCGAGCCGGCGCTCCGGGCGGGGCTGGCGTCCCGGGTCACCGCCGAGGGCCTGCCCACCGGCCCCGACGACCTGCTGATCACGACCGGTTCACAGCAGGCGCTGTCCCTCCTGGCGACCGCTCTGCTCGAGCCCGGCGACACCGTCCTGGTCGAAAGCCCCTGCTATCTCGCGGCACTTCAGGTCTTCGGCCTGGCCGGAGCACGGGTGGTGGCCGTGCCGGGCGACGAGCACGGAGTGGACCCGGAGGCATTGGAGGAGGCGGTCCACCGCGAGCGCCCGAAGCTGCTCTACCTCGTGCCCACCTTCCAGAACCCCACCGGCCGTACGATGCCCGCGGCGCGCCGCGAGGCGATCGCCGCCGTGGCCGCCCGCCAGGGACTGTGGATCATCGAGGACGACCCGTACGGCGAACTCCGCTACGACGGCGAGCGCGTCCCCTGGATCGCGTCCTTCCCCGGAGCCGAGGACAGGACGGCCCTCCTCGGCTCCTTCTCCAAGGTGATGGCGCCCGGCCTGCGTCTGGGCTGGCTGCGTGCGCCCGCCGGACTGCGCCGGGCGTGCGCGGTCGCCAAGCAGGCGGCGGACCTGCACACCCCGACCGTCAACCAGCTTGCGGCAGCCCGGTACCTGGACGTGCTGGACGCGCATGTCGAGCGGGTGCGGGCGGTGTACGGCGAACGCCGGGACGCGATGCTCGCCGGGCTGGCCGAGGCGCTGCCCGAGGGCACGTCGTGGACCCGTCCCGAGGGCGGCATGTTCCTGTGGGCCACGCTGCCGGAGACGTACGACACCACGGCCCTGCTCCCGAGGGTGGTGGAGCAGAACGTGGCGTACGTCCCCGGCGCCCCCTTCTACGCCGGTGAGCCCGATCGCTCGACGCTCCGCCTGTGCTTCGTGACGCAGACACCGGAGGAGATCCGTGAAGGGCTGCGGAGGCTGCGCAGGGGACTGAGCTGACGGGGGGCGGTCAGTCCCACCAGAAGTGCCAGACCCGCTCGCCGACGAGTTCCTTGGCGTAGTCGCCCAGGCTGCCCGGGCCGTCCTGGGCGATGTTGTCCGGGCAGAACGCGAAGTGCTCCGCCGCCAGCGCCTCGGCGTCGGCGAGGTCGGCGGGCGGGGCGGCCACGGACACCACCAGCGTGTCGAAGCCGAGCGAGACGACCCGTATGCCGAAGCGGTCCTCCCAGGAGCGCAGGACCGCGCAGAGGCGGGCCACGTCGTTCTCGTGGTTGAGCGGGCCGGACCAGCCGAGGGCGGCGGGGATGTCGGCAGAGCGCCGGGCCGGCACCAGGGCCAGGCGCGGCCCGCCCGCCGACCGGGTGGGGGAGCCGTCGGCGAGCGAGTCGGCCAGCCGGGCGGCACAGGTGTCGGGGTCGACGACGAGGGAGCCGGCGGGCGCGAGGCCGGGCCAGTCGGCGCCGAACGGCGCCAACAGCTCGGCCAGTTCGCCGTCGAGCCCGGTCGCCTCCCCCTCCTCCTCCCCCTCAGGGGCCTCGTCCTCCCAGTACTCCGCGAGCACCTCCTCGGCGTCGTGGTCACCGGGGTACGAGGTGCGCCCGGGCCGCAGCCGCCAGTCCTCGGGGCCACCCTGGGTGCCGCCCACGTCGACGAGCACCGGCAGCAGGCCCGCCCGGCGGGCCGGTACGCCCAGGGCCGCCCAGTGCCCGGGTGCGGCCGGACCGCCGGCATGCCACAGCAGTGGCTCCGGCCACGGACCGTCGATCGTCGCGTCGATCAGCCGCCCGGGCGGGAGTTGAAGCCCGGCGGAACGCCCGCTCGGGTCAGCCACCAGCGCCGGCAGCACATTGGGAAGAGTCGCCATGACGCGACTCTAGGGGCACCCACTGACACCGAACGAACCTGCCGATCACCGCGGGAGAGGGGGTGGGGGATCAGACGAGGGTCGTGATGCAGAAGGGGTGGCCCGCGGGGTCCAGGAGGACCCGCCAGCGGTCCGGGGCCGGTTGGAACTCGGGCTTCTTGGCGCCCAGGGCCAGCAGCCGGGCCTCCGCGGCCTCCAGGTCGTCGACGCCCAGCTCGATGTGGGCCTGCTTCTCCCGGGCGGGGTCCGGCCAGGTGGGCGGGCGGTAGTCGGCCAGCCGGTTGAAGCCGAGGCCGGCCGTGCCCTCCTGGCCGAGCAGGACGAAGTCGTCGGTGGAGAAGAGAACCGGGAAGCCGAGCAACTCGCCGTAGAAGCGGGCCAGTTCGGCGGGATCGGCGCAGTCGAAGGTGACGGCGGCGTAGCGGAACGCGGGTGCGGAAGTGGTCTCTGTGCTCATGAGGACGACGCTAGGACACGACCAGGACAGTTCCGGTCCTGGTCATGGCAGACTTCGACCTGTGATCAGCGCGTCCGCCCGCCTGCTGCGGCTGCTGTCCCTGCTGTCCTCCCGGCCGTCCTGGACCTGCGCGGAACTGGCCGAGCGCATGGAGGTCACCGACCGCACGGTCCGGCGGGACATCGCCAGGCTCCGGGAACTCGGCTACCGCGTCGACTCCGACCCGGGGCCCTGGGGTGGTTACCGCCTCCGTGCCGGCTCCCGGGTGCCCCCGCTGATCCTCGATGACGAGGAGGCCCTCGCCGTGGCGGTCGGGCTGCGCGAGGCGGCGCTGAGCGGCGCGCTCGGCGGCGACCAGGCCGCCCTGTCCGCGCTCCTGAAGCTGCGCCAGGTGCTGCCCCGGCGGATCGCGGACCAGCTGGGGGAGTGGGACGACGCCTTCGTACGCCTCCCTGGGCCCGAGGAGCCGCAGATCCGGTCCGGCCTGCTGCTGGAACTGGCCGCCGCCTGCCGGCGCGGAGAGCGGGCCCGTCTGTCGTACTGCGACGGACAGGGCAGAGTCACGGTCCGGGACGTCGATCCGTACCGTCTCGTCCACACCGGACGGCGCTGGTACTTCGTCGCGCGTGACGTGGCCCGGGGGCAGTGGCGGACGTTCCGTGCGGACCGGGTCGAGCGGCTCCGGCCGACCGGGCACCCGGTGGAGATCACCGACCCGCCCGATCCGGCGCTGCTGGTCTCCCGCAACATCGCGAACGGCCCCTACCCGCTGTACGCCACCATCCGCCTGCCGCTGCCGATGGACCGGTCGCTACGGCTGGTCCCGGCGACCGTCGGCACGCACCGCCCCGACGGCCCGGACGCCACGCTCGTCGACATCGGCGGCCCCGACGCGGACGGGCTCGCCCGGTACCTCCTCGGCCTGGCGACCCCGTTGCGGGTCCTCGCGCCGGAGTCGGTACGGCAGGCCCTGCTGCGCCGTGTCCGGGCTGTCCACGAGCACAACGCGGACGGCGCGACGCCCCCGGAGTGAGGGGCCCCCGCGGTCGGCTGACGGGGTACGGCCCCGCCGGACGTGGAGCTGTCCGGCGAGGCCGTGTTCGCGCGCTTCGGTTCAGCCCTGGCGGCGGGGCGTCCTCGAACCGAATCGCCGGTACAGCATCGTCCCGCCGAGGAGCGACGCCACACTCGCGGCCATGGCCGTCACGGTGCTGTCCGTGCCGGTGTGGGCGAGTGTGCCCTGGGTCGGCTGCCGCACGACGGCAGGCGCCGGCTTCGGCGTCGTGCGCCGCGGGGGCTGGGTGTGCGGCTGCGGCCGGGCCGGCGGCACGGTGCGGTCCGGCGGAGTGACCCGTGTGGGCGGTGTCGGCTGGGGCGCGTCAGGAACGTCCGTCGAGGCGTTCGTGGACGTGTTGTCGAAGGCGGGGTTGCCGATGCCCACGACGTCGGCGGAGTTGCCGCTGACGTTCACCGGCACATCCACCGGCAACTGGATGCCGTTCCCCGAGACGACGCCCGGCGAGTCCTGCGTGCGGGCCTCGGCCGTGGCCTGACCCGGCGCCGTGGACTGGTCGTTCCCCGACCCGCCGCCGCCCTTGTTGGCGCAGCTGTTTCCCGTGGCAGGGTTGAGAAGCCCTGCCACGTTCATGGTGTTCCCGCACACGTTCACCGGGATGTGCACCGGTACTTGCACCGTGTTACCGGAGATCACGCCGGGTGAGCCGACCGCGGCACCGTCCGCTGCGGAGTCGGCGTGCACCGGACCTGCCACAGCCATCGCGCCCGAAGCGGCGGCGATGGCAAGCACACTGTTTCGGGTAACCCGTCTCATAGGTCCCTGCCTCTCAGACATGGCGGGCACTCACCCGCACCCGGTGAAACGCGGGAATGGCCGTCCGAGTTATGGCTTATCAACCCTTCGCCCGGTACCGCGGAGAACTTCGCTGCTCAGCGGGCCCCCCGGTGCTGCCGGACCGTGGTCCTCGGCGGCCGCAGGGCGCCCCCACCGGTGCGATGTTCATCAGAGTGCGGTGAGCATCGGGCTGCCTCCCGGTCCGTGGAGAGGGGTCTCCACAGACCGGACAGGCTGCGGTCAGAGCTTCTCGGGGGTCCGGATGCCCAGCAGGGCCATGCCCCGGTGCAGCGTGCGGGCCGTCACGTCACACAGGAACAGACGGTTCTCCACCTGCTCCGGCGTCTGCGCCTTCAGGACCGGGCACTTGTCGTAGAACGTCGTGTAGAGGGACGCCAGCTGGTACAGGTACGCGGCCAGCTTGTGCGGGGCGTGCTCCGCCGCCGCCTCCCGCACCGTCTCCGCGAACGCGTCCGCGTGCAGGCCCAGCGCCCGCTCCGCGTCCGCCAGTTCCAGCTCCGGGTGCGCGGCCGGGTGCACCTCGCCGGCCTTGCGCAGGATGGACTGGATACGGGCGTACGCGTACTGGAGGTACACGCTCGTGTCGCCGTTGAGCGAGACCATCTGGTCCAGGTCGAACTTGTAGTCCCGGTTCGCCGACGTCGACAGGTCCGCGTACTTCACCGCGCCGATGCCCACCTGGGCGCCCCGCTCGGCGATCTCCTCCTCGGAGAGGTCCTGCGCCTTCTCCCGTACGACCGCGGCGGCACGCTCGATCGCCTCGTCGAGGAGGTCGACCAGGCGGACCGTCTCGCCCTCACGCGTCTTGAACGGCTTGCCGTCCTTGCCGAGGACCGTGCCGAAGGCCAGCTGGACAGCCGTCACGTCGTCGTTCAGCCAGCCGGCCCGGCGCGCGGTCTCGAAGACCATCCTGAAGTGCAGCGCCTGGCGGGCGTCCACCACGTACAGCAGGGTGTTCGCCTTGAGGTTGAAGACGCGGTCGCGGATCGCGGAGAGGTCGGTGGCCGCATAGCCGTAGCCGCCGTCCGACTTCTGCACGATCAGCGGGACCGGATTGCCGTCCGGGCCCTTGATGTCCTCGAAGAAGACACAGAGGGCGCCCTCGGAGCGGACCGCCACGCCCGACTCCTCGAGGAGGCGGCAGGTCTCCGCCAGCATGTCGTTGTAACCCGACTCGCCGACGATGTCCGCGTCCCGGATCTCCATGTCCAGCTTCTCGAAGACGGAGAAGAAGTAGATCTTCGACTCGTCCACGAACTTCTGCCAGATGGCGAGCGTGTGCGGGTCACCGGCCTGGAGGTCGACCACCCGGCGGCGGGCCCGCGTCTTGAACTCCTCGTCGGAGTCGAAGAACTTGCGGGCGGCCTTGTAGAGGCGGTCGAGGTTCGACATCGCCTCCTCGCCGGTCACCTGGGCGTCCTTGTGGTCCAGTTCGTGCGGGTGCTCGTCCAGGTACTGGATCAGCATGCCGAACTGGGTGCCCCAGTCGCCGATGTGGTGGCGGCGGATCACGTTCTCGCCGGTGAACTCGAGGAGCTGGACCACCGAGTCGCCGATCACCGCGGAGCGCAGATGGCCGACGTGCATCTCCTTCGCCACGTTCGGCTGCGCGTAGTCGATCACCGTCGTACCGGGGTTCGCGGCGGTCGGCACGCCGAGGCGGCCCGTCTCGTCCGCGTACCGCGCGGCCAGGTTCCCGGTGATCGCCTTGTCCGCGATCGTGATGTTGAGGAAGCCGGGGCCGGAGACCTCGACGTCCTTGATCACGTCACCCGTCACCACCTGGGAGACGACCTGGGCCGCCAGCTCCCGTGGGTTCGCCTTCGCCTTCTTGGCGAGCGCCAGGATCCCGTTGGCCTGGAAGTCCGCCCGGTCGCTACGTCGCAGCAGCGGGTCGGCGTCGGCGGCCTCCGGCAGGATGGCCGAGAGGGCGGACGCGAGGTGCTGCTGGACGGAGTCGCTGAGGGACGTGACCGAGGCCATAGGAAGGGGTGCCGTTCTCCTCGTGGGGATGGACAGTCCCCGTCAGTATCCCATGGGGGGTAAAGCGGTTTTCCCGGTCGCAAGGCGGTCTGTGACAATGGGGTGTCACCCGTTCAGAAAGAAGGACGTGCCGATCGTGGCTCAGAGCACCGAGACCACCGACTGGGTCTCCCGTTTCGCGGATGAGGTCATCGAAGAGTCGGAGCGCCGTGCCCCGGGCAAACCGGTCGTGGTCGCGTCCGGCCTCTCCCCCTCGGGCCCGATCCACCTCGGCAACCTCCGCGAGGTCATGACCCCGCACCTCGTCGCCGACGAGATCCGCCGTCGCGGACACCAGGTCCGCCACCTGATCTCCTGGGACGACTACGACCGGTACCGGAAGGTGCCGGCGGGCGTCGCGGGCGTCGACGAGTCGTGGGCGGAGCACATCGGCAAGCCCCTGACCTCGGTGCCGGCCCCGAAGGGCTCCGCGCACCCGAACTGGGCCGAGCACTTCAGGGCCGCGATGATCGAGTCGCTGGCCGGGCTGGGCGTCGAGTTCGACGGGATCAGCCAGACGGAGCAGTACACCTCCGGTGCCTACCGCGAGCAGATCCTGCACGCGATGCGGCACCGGGGCGACATCGACGCGATCCTCGACCAGTACCGGACCAAGCCGAAGCCGGCCAAGAAGCAGCAGCAGAAGGCGGTCGACGAGGCCGAGCTGGAGGCCGAGGAGGGCTCGGGCGCCGCGTCCGAGGACGACGGCAGCTCCGGCTCCGCCGGGTACTTCCCGTACAAGCCGTACTGCGGCGACTGCGGCAAGGACCTGACGACGGTCACCTCCTACGACGACGACACCACCGAGCTGGCGTACACCTGCACCGCCTGCGGCTTCGCCGAGACCGTCCGGCTCAGCGAGTTCAATCGCGGCAAGCTGGTCTGGAAGGTCGACTGGCCGATGCGGTGGGCGTACGAGGGTGTGATCTTCGAGCCGAGCGGTGTCGACCACTCCTCCCCGGGGTCCTCCTTCCAGGTCGGCGGCCAGATCGTCGCCATCTTCGGTGGCAAGCAGCCGATCGGCCCGATGTACGCCTTCGTCGGCATCTCCGGCATGGCGAAGATGTCGTCCTCCCGCGGCGGCGTGCCCACCCCGGGCGACGCGCTGAAGATCATGGAGCCGCAGCTGCTGCGCTGGCTGTACGCCCGGCGCAGGCCCAACCAGTCCTTCAAGATCGCCTTCGACCAGGAGATCCAGCGGCTCTACGACGAGTGGGACAAGCTGGCGGCGAAGGTCACGGACGGCTCCGCCCTGCCGGCGGACGTGGCCGCGTACACGCGTGCCGTCGGCACCGCCGCCGGTGAGCTGCCGCGGACGCCGCGCCCGCTGCCGTACCGCACGCTCGCGTCCGTCGCCGACATCACCGCCGGGCACGAGGACCAGGCCCTGCGCATCCTTTCCGAGCTGGACCCGGAGCAGCCGCTGGCGTCGCTGGACGAGGTCCGCCCGCGGTACGACAGGGCCGAGGCGTGGATCAACACCCAGGTCCCCGCCGACCAGCGCACGATCGTCCGCGACGAGCCCGACGCCGAACTGCTGAAGTCCCTCGACGAGGCGTCCCGGCAGTCGGTACGCCTGCTGCTCGACGGGCTCGCCGAGCACTGGTCGCTGGACGGGCTGACGCACCTGGTCTACGGCGTGCCGAAGGTGCAGGCCGGGTTCTCCGCCGACGCGACGCCGAAGGAGCTGCCGCCGGAGATCAAGACGGCCCAGCGGACGTTCTTCGCGCTGCTGTACCACCTGCTGGTGGGGCGCGACACCGGGCCCCGGCTGCCCACGCTGCTGCTCGCGGTGGGGCAGGAGCGGGTGCGCGCCCTGCTCGGGGAGTAAGCGGTACGGAAAAGGGGCCCTCTTCTCGGAGGGCCCCTTCTTCATACCGTCACGCGATGTGTTCGTCCTGGAGGTTCCGGGTGTGGCGCTCGGCGAAGCGGCTGACCATGCGGTCGGACTCCCGTGGGGGAAGAGCGATACCGAAGGTCGCCTCGACGTCGTCCCTGAACTGGGCCGAGGTGGGATAGCTGCCGTCGATCGACTTGCGGAAGACCAGGTAGAAGTCCTCCTCGGTCGGCTCCGGCTCCGGGGTGCCGCCGCCCTCGCCCAGCTCCCGGGTGCGGTTCGGGCCCACCGGGATGGGGAAGCTGCCGGTCTCCTCGGCAGAGGGCTGCTGGAACTGCTCCGGGGGCTGATCCTCGTACCAGTCCTCGTACTGCTCCTCGGGTTCGTACTGAGGCTCGGGGGGCGGTTCGTAGGTGGGGTCGTAGCCGCCGTGGTACTCGATCTCGCGCTGGGCCTGGAACCAGGGGCTCTGCTCGTCCACGGGCGGTTCGGGGCGCTGGTCGCCGGGGCGCGCCGCCTGCCGGGGGCCGGGCGCATCCCCGGCGGCACGACTGCCCGCGGCGGCGGGGGAGGCATGGGCGGCCGCCAGCTGCGGCTGCGGTGCCGGCGGCAGCAGGACCGGCTCGATGCCCGCCGCCGCCAGCCCGGCCGGGGCCGTTTCCCCCAGGGGGACGCCGTAGCGGGCGAGGCGCAGGGGCATCAGGGACTCCACGGGAGCCTTGCGGCGCCATGCCCGGCCGAAGCGGGAACGCAGCCGCGCCTGGTAGACGAGACGTTCCTGCTCCAGCTTGATGACCTGGTCGTAGGAGCGCAGCTCCCACAGCTTCATGCGGCGCCAGAGGAGGAAGGTCGGGAGCGGGGAGAGCAGCCAGCGCGTCAGGCGCACCCCCTCCATGTGCTTGTCGGCCGTGATGTCCGCGATCCGGCCGACGGCGTGGCGGGCCGCCTCCACGGAGACCACGAACAGGATCGGGATCACCGCGTGCATGCCCACGCCCAGCGGGTCCGGCCAGGCGGCGGCGCCGTTGAAGGCGATCGTCGCCGCCGTCAGGAGCCACGCCGTCTGGCGGAGCAGCGGGAAGGGGATGCGGATCCAGGTCAGCAGCAGATCCAGGGCCAGCAGGACACAGATGCCCGCGTCGATGCCCACCGGGAACACGTAGGAGAAGTTCCCGAAGCCCTTCTTGACGGCCAGCTCGCGGACGGCCGCGTATGAACCGGCGAAGCCGATGCCGGCGATGATCAACGCACCGGACACGACCACGCCGATGAGAACGCGGTGCATTCGAGTCAGCTGCAGTGGCGCGGCCACTCGTACTCCCCTCCCCTTGCGTGTTGTTGCGCGCAACAGAGTGGCACACGTGTGCGGTGGACGTGCTGCCGGTCAGGCCTTACGGCCCTCCTGGTCAGTTCTTCCCGGCGGCCGACTTGGACGGGGACGCGCTGGAGGAGGGGGCCCTGGACGGCGACTTGGACGGCGACTTCGAGGCCGGCGCGGAGGGGGACGCGGGAGCCGCCGGGGCCGAACTCTGCGCAGGACCTTCACCGTTGGCCGCCGCCACGGACGCGACCGCGTCCTTGAGCGCCTTCTCCGCGGCCTTCGTCAGGTCGTCGGCGTCCGGGGTCTTCTCGCCCGCCAGGCCGGCGCCGTTGTAGTCGAGGGTGACGACGACGTTCTCGACCCGGGCCAGGACGGTCTGCTGCTTGAAGAGGCCTTCCTTCTTCTTCAGGTCGAAGCGCACCGCCGTCGCCTCCGCGCCCGTACCGGACAGCGGGACCACCTTGGTGTTCTTGGCGCCCTCCACCGCCTGGGCGTCCTTGAGCTGCCGGGTGTAGTACGCGTGCGCCTGCGCGTCACCGGAGCCCCGCGCGGTGTCCGACTCGAAGCGGAGCAGGGAGACGTTCAGCCAGCGGAACTGGGAACCCTTGACGCCGTTGTTGTCCAGGCTGCTCCAGGCACACGAGGAACGGGCCGACGGGTCGTCCGAGCTGCCCTTCTTGCCCGCCTTCGCGCCCTTGGGCACCAGATCGGTCAGGGTCTTCTTCGGCAGCACCGCACAAGAATCCGGGAGCCTCTTGTACGCGGCCGCCTGCACGGTCGGGGACGCGCTGGCGGAGGGCTCCGTGGAACTGCCCGCGGACTGCTGGGCGGAAGCGCCGTCGCCGCCCTTGGCCTTGGAGTCGCCCGAGTCCGAGGAGCAGGCCGCGGTGATCAGTACCGCGGGGACGGCTGCCGCGCAGACAAGAGCGCGGCGAAGGCGCTTGGCTCGCTGGTCAGTCTGGGCACGGTCGTCTCGCTGGGCTGCTCGCTGCATGGTTCCTTCACTCATGACGCTCGGTGTTCGTGCGGGTTCCTGCGGGGCCCCACGGTACGCGGTGAGGGAGCTGTGCGGTTTCCGTTCGACTGCTTCGCGTGCGGGGCCGGGTGGCGCCGCCGCGGCCGTCAACCGCCCAGCGCGTCGGCCAGTTGAGAGGCCAGCTCACGGGCCCTGTCCTGCATTTCCTTGCTGGCCGGGACCGTTCCCATGGCCGTCGGCTGCTCCTCGTACTGGATGGTGACGACGACGTTGGACGTGCGGAACACCACAGTCACCGTCCGCTGTTCGGCCGTCGAGCCGGAGGTGCTCGGCTCGTCGTCGAGGTACGCCTCGTCACCGAGATCGGGGAGCGTGCGCGGCTGCAGACCGGTGGGGGTGTCACCGGAGGACCCGGAGGAGGGGTCGGAGGAGGGGTCGGAGGAGGGCTCGGAAGCGGAGTCGGAGGCCGAACCGGACGGGGTGCCCGAGGGGGTCGCCCGGTCGCTCGTGGAGGCCGTGGGCGACGGGGTGGCGGTCGAGGTGCCCGCCGTCGCCGAGCCGCTGGCCGGATCCGGCAGATCGGCGGCCGTCTGCTTCTCCTGGAACAGCTTCCGCGCCTGGTCGTCGTCGCTGACCGCGTTGTCGTACGACACCACGCGCTCGAAGTCGACCGAGAGGCGGTCGGTGGCGGCGGCCGACTCCACCTTCCAGTGGCAGCCGACCTTGCGGTCGGTGTCGTAGGTGAGCAGGGCCTCGCCCTGGTAGGCCTTGTCCCGCTGGCTCGGGTCGGTGATCTGCGTGATGCCGGGCAGCAGCGAGTCGAGCGTGTCGTTGCCGACCGCGCGGCAGGGCTCGGGCAGGGTGCGGTACTTGCCGGGCTGGGCGGTGGCCACGGTCGTCCCGGAGTCGCCCGGGTTGGCGTCGTCGGTCGGGCTGTCGCCCCCGGAGCCGCTCGTGCAGCCGGCCAGCAGCGCCGCGAGGAGGGCGGCGGTGCCGGGTACGTACGCCTTGCGCTGCACGGTCGGGCTCCTCTCGACGGTGTGCGATCCGACGCTGGTCGATCGCTCGGTGCTCCAGTGTCCCCGCTGGTTATTCGCTTGCCGCGGCGGGGCGCCCCCTGGAGACAATGTGTATCGCACGCACCGCCGTGGACGCCGGTCCCTCGTCCCTTTTCATGGGCCTGGCCGCTGCTTTTGCGTTTTGTTGCTTCCAAGCCTTTTGTTGCCTTTGTCGGGGGAATGAGGAACGTATGTCGTACGTGGAGATGCCGGGTGCGAAGGTCCCGATCCGGATGTGGACGGACCCCGCGGCGGTCGAGGACGTGGCCCTGCGCCAGCTCCAGAACGTGGCCACCCTGCCGTGGATCAAGGGCCTGGCCGTGATGCCGGACGTCCACTACGGAAAGGGCGCGACAGTCGGGTCGGTCATCGCGATGCGGGGGGCTGTGTGCCCGGCCGCGGTGGGCGTGGACATCGGCTGCGGTATGTCTGCGGTGAAGACGTCCCTGACGGCGAACGACCTGCCGGGCGACCTGTCCCGGCTGCGCTCGAAGATCGAGCAGGCGATTCCGGTGGGACGGGGGATGCATGAGGATCCCGTCGAGCCGGGACAGTTCCACGGGCTGGCCACCGGGGGGTGGGACGAGTTCTGGCGGCGGTTCGATGGCGTCGCCGAATCGGTCAGGTTCCGTCAGGAACGTGCCTCGAAGCAGATGGGAACGCTCGGAGGCGGGAATCACTTTGTCGAGGTGTGCACGGATACGGACGGTTCCGTCTGGTTGATGCTCCACTCCGGTTCCCGGAACATCGGCAAGGAACTCGCCGAGCACCACATCGGCGTGGCCCAGAAGCTCCCGCACAACCAGGGCCTGGTCGACCGCGACCTCGCGGTCTTCGTCGCGGACACCCCGCAGATGGCGGCTTACCGCAACGACCTGTTCTGGGCGCAGGAATACGCCAAGCACAACCGCGCGATCATGATGGCGCTCCTGAAGGACGTGATCCGCAAGGAGTTCAAGAAGGCCAGGCCGACCTTCGAGCCGGAGATCTCCTGCCACCACAACTACGTGGCGGAGGAGCGGTACGAGAGCATGGACCTGCTCGTGACCCGCAAGGGCGCGATCCGGGCCGGCTCCGGCGAGTACGGGATCATCCCGGGTTCGATGGGCACGGGCTCGTACATCGTGAAGGGCCTCGGCAACGAGAAGTCCTTCAACTCGGCCTCGCACGGCGCCGGTCGGCGGATGAGCCGGAACGCGGCCAAGCGGCGTTTCTCGACGAAGGACCTGGAGGAGCAGACGCGGGGCGTGGAGTGCCGTAAGGACTCCGGTGTCGTGGACGAGATCCCGGGCGCCTACAAGTCGATCGACCAGGTCATCGACCAGCAGCGGGACCTGGTCGAGGTCGTGGCGAAGCTGAAGCAGGTCGTCTGCGTGAAGGGCTGACGACGCCTTCCACCCCGTCAGGGCGGGCCGGAACCGTACCGGCTCGCCCTACTTCGCGTGCCGGACCGCGTAGATCATGACGAAAGCCATGAAGTGGATGCCGAAGAGGAAGTAGGCCAGGAAGTACCAGACCTGGCGCTCGTCCTTCGTCTCCTGGGCCAGGCGGCGTTTCTCCAGGGAGCCGTCGTCGGGCATCACTGCTCCCGGTGGACCTTGGTGTTGGACGCCTGGGCGCGGGGGCGGACGACCAGGAGGTCGATGTTGACATGGCTGGGGCGGGTGACCGCCCAGGTGATCGTCTCGGCCACGTCGTCGGCGCTGAGGGGCTCGGCGACGCCCGCGTAGACCTTGGCCGCCTTCTCCGTGTCGCCGCCGAAGCGGGTCAGCGCGAACTCGTCCGTCTTGACCATGCCGGGCGCGATCTCGATGACCCGGACCGGCCTGCCGACGATCTCCAGGCGGAGGGTCTCGGCGAGCACGTGTGCGCCGTGCTTGGCGGCCACATAGCCCCCGCCGCCCTCGTAGGTGCCGTGGCCGGCGGTGGAGGACACCACGACGACCACGCCGTCGCCGCTCGCGACCAGCTTGGGGAGCAGCGCCTGGGTGAGGTTCAAGGTGCCGATGACGTTCGTCTCGTACATCGTGCGCCAGTCCGCCGGGTCGCCGGTGGCCACCGGGTCCGCGCCGAGAGCCCCGCCCGCGTTGTTGACCAGGACGCCGATCGTCTGGAAGGCGGTCGCGAACTCGTCCACGGCCGCGCGGTCCGTCACGTCCAGCTGGTACGCCACCGCCGAGTGACCCGCCTTCGTCAGCTCCTCGGCCAGTGCCTCGATGCGGTCCTTGCGGCGGGCGGTGAGGACGACGCGGTAACCGGCCTCGGCGAGCTGCCGGGCCGTGGCGGCGCCGATGCCGCTGCTCGCACCGGTGACGACGGCGATGCGGGAGGCGGCGGACGGGGCTGCGGTGGCCATGGGCTGCTCCTGGGCTCGGTGCGCGGTCGGTTCCGTCCAGCGTAGGCGAGCCTCAGGCGCCGTTCCTCGGCGCCCACATGATCACGGCCATGCCGGCCAGGCAGATCAGCGCTCCGGCGATGTCCCAGCGGTCGGGGCGGAAGCCGTCGGCGAGCACGCCCCACAGGATCGAGCCGGCCACGAAGATCCCGCCGTAGGCGGCGAGGATGCGGCCGAAGTGGGCGTCCGGCTGGAAGGTGGCGACGAAGCCGTACGCGCCGAGCGCGAGGACACCGCCGGTGATCCACAACCAGCCGCGGTGCTCGCGTACGCCCTGCCAGACCAGCCAGGCGCCGCCGATCTCGAACAGCGCGGCGACGACGAACAGGGCGGCGGAGCGGAGGATCTGCATGGGGGCAGCCTGGCACGCGGGGGCGGGTCACCTGTTGGACGGCGCCTGGTGCGCGGCTCGCGTGGCATACATCCGTACGGCGAGCGGGAGCGGAGTGCCGGCGCGAGCGTGCGGTGGCCAGGAGTGGTGAGGAGTGGGAGCCGTGGGCGCAGTGGGTGGCGTGATGAGGGGCGTGCCGATGCGGGCGTGGGTGTTGTCCGGGGTGTGCGCTGGTGCGATGGTGGTGCCGGGAATCGCGGTGGCCGATCCCGTGCCGGAGGCCGACCTGACCTTTCACGGGACCGCGGTGATGACCGGGGACCAGGTGGAGGTACGGCTGACCCCGCGCGACGACGGACCCGCCGCCCTTGCCGACGCCACGGTGCGGCTGCGCTGGTCGGTGGCGCTGGCGGACGGGCAGCAGTTGCCCGCCCGGTGCGTCCGCGAGGACGAGCGGACGGTGCTGTGCGGGACCGGGGCGCTGGCCGCGGACGCGGCGGGGGAGCAGCTGCGCGTGCCGGTACGGCTGCGGGAGCGGCCGTCGGAGGTGACGCTGGAACTGGACACGGCGTGGAGCGGGGGCGCCGTGGACAAGGACCGGACGAACGACCGGCTGACGGTGCTCGTCCTGGCCACCGGGGACGAGTACGCCTTCTGAGCCGCCGGGTCAGGCGGGGTTCTCCTCGTCGTAGCGTTCGCGGGCCGCGCGTACCTCGTCGAAGTGGTTCTCCGCCCAGTCCTTCACCGCGGTCAGCAGGCAGGCGAGGCTGCCGCCCAGCGGGGTGAGTTCGTAGTCGACGCGGACCGGGACGGACGGGGTGACCGTGCGGCTGATGATGCCGTCCCGCTCCAGGGCGCGCAGGGTCTGGGTGAGCATCTTGGGGCTGACACCGGCGATCCTGCGGCCGAGGTCGCTGTAGCGCAGGGGGCCGGCGGCCAGGGCGGCGACGACCAGGCTGACCCACTTGTCGCTGAGCCGGCCGAGGAGCTGGTTGGTGGGGCAGCTGCGCAGGAACGCGTCGTAGTCGGCGCGGGCCTGTTCGCGTCGCTCGGCGGCGGTCATGGTCGCCATGGGCTCTCTCCTCCGGGTCACCAACGCACTCTCAGGTAACTACTTACCCCTGGATAGTAGCTCTCCTAGGGTTGGTGCTGCGGCCGGGAAACCGGCTGAATCCAACCAAATTCCGTGAGTGCGGGGAGAATTGGCATGCGTGCTGCTGTGGTGCGGACGTTCGGTGGTCCGGAGGTCGTGGAGATCGCCGAGGTGGCGGTGCCGGAGCCGGCGGGGCAGGTGCGGATCAAGGTCGCGGCCGGTGCGCTGAACCCGGTGGACCTGCTGGTGCGGGCCGGTGTCTTCGGCGGGGCGGGAAAGACGCTCGGGCTCGGCTGGGACGTCGCCGGGACGGTGGACGCGGTGGGTGTGGCCGCCGCCTGGCAGGTGGGTGACGAGGTGGTCGCGCTGGTGCCGGGGGTGGCCGATCCGCTGGGAGCGCACGCCGAGTACGTCGTCGTGGCCGCGGACGCGGTGGCCAAGGCGCCGGCCACGGTGGACGCGGTGCACGCGGGCACCCTGCCGCTGAACGGGCTGACCGCCGCCCAGGCCCTCGACCTGCTGGCGCTGGAGCCCGGCGCGTCGCTGGCGGTGACCGGTGCGGCGGGCGCGGTCGGCGGATTCGCGGTGCAGCTGGCCGTGCGCCGGGGGTTCGTGGTCACCGGGCACGCCCGGGCGGCCGACGAGGAGCTGGTGCGGTCGCTGGGGGCCGCGCAGTTCACGGCCGAGGGAGTCCGGCCGGGGAGCGTGGACGCGGTGCTGGACGTGGCGCTGCTCGGGGCACCGGCCCTGGAGTGGGTGCGGGACGGAGGAGTCTTCGTCAGCGCCCGGCCCGGCGGGCAGCCCGCCTCCGTGCGCGGGGTGCGGACCACGGCCGTGGAGGTGAGCGCCGACGGGGCGCGGCTGGCGGAGCTGGCCCGGCTCGTGGACGAGGGAGCGCTGACCCTGAGGGTGGCCGAGACCTTCGCCCTGCAGGACGCGGCCAAGGCACACGCCCGGCTGACCGAGGGCGGGGTGCGCGGGCGAGTGGTGCTGGTGCCCTGAGGGGACGGGGTCGCCGGGTCCGGGGTGCGGGGTGCGGCTTCCCCCGGCCGGCGGGTCGGAGTCGTCGGTCCCTGGGGCCGCTTTCGGCAGGGCGTAGGGGCCGGAATAACCAGGGGTGGGTGGCCGTTGGCGGGTATAGTTGAATCGTCAACAACCTGGAGGGTGAGCGACCATGCAGTTCGGGATCTTCACGGTCGGCGATGTCACGCCGGACCCCACCACGGGGCGTACTCCGACCGAGCGCGAGCGGATCAAGGCCATGGTCGCCATCGCGCTGAAGGCCGAGGAGGTCGGGCTGGACGTCTTCGCGACCGGTGAGCACCACAACCCGCCGTTCGTGCCGTCCTCCCCGACGACCATGCTCGGCTACATAGCGGCGCGGACGGAGCGGCTGATCCTCTCCACCTCCACCACCCTGATCACCACCAACGACCCGGTGAAGATCGCGGAGGACTTCGCGATGCTGCAGCACCTGGCCGACGGGCGCGTCGACCTGATGATGGGCCGCGGCAACACCGGGCCGGTCTACCCCTGGTTCGGCAAGGACATCCGCGACGGCATCGACCTCGCCGTCGAGAACTACGCCCTGCTGCGCCGCCTGTGGCGCGAGGACACCGTCGACTGGGAGGGCAAGTACCGGACGCCGCTGCAGGGGTTCACCTCGACGCCCCGCCCGCTGGACGACGTACCGCCGTTCGTCTGGCACGGCTCCATCCGCTCGCCGGAGATCGCCGAGCAGGCCGCGTACTACGGCGACGGCTTCTTCCACAACAACATCTTCTGGCCCGCCGACCACACCAGGCGGATGGTCGAGTACTACCGGACCCGGTACGCCCACTACGGGCACGGCACCCCCGAGCAGGCGATCGTCGGACTGGGCGGTCAGGTGTTCATGCGCCGCGACTCGCAGGACGCGGTGCGGGAGTTCCGGCCGTACTTCGACAACGCGCCGGTGTACGGCCACGGGCCCTCGCTGGAGGACTTCAGCGAGCAGACCCCGCTGACGGTCGGTTCCCCGCAGCAGGTCATCGAGAAGACGCTGGCCTTCCGCGAGTACGCCGGTGACTACCAGCGCCAGCTGTTCCTGATGGACCACGCGGGGCTGCCGCTGAAGACCGTGCTGGAACAGCTCGACCTGCTCGGCGAGGAGGTCGTACCGGTGCTGCGCGAGGAGTTCGCGAAGGGGCGCCCGGCGGATGTGCCGCAGGCCCCGACCCACCAGTCCCTGCTCGCCGCGAAGGAGGCGACCACCGTATGAAGCTCGTCGTCGTATCGGCGGGACTGAGCGTCCCGTCCTCCACCCGGCTGCTGGCCGACCGGCTGGCCGCCGCGGTGGACCGGCGCACACCGGCGGACATCCAGGTGGTCGAGCTGCGCGACCTCGCGGTCGAGATCGCGCACAACTTCACCAACGGGTTCGCCGGGAAGGCCCTGGCCGCCGCGCAGGACGCGGTGGCGGGGGCCGACGGGCTGATCGTCGTCACGCCGGTGTTCAGCGCGTCGTACAGCGGGCTGTTCAAGTCGTTCTTCGATGTGCTGGACAAGGACGCGCTGGCCGGGAAACCGGTGCTGATCGCGGCCACCGGGGGTACGGGCCGGCACTCGCTGGTGCTGGAGCACGCGCTGCGGCCGTTGTTCGCGTATCTGCGGGCCGTGGTGGTCCCTACGGCCGTGTACGCGGCCTCCGAGGACTGGGGCGCGGAGGGGCTGGCGGAGCGGATCGAGCGGGCGGCGGCGGAGCTGGCCTCTCTGATGCCGCTGACGGTCCGGGCCGGTGAGCCCGTTGTCGTGCCCTTCGCCGAGCAGCTGGCCGCGTTGCGGCGCTGACGCTCGCCCACCCGCCCGACACGGCCACCACCCGGCCGACCCGAGAACGCGGCCGGCCGGGACCGGGGGTCATGGGCGGGGTGTCCGGGTGACGGTGAGAGGGCGGTAAAAAGGGTGATCGTAGGCCCGCTCGCCCCGGCCGGTCCGCCGGCGGCCTTGGCAGACTGGAGGCGTGCCCCAGACTGTGCTGCTCGCCGAAGACGACCGTGCCATCCGTCACGCCCTGGAGCGTGCCCTGACGCTGGAGGGGTACGAGGTGACGGCGGTCGCCGACGGCATCGAGGCGCTGGCCCAGGCGCACCGGACCCCGCCGGACATCCTCGTGCTCGACGTGATGATGCCGGGCATCGACGGCCTGCAGGTTTGCCGGGTGCTGCGCGCCGAGGGCGACCGCACCCCGATCCTCATGCTCACCGCGCTCGTGGAGACCGCCGACCGCATCGCCGGCCTGGACGCCGGCGCCGACGACTACGTGGTCAAGCCGTTCGACGTGGAAGAGGTCTTCGCCCGGCTGCGAGCCCTGCTGCGCCGGACCAGCCCGGTGCCCCCCGCGGCGGGCGGCAGCGGTGGCACCACCGAGCCGGGCCGGGCCGATATCCAGGTCCCCGACCGGCAGCTCGAGGCCGCCGGTCTCCGTATGGACCTGCAGGCCCGCCGGGCCTGGCGCGGCGAGCGCGAGCTGGAACTGACCCGCACCGAGTTCGAGCTGCTGGAGCTGCTCGTGCGGAACGCCGGCATCGTGCTCGACCACTCGACGATCTACGACCGCATCTGGGGCTACGACTTCGGGCCCGGCTCCAAGAACCTCGCCGTCTACGTCGGCTATCTGCGCCGCAAGCTGGACGAGCCACGCGCCCCGCAGCTGATCCAGACCGTGCGGGGTGTGGGTTACGTGCTGCGGGAGGACTGAGTGGGCCGCCTCCGGCGGCGGCCGGCCCCGCACCGGCCCAAGCTCGTCTCCCTGCGCACCACCTTCGCCGTGTCCTTCGCGGCCGTCACCGCCGCCGTCACCATCCTCGTCGGCATCCTGTCCTACGGCTCCGCCGCCCGGCTGGTCCGCGTCGACCAGCAGTCGGTGTTCACGCAGGTCGTGCGGGACGTCCAGAGCGAGGTGCGGCAGCACGAGATGGTCCCGGACGACTTCTCCTCCTCCCGCCCGGGGCACGACCTGGTCCGCCCCGCCCGCACCGATGTACAGGTGCTCGGCGCGCAGGGGCAGATCGTCGACCACGGCAGCCCGGTGCTGCCGGTCACCTCCCGCGACAAGGCCATGGCCACCGCGCGGTCGGCCGGGAAGGTCGCCCAGCACAAGGACGTACGGGTCGACGAGGACCTGTTCCGCATCGTCACCGTCTCGCTCGGCGACGGGCGGGGCGCGGTCCAGGTCGCGCAGGAGTTCAGTGACACCGAGGACCTGCTGCGGGCGCTGCAGCAGCGCACCCTGATCCTGATGGCGGCGGTCGTGGTCGCCGCCGGGCTGTTCGGGTGGTGGCTGGCCCGGCGGATCACCCGCCGGCTGGTGATCCTGACGTCCGCCGCGGAGGACGTGGCCCGTACCCGGCAGCTGGGCATCGAGGTGCCGGTCGCGGGCCTGGACGAGGTGGGCCGGCTCGGGCGGGCCTTCGACCGCATGCTGGGCCGGCTCGCCCAGTCCGAGGAGGACCAGCGGCGGCTCGTCCAGGACGCGGGGCACGAACTCCGTACACCGCTGACGTCCCTCCGTACCAACATCTCGCTGTTGCGGCGGATCGACGAACTTCCGCCGGCCACGCGGGAGGACCTGGTCGCCGACCTCACCCAGGAGGCCCGGGAACTGACCGATCTGGTCAACGAGCTGGTCGACCTCGCCGCCGGGCAGTCCGACGCCGAACCGCCGCAGCAGGTGGACCTCGCCGACATCGCCGAGGACGTGGTGGGGCTGGCCAGGCGGCGCACCGGCCGGGAGATCGTGCTGCGGGCGAGCGGTGACACGACGACCGGCGGACGGCCCGGGATGCTTCAGCGGGCCATCTCCAACCTGGTCGAGAACGCGGCCAAGTTCGACCGGGGCGGCGAGGCGCCGATCGAGGTCGCCGTCACCGGGCCGGCGCGGCCGGGCACCGTGCGCGTGGAGGTGCTGGACCGGGGGCCCGGGATCGCCGACGGCGACCTCATCCGCATCTTCGACCGCTTCTACCGGGCCGCCGACGCGCGGTCCCTGCCGGGGTCGGGCCTCGGGCTGTCCATCGTGCGCGAGGTCGCCATGGCGCACGCCGGAGTGCCGTTCGCCTTCCGGCGCGAGGGCGGCGGGGCGGTCATCGGGTTCACCGTGGGCGGCGGGTTCGAGGGAAGCGGTGGCGGCGTGCGGGGCGGGGGCGGCTGAGCCGGTCCGGGCCGCCCTCCCGGACGTCGCCGGTATCGTCATGGACCCGGAGGCCGGCGCACCCGCTAGGACCCGCCCCCCAGCCCGGGCAGCGTGAGGAACCCCTCCGCCCGGGCGCTCGCCAGGCCGATCCTCGGGATGTCGCTGCTCTTGGCGAAGAGGAGGAAGCGGGGTTCCCAGACCGGGCGGTACTTGGCGTTGGCGCGGTAGAGGGACTCGATCTGCCACCAGCGGGAGAAGAAGGTGAGGGTGGAGCACCACAGGCGCAGGACCGGGCCCGCGCCGAGGCGGGAGCCGCGTTCGAAAACCGAACGGAACATGGCGAAGTTGAGGGAGACGCGGTGGATCCCCAGCTCCTCCGCGTGGGAGAGGAGTTCCACGACCATGTATTCCATCAGGCCGTTCTCGCAGGCGCGGTCGCGGCGCATCAGGTCCAGGGAGAGGCCGTGCTCCCCCCAGGGGACGAAGCTGAGCAGGGCGCGCGGTTCGCCGTTCGCGTCGCGGCACTCCAGCATCACGCAGCGGCCGTCGGCCGGGTCACCGAGGCGGCCCAGGGCCATGGAGAAGCCGCGCTCGGTCGCACCGTCGCGCCAGTGGTCGGCGCGGTCGACGAGGTCGGCCATCTCCACGTCGGGGATGTCCTCGTGGCGGCGGATGCGCACGGTGTAGCCGGCCCGGCGGACGCGGTTGTGGGCCTGGCGGACCACCCGCATGGCCCGGCCTTCGAGGGTGAAGTCGGCGAGGTCGACGATCGCCTCGTCGCCCAGTTCCAGAGCGTCCAGGCCGTGCCGGGCGTAGATGGTGCCCGCCTCCTCGCTCGCGCCCATCACGGCGGGTGTCCAGGCGTGCCGGCGGGCCTCGGCGAGCCAGGCGTCGATGGCGCCGGGCCAGGCCTCGGGGTCGCCGATCGGGTCGCCGGAGGCGAGGCTGACGCCGCCGACGACGCGGTAGGCGATGGCGGCCTTCCCGCTGGGGGAGAAGAGGACGGCCTTGTCGCGGCGCAGGGCGAAGTAGCCGAGGGAGTCGCGGGCGCCGTGCCGGTCCAGCAGCCCCCGGAGCTTCCGCTCGTCCTCCGGGACGAGCAGGCACGCGCCGCGCGGGGCGCGGAAGCAGGCGTAGAGGACGAGGAGGAAGGCCGCGGCGCTCAGGATGTTGACGATCACGTCGGCCCAGCGGGGGGCGTGCACGGCGGGTACCCGGTCGGCGAGCGGGCCGACACTGATGCCGCGCAGGAGCGTGTAGACGATCTCGTCCTTGAGGGAGGCGCCGGGAAGCTTGTTGGTCGCGTGCACCAGGAGGGTGCCGAGGGCGCCGCCGGCCAGGTTGCCGCCCACGCCGACGACGAGGGCGAGGCGCGGGTTGGAGCGGTCGCCGATGGCGTCGAACTCGCGCCGGCCGAGCAGCAGGGCGACGACGAACAGGCCGGTGAGGGCGGCGGAGAGCCAGTTGAAGAGGTGCCCGCGGAACGGGTCGCGGGTGAGGGCGAGGACGTAGAGGCAGAACAGGGGGCCGGCCAGAAGGAGGTTGAAGACCCAGGCGGCGCGTTTGCGGCGGCGCATCACCACCGCCAGGAACAGCGCGAGTGCCGCCGAGACCAGTCCGGCCGTGGCCAGGTACGGCGTGAAGAACTCGCCCGCGTTGTGCTCGTGCACTTCCTCGCGGAAGGGCAGCGACATGACCGCGACGATGTTGAGGACCGCCATGAGCCGCAGGTACCAGACGGTCGCGGTGGCGGCGCGGGTGCGGAGCCGGCTGCCGGTGGCCGGGCGGGAGCGGGACGGCCGTAGCCGGGGCGGCAGGAATCGGATGCCGAGGCCGGGGGAGCGCGGAGCGGGAACCTGCGGGGAAGTCGGGGCCGACTGTCGAGCGGGCATGGTGACTGGTCACCTTGGGGGAGGGGGGACGGGGCACCGGCGACCCTACAGCTCGTAGGGTAGTGCGGATACGGGATCCGCACAGCCGGTACACAGGGTCTCATCCGTCAGCGGCCGGCGGAGCGCCGGGCCGCCGCCAGCAGCCAGGCCAGATTGCCCACCGCCGCCCCGGCCGCCACCACGGCGACGATCACCCCGCCGGTCGCGAGGCCGTCGCTGAACAGGTGCGGGCGCCGGTCGAGGCTGTGCAGCCCGAAGCCGCACAGCTCGTACACGCCCACGGCGGCGATCACGAGGCTGACGACCAGCAGGGCAAGCGTCGGCGCGAGGCTGTGGACGCCGACCTCTGCGCCGGGCTCCGTTTCCGTGTCCTGCATGACTCCCCCGATGAACGAACGTGTGGCCACTGGCCGTTGGGAACCTACAATACGTAGGGTCGGTTAGGGTCGATGCCGTGCGGATCTACATCAGCGTGGACATGGAAGGCGTTACGGGGCTCGTCGACGCCGATGACGTCCAGCCCGGCGGCCGGGACTACGAGCGGGGCCGCTCCATGATGGCCGAGGACGTGAACGCGGCCGTGCGCGGCGCACTGGCGGCCGGCGCGGCCGACATCCTCGAACCCCGCACGTTCACCACACCGGCCGCGGCGGAGCGTCTCGGTGGCACCACCGAGCCCCTCACCCCCTGGCAGTCCGTCGACCTGCCCCGCCCCGACGGCGGCACGGTCACCGTGACCGCGACGGAGCCCCGGGAGGACGTGGTCCGTGCGTTCCAGGAGGCGGGGCTGGCGGACCGCCTGCAGCCGGCCTGACCGGGGCGCTCGGCGCACTGCCCGCGGCCGGCCTAGGAGGCGTCTTCCGCCGTACGGTTCCGGGGGCGGACCCCGAGGACGTCGAGCATCGCCCGGGTGGCCGGGCTGGGGTTGAACCGGCTCCACGCCAGATACTCGATGCGATGCGGTCCGTCGACCAGCGGGACCAGCGCCAGCTCGGGAATACCGGCGGCCAGCGGCCGGATGAACGCCGACGGCAGCAGCGCGACACCGAGTCCACGCGCGACCAGCCGCGTGATCAGCTCGACGACACCGGCCTCGTACGCGACGTCACGGACCAGGCCCGCGGCGGCGAACGCCCGGTCGGACTGGGCCCGGGCCGGGGTTCCGTGCACGAAGTCCACGAAGGTCTCCTCGGCGATCTCCTGGAGCGTGACCCGGGAAGCGCCCGCCAGCCGGTGCCCGGCCGGCACCACGAGCACATGCTCGTCGTGATCGAGGGCGACGGTCTCCACACCGGACGGCCGTTCACCCTCCGGCAGACCGAGGAAGGCGATGTCCAGGTCGCCGTTCCGGAGCGCCGCAACCAGTTCGTCGCTGCGTCCGGAACGCAGGACCACACGTACGTCCGGGTGCCGGCCGCGATACCGCTGCAGCAACTCGGGCACGTCCACGGCGGCCGTGGTCACGATCACGCCGACGGCGAGCCGGCCGCGCACCACACCGGTCGCGGCGGCGGCGCCGGCGGCCGCGCGGTCGGCGGCGGCCAGACACTCCCGCGCGCCGACGAGAAACGCCGCACCGGCGCTGGTCAGCTCCACCCGGCGGCTGGACCGGGCGAACAGCTGGACCCCCAACTCCCGCTCCAGGGACGCGATTCGGTGACTGAGCGAGGACTGCACCACGGAGCAGCGCTCCGCCGCGCGCGTGAAGTTGCGGGTTTCGGCGACCGCGACGACGTAACGCATCTGCTGAAGATCCACAGATCAATCGTCACTGTTCATGACTGCTATGACAACCATGCTTTGGATTCATGGCGGCCCCCTGGCGAGACTTCCGCGTATGGAATCTCCGACCGAGCGGTCTTCGGGTTCGCCGGGCAGCCCCTCCGCGCAGCGGGTGGCAACCGTCGCGCTGACCGCACTCGCTCCCGCCTCGTGGGGCACCACGTATGTCGTGACCACGGAGCTGTTGCCACCCGGGCATCCCCTGTTCGCCGGGCTGATGCGCGCCCTGCCCGCCGGACTGCTCGGGCTGGCGATCACCCGCGTGTTCCCGCGCGGCGACTGGTGGTGGAAGGCCGCCGTCCTCGGTGTGCTCAACATCGGTGCCCTCTTCCCTCTGTTGTTCCTGGCCGCCGAACGACTCCCCGGCGGTGTCGCCGCCACCCTCGGTGCCGCCCAGCCGCTGCTGGTCGCCGGGTTGGCCGTCGCGGTGCTCCGCGACCGGCCGACGGCCTGGCGACTGACCTGGGGTGTGCTCGGCGCGCTCGGCGTCGGGCTCGTCGTACTCGGGCCGGAGGCCCGGCTGGACGCCGTCGGGGTCCTCGCCGGCCTCGGCGGTACGGCCGCCATGGCCGGCGGGGTCGTCCTCACCAAACGCTGGGGCCGCCCCGCAGGTGTCGGTCCGCTGACCCTGGCCGGCTGGCAACTCACGGTCGGGGGGCTGTTGTTGCTGCCAGTCACCCTGGTGATCGAGGGGGTGCCGCAGCGGATCGACGCCGGAGCGGTCGGCGGCTATCTGTGGCTGGGCAGCATGGGCGGCCTGATCGCCTACACGCTGTGGTTCCGGGGGATCGGCCGGCTGCCGGTCGGCGCGTCCGCCCCGTTGGTCCTGCTGTCTCCGCTGGTCGCGACCGTCATCGGCATCACGCGGGGGGAGTCGCTGAGCCTGCCGCAGTCCCTGGGCTTCGTCCTCGCCCTCACCGCCATGCTGGCCGCCCAGCTCAGCCCTCCGAAGACGTCCGGCCGTGGCGCGCCGTGGGGCAGGCAGGGGCGCGGGCGCGGGCGCGTGCGGCAAGCGGAGCCGCCTGACCCCCAGTCCGACGAAGCCCATCAGATCCGAGAGGACCGGGTCCGGTGAACGCGGGTCTGGTGAACGCGGGGCCGGTGAACGCGGGTTCGACGGAGGCGGGGGCGATGGGGGCGGGGTCGGTGAACGCGGGTTCGGCGGAGGCGGGGGCGATGGGGGCGGAGTCGGTGGGTGCGGGGTCTGTGAACGCGGGTTCGACGGAGGCAGGGGCGATGGAGGCAAGGGCGATGGAGGAAGGTCGGATGAACGCAGGCTCGATGGAGGCCGGTTCCATGAGGCACGGAACGACGATCGCCGTGCTCGGTGCCACCGGGATGGTCGGCAGCCGGGTGATCGCCGAGGCGACCGCACGTGGACACCAGGCCCTCGCGCTCTCCCGCAAGCCCGCCAGTGCGGATCCCGCGGCCCCCGCGGCCCCCGTGGACCCGAACGTGACGGCGATCGCGGTCGACGCGCAGGACCCGCACGCCGTACGCCAGGCGCTCACGGGCTCCGCCACGACCGGCGCCGCGGACGCCGTCGTACTGACCGTGCGGACGATGCCGGTCGACCAGGACTTCCTGGTCGGCGCCACCCGTACGGTGCTGGACGTCGCCGCTCAGCTGGGGATCCGCGTCCTCGTGGTCGGCGGCGCCGGTGCGTTGGGCAGCCCCGACGACAGTGAACTGCTGGTCGCCGACAACCCCGCGTACGTGCCCGCCGAGGTGAAGGCCGTCGCCGCCGCCGGCATAGCTCAGCTACGGACCTGCCGGGCTCATACCGGTGCCGACTGGGTCTACCTGAGCCCGCCCGCCCTGCTGCAGCCCGGTGAACGCACCGGACGCTACCGGCGCGGCACCGACACGCTCCTCACCGCCGCCGACGGGCGTTCGTGGATCAGCGCGGAGGATCTGGCCGCCGCCGTACTCGACGAACTCGAAACGCCGGGCAGCGACCGCCACATCACGGTCGTCCACGACGACGAGCCCCCGTCGGCCTGAGCCGGGGCACGGAGCACCGGCCCGCCTCAGGGCCGGACAGGGCAACACGGCTGGTGCCGACCTCCGTGCTCTCTCAGCCGGCGCTGAGGACCCGAAAGCGATCGGGTTCCGCCGGATCCCGATCAACGACCTGGATGGGCGTCCCAGCCCAGTGCCACACGCTGATGCCCGGCGTGCGGGGGACCGGATCTGCCCGCGGGTGCCTTCGACTGCGACGCGCGGCCAGGATTGGGCAGTGCGCGCCCGGTCCGCGCCGTGAGAACGCAGCACCTCGGCGAGGACGGCGACCGTGTCGTGGCCCTCGAAGGCCACGAAGGAGGGCGCTTCGGCGAGCCGCTCGCGAAGGGCCGTCTCGACTCGTGCACCGAGTGGGCCGAGGCGCTCGGGCAGGTACCGCAGGAACGGGATCCGGGCGCTGTCGTCACCCAGCAACGTCGCCCACTCGGCGAACTCCGGTTGCCCGGCCGGAGCGCCGATCGCGATCTCGGCGAGGCGCTGGTCGCGGCGGACGGACTTGACGATGGACACTGCCGGCTCGGGGTGCCGACCAGAAGAAGGAGGGCTGTCGCGCGCTGGTCGACGAGTTCGTCGCACACGGCCGTGGGGGCGAGCGAGCGCATGTCGAGTTCGATGACGGCGCCGCCGCGTGGTGCGAGGAAGTCCCGCAGAATGCGGCCCCCTGACGCCCAAGTGACCCTCGTCATCCTCGCCGCGTTCGGCTGCGTCACGCTACTGCTGGCGCAGATCAGCGAGGCGCTCTCGAGGCTGCCGCAAATCATCCGCGCGTGGCGTCAGGTCCGGCCCGAACTGAGCGCTGGCACCGGTCCCGGCTCTCGGGATCACTCGACAAGGGGCACCGCCCCGGGCACCCTTGCGGTCGACCCAAGCGATGGGGACCATGCATCCAGAGGGCCCGGAGCAGGGCGGGACCCGAAAGCCCCGCCCAACCCGCAAGAAACCCCAGCTCAGGGCCAGACAAGGCAATACGGCTGATGCCCCGCCTCATGCAACCGATGGCTGAAGTCCTGCCACTCGTGCAGCAATTGGAGGTGGTGGGGCACTGACCTGGGGTTTCTCGGTGAAGTGTGCGTTGACCTGCGGAAACTCGTCCCGGTAGTTCCCATGGGTCAACGCCGTTTCCCGGGCTCATGTGCCCTGGATGTGCCCTGGAACGCCCCCCGCGGGGTTGTGCCCGAGCTGGAGCGGCCGAGCCGCTCCAGCTGCGTGGCCGAGGTCGCCTGTGCTGGCGAAGCGCCCTATCTACGACACCCGCCATGACAGGGCCGAGTGCTGCCTGCGTATACGTACAACGTGGACTAATCGCGCAGTAGGCGCATAGCCAGCACGGAACCGTCAGGATGTATGGAGACGGGGCCGTTCCAGCGTGGAGCCCAGGCGTCGCGTGGCCAGTTGGACCGGCGCTCGTAGATTTCCCGACGGTATTGCTCCACTCTGCCCTCCTCAAGATGGCGGAAGAGGTCCTCCGCCACTCCAGAGAACGCCTCGACTCGCTTCCTGTTAAGCCGGAAGACGTGGTCTGTGCCGACGAAGTCGGTACCGAAGAAACGGTGCCGTGCGTCCTGGACGCTGTCCGTCGCCGCGTGCGTAATGCCTGCGAAGTGTCGTTGTCCTTGTCGTTTCGTCAGGTACGGGGCGGTCGCCCGTGCGTCTCCGGCGAAGGCGGTAAGACCGGCTGCGGCTGTGCGGGCGAGCGCGTGTTGGAACCACCCGTAGAGGTCGGGAGTCACGTGAAAGCCAGGTTCGGGCTCAGCGCGCTTGTCGCCTTGCGCGGGGGGCTGGATGCCGGGATAGACGTTCTCGTCCTCCAACGCGTGATCAAGGACGCGGCCCGGAGCGTCCACCCAACCTCCTTCTCCGCCCGCCTCCAGGGCGTGGACCGTCAGGGGGCCGTCGAGTGGGAGCTCTGTGCTGAACACCAGACACGGCGTCTCGTCCCACGCTCCGATGTGCACTGCTTCGACGTGGGCGGAGGCCGAGGCGAGCTGGGTATGAGAGGCGGAGAGCCCGCTGTGGTTGCCCTTGCATGCGATCGGGAAGACGCGAGAGGGCTCGCCGGGCCTCCATACCTCGGCGAAGAACTGCGGTCGGTATCGGTAACCCGACTTCGGGCCGGAGTCCCTGCTGGTCAGGGCCCACCCGGCGCGCAGGGCTGTGTCAGCTGGCACGATTGAGACGAAGTGGTCCGGATAGCGCCTGCGCAGGAGCCGTGTGGCGAGAGCCAGCGCGAAACCGGTGCCTAGTTCTCCCGACTGGAGCGCTTTGTAGTAGTCCGCGGTCTCCTTGCCCTCGGTGGACAGAGCCATGAAGGAGTCCGAGCCCCCGGTCAGAGCCTGGTTGTACTTCAGGCAGCCCCAGTGCTCGGCGAGGCCGCGTCCCGCTCCGCGCCGGGCCAGGGTGATTGCCCGTCCCAAGGAGTGCAGCACATCCCAGGGCGTGAGTTGCGAGAGTCGCCCGAGATCCTTTGCCGGTATGGGGCGCAGTCCAGGCTTCCGGCGAAGCCGATCAAGCTCCTTCTCCTCTCTCTGCTTGTCGTCGTCCGCAGCCGCGACGCTCACATCCCCGGCCAGCTCCTGGTTCGAGTGAACTGAGACGTTCGACGGCTCCGCAAGGTCTCTCAGCACTTCAGCCGTGATCTTCAACCTGCTCCCCCCTCATGATCAGACGTGCCTGGTCTGAGCGCCGTGGCCCGGCAGCCACGCCGTGGCTTTCGTACGTGCCAGCTCTACGCGCTGGCTTCTGGCTGGCTGGCCGCGAGGTCATTGAGAGCGCCGTTCACGACGTACCAGGACACGGTGAGCGTGTCGCGGTCGGGAGTGTGCGCCTCGCGGAACTCACGCCGCGGGTGAACGAAATTGCGGTACTTGCAAACGGCCTGGCTGAAGCGTTCCATGTCGACGTCGATCCAGCCCGCCTGGTGGCAGATGTCGATGAGGGCCTTGAGGCCAATGAAATTCGGGTCTTTGTTGCTCAGCAGAGAGGCGTTGCGCTCCTCGATCACTGTCAGCAGGACGCCTTCGAGGAGGCTGCCCAACATGATGATGGCCGCGACGTGAGCGCCGTTGGAAAAGCAGGTGCGGGCTTCGTCCAGGCGGCGCTGAAGCAGCGCGGCCATCCGCGGTTCACGGATGATCTCGGCCATGGTGGCCTTGAGCTCGACCGGGGCCTGATGACCCGGGTGCGCCATGGCTGGGTCGCAGACGACAACCCTGGGTCGGCCTCCGGGGTTTTCCAAACGGAAGCCTTCGTGGACGAGGAAGGTATTGACTGCACTGACGACGGTCGGCAGTACCTCGGGCTCTCCGAGGTACTCGCGAGCGTCCGCGAGTCTGAGGAGCACCTTCTCCAGCTCGGTAGGGTTCTCACGGCGTTCCATGAGTAGCTGGAGTGTCCACTCTCCCCGGTACTCGCCGTCGTACTCGGGCACGTTGTGCCATCCGGCGTTCTCCAGGAACTGGGCTATCTCGAAACCCCTGCGGTAGTAGAGGTGGTCGTCGCCGCAGATGACGCGAGCCAGTTCCTTCAAGGTGTTGCCGTCGAGCGGGCCCAGGACAGTCTCCTGCGTCATACGGCGTCGTCCGCGGTGTCCTCGTCATCGGTGAGCTCGTCGTCCGAGGAGAGGTCGAGCGGCTTCCACTCGGCGTGAGGTCTGGTCGGCCGGGCGGCTGGAGTGGACTGGGTGTAGTTGGCGGGACGGATCCCCTGGCGGTCGAGTTCCTCCCACAGGCCATCGAGCGCTGCGCCGGGATCGAAGCGGAATTCGCTCTCGCGTATCCGCCAGAACTCCCAGCCCACACGCTTAAGTTCTCGGTCCCGCCGCTGGTCGTTCTCGATCTGCTCCCGCGTGGCGTGGTGGAAGGCGTCGCCGTCGCACTCGACGGCGAGACGGCCGCGAGCCCCGACGACCACCAGGTCGATGCGCTTGCTGCCGGCAGGGAACTGCGGGATCACGTGGTAGCCGCGCTCCTTGATCTTCAGATACACCTGCTGTTCGAAGAGCGAGTCGAAGGGAGCCCTGCGGACATCCGGCAGCACCGGTCCGATATCGTCGTCGGCTTCCAACGCGGCGGGTGGGTTCTCCATGTACGTCAGGAGGTTGAGCCGCAGGTCGTGGGGTTTGAGACGGTCAGGCGGAACAGAGTAGAAGAGCCACATCTGATCCTGAGCCCGACTGGCGGCGACGTTGTACGCCTGCTGTTCGCTTTTGTTGCCGCCCGCTGCACGCGGCGGGTTCGTCACGACCATGGACAGCAGAATGATGTGGCGTTCGTCGCCCTGGAACGAGGCCGCATTGCCTACGCGAATCTGGTGCTGCTCGCGCACGGTGGCCGGTAGCCGTTGCTCGATGAGAGTCTCCAGGAGCTTGATCTGCCCGAAGCCCTGGAGGACGATCACGCCCATGGTTTTGTCCTGATAGGCGGGGTCCTCGGTCAGGCGGGCCAGGCAGTCGACGATCGCCTCGGCCTCCTTGGGGTTGTGGACACGGCTCTCGCGGCCCACGACCACGGCGCCCTCGACGAAGTGGGTACGCAACGGGTCCAGCCGCTCGGCGCCGTACTGGCGCAGAGGCAGGAGCTTGTTGTTGTAGAAGGTGCTGGAAGACCAGTTGATGATCTCGGGCACACAGCGGAAGTGCTCTTCGAGGCGGACCACCTGCGGGAAGAAGGTGGACAGTAACTGGTACAGATTGGTGTGCGGCGTGTAGAGCTGGCGCAGCCGGCTGGGCATGTCCGGTAGATGGGCGGCCAGCTTGTCCTGGATGGCCTGGTGACGGCCGTTGCGCGTAAGGGCGGGAGCACACTGTTTGTCGTCGCCGACGACGATCACGCGGGGAGCGAGCCACAGGAGGAACAGCGCGTCCATGCTCGCCTGGCTGGCCTCGTCCACGATGACGACGTCGAAGGCGTCCCGCCTCGCCTGCACCATCTCCGCGACCTGGGGGATGGGCATGACCCACGCAGGCACTGCGTCCTGGGCCACGGACATCGCATCGCGTGCCGCGGCTCGGAAGAGGCCCGTGTTTTTCCCCTTGCCCTTGCCAAGGGACGCCATGTGCGTCCGGTACGCCTGGAGCGCCGAGCGTTGTTCCTGCGTCATGCGCTCCAGGCAGTGCAGCCGGCCCCAGGCCGCAGCGAGTTCACCGGTTACCTGCTCCAGCCGGTCTTCGTGCTCGCTCAGGTCACCTTCGAGCTTGCGCTCCAGACCGGGCGTGCGCTGCCTTTCCAGGAACTGCGAAGCCTTCGCCCACGCCCAGGCCCGCTCCAGGGAGCCAAGCCGTTTTTCCCAGTTGTGGTCGTCGGCGCTGTCGACGAGGCGGCCAGCGAGCAGGGAGTGGCCGGTACGCAGGGCGCCCAGCAACTCGGCGCACCGACGTGTGCGGTGCTCCCGCCGGTGCGCGGCGACCAGTGCCTCCAGGGCCTCGGCATAAGCCTCCACGTCCTGATCGCGGAGAGCCTGCACCAGGGCCATGGACTCCGCAGCCAGCTGCGTGCCATTGACGGGGGTACGCAGGAGTTCGTCCCACGCGGCCAGCTGCGCGACCGCCTCGTCGGCGGCCCGTCGGCCACGGAGGGCGGCGACACCGGCGTTGAAGTCCTGCCATGCCTGGCAGGAGGCGATCGTCAGTCGTACGCCGTGACGTACGAGAAGCGTGTCGACGCTGTCCCGGGCCGAGCCGAATGCCTGTACGTGCTCAAGGCACGCGGATCGTGCCGTCAGTTCGGCCAGCTGTACTTCTACGTCTCCTTGCGGTAGGTCGGCGTTCACCTGCTGCCAGCGCGTGGCCGCCCCGGCGAGCGCGGAATGCGCCCGTAGGTGTGTCAGGACGGCGTCCAGATCCTCGGTCGTCTGCGGCGAACGGCCGTCGACGGTGCAGGAGTCCAGCAGCTCCCGGGCGTTCTTCTGCACCTTGCCCGGGAACCGTGACCGCAGGGTCTTGCCCGTGGCCAGGTGGTCCCGGAGCGCGGTGCCGGAGGTTGTCAGCCGGGCCGCCTTCTGAGCAGTCAGGTCCTCGGGTACGGTCACCAGGCGCAGGCCCAGCGCATCCACGTCCCGCGCGACCTCACGAATGTCGTCGGTGATGGCTGACACACGCTGCCACAGTCCGAGGTCAGAACGCGAGAGTCGGTCCGTCAGCGCCCGGGTTATCCAGGAGCCGGGATCCCAACGTGTGGCGTCGGCAGGCATCCCGAGGTGATGAAGGGCAGTCTCGCAGGCATCGAGCAGCGAGGCCAGTTCGGAGGTCACGGACGCGTCGAGATGGGCGAGTACGTTCCGGATCTCGACAGCCTCCGCGGACAGGCCCTCGTCGCTGAGGTGGCTGGCCGCGAAGACGTCCGCGATGTGCCGGGGCGAAGGAAGCTCGTCATAGGCGGGAAGTGCGCCGCCGGCACGCGGTTCACCCGCGCCGTCACGCAGTAGGACGAGCAGTTCGTGGGCCTGCTCGGAGGTCAGCGGAGGGACGTCCTCGGCGGTGTCGGGTAGACGGCCGATCCATCCGAACTCCTCGGCACCGGTATGGATCCGCTCCACGATCTCGGCGAGCGTTCCTGCGTATCCCGGTGCCACGCTCCGATGCCGATACTCGGCCTCTCGAAGCGAGATCACCTGCTCCGTGAGCGTCTCGATCCGTCCCCGCACCTCGTCCCGTTCTCCGGTGAGGCGGCGGATCTCGGCGCGTAGTTCGCCGGAGTCGCTGGCGGCCACCTGGTCGGTGAGCGCGTTGATGGTGCGTTCCAGCTCGTCCTCGCCGCCGTGGCGAGTGGAGCTGAGCAGCAGGACGCACAAGTCCCGTACAGGCGAGGGAAGTTTGTCCCGCAACACGGTGAGTGGCTGGTCGCGGGCGCTGGTGACGAGTACTCGCTGGCCCTGTGCGAGCAGCGCGGAGACAAGGTTGGCGATCGTGTGGGTCTTGCCCGTTCCCGGCGGCCCCTGGACCACCACACCGGTGTCGTGCTCCAGGCGCCCCAACACACTGCGCTGTTGGGTGTTTGTCTTGCCAGGGAAGAGCGGATCGTCACCGAAGAGCGGCGCTCTCTGGGCCCCGTCCCAGGCGGAACGGTCGACGGTCTCGATCGTCATGGCCATCTGGGCCAGGCCGAGCGGTGCCCGGCCTTCCGAGGCCACAGCCTCCGCGATCTGGTCGTAGAACCGCAGCAGAGAGTTGAGGTTGCGTGGACGCATCACCAGGGCGGGTGCGTAGGTGAGACGCGCCCCCGGTTCAGGCGCGCGGGGTGGCTCCCACGCCGCGCTGAAGCGCATGGGGCGGGTGGTCGCCCGCTCCTGCCACTGCGCCAACTGCTCCAGCGCCTCGGGCCCGAGCGGTTCCATCCCACGAGCCGTGATCTCTTCTGAGAGAGCAGCCCCGCGCTCCCGTACCCATCCGTCGTCGCTGTCCAGGAAGTCCTGGTCTTCGAGACGCAGGGCGCTCTCCGACGACAGCCTGACCGTCAGTCGCGCCGTGCGGCGGTCGACCGACGTCTCCACCCGTTGGGTGAACAGATGGCGGTGCACCACGTCCCCGTCCGGGCCGAGCCAGGTCAAGAGACCAATGCCGAGGACGAGCTCCGTCTGGTCGTCCTCTCGGGCCAACTTCTGGTGCCACGCGTACATCCGGTCGTAGAGTTCACGAAGCGGTCGTTCGCTGCGCTCCCGCGCAGCCCACCGACGCCAGCGATCCAGCCAGGCTCCGTAGGCCCGCAGGACGTCGCCGGCCTCTTCCCGGCGCACGCTGCCTTCCTCAGCCAGCCGCTCCTTCGTGTCTGAGACGCGAACCAGCTCGGTCCCCGGCCCCTCCTCTGCAAGAGGCGGGTCACCTCCGTCGGGATCAAGGCAGCGCGTCGGCTCGACCCAGCCGTCGAGCGAGTCGGGCAGGTCGGGCGGCGCGCTCTGTGGCACGTGGTCGAGCGTCAGCAGCACGCCGTCAGGGCGCGGTGCCGGCCTGCGGACGGGTTCCGGCAACTTGGCCAGCCAGAGGTGCTCACGGCTGCGGTCGTCACGCTGTCGCTGGTGGCTGCTGTGGACCATGTCGCGCAGGAAGTTGACCAACCCTGCTGTTTGCCCGATGACGTCGGGGTCACTCGCGTGGCGTCGCGGATCCTTCACCGTTCTCCTCTCGGCCGCCGACGAACGTTCCAGGATGAGGGTCGACCAGGGGCGCAACAACGAGCTCCGGGCAACATGACCGGATCTGCTTCACGGTTCCGGCGCCGGGTGCATGCTGAAAGGGCTGGTTGCGGAGGTGCCGAACGGTCCGGCAGCAGTACGCCCCGCAGCGCTCCGCCAGGTGCCTTTGCGCAGGTGTGAAGCGATGAGGAGGGGCTGCGCGGGAGATACCGGCACCTACTCGTCTGTGAAGTGCCATTTGCATGCGAACGGAGAGGGCAGCTCACAATGAACGATGGCCGGTTATAGTGCAAACCGGACGTCCTCCCTGACAGTCGAGTCATGGAATTGCCCACGTTCGTGAGGAACTGAGATCGTCGGCACCGCTCGGAGGGCGGCCGGTCTCAGGGTTGGCCCGACGGCAGAACAGGCTGCTGTTCTGGGGGAGAAGCCCCTGGGCAGTAGGCTGGCGCGTGCCGGGCCCTTTGCGCCGCCGGAGCCCACGCTTGGAGTCCGGCGCCGGACGCGTCGCGGTGGGCGCCACCAGCAGAGGATTCACGGGGGCCCCGCCCGTCGGAGCCGGAGTATTCGCCGAGGCCGTGACAGTCTGCCCAGGTGGCGGAGCGATCCCTTCAGCAGATGAGCACGTCCATCATTCGTCGGACGGTTTGCCCGAACAGCGGGGTAGCGGAGCTCCTTCGAAGGCGGGGTCGAAGTCGTTCCCCACCAGCCATTCACGACACCCCCCTTGTGTCTGACGGCGGACACCACCCCCACCCCGGTTTGGGGTTCATCAAGGACACAGACCGAGGCAGCGACGTAGCTGTGACGTAGCGCATGGTCACTTTCCGGTCAGTCGTGCTCCGAGGCTGCGTCAAGATTCCGTGTCCAGGCAAGATCGCGACTATCTTGCCTGGGTTGCTTCTGTTACGGATGGAGGTGGCAGGGGCACTACAAGCCAGCGGCCTGAGGGGCTGACTGTAGGGGGGAGGACTCGGTGGCCGACAACACGGGGGATCCGCAAGCAACTGCGGCTGCGCTGGAATCGGCGGCCGGCGCGCTTGCCGCGTCCGGCATTGGGTCGATCGCGGGTATCGGTGCTGTCATGGCCCGGGAATTGCGGGTAGAGACCGAGACGCTGACGGGCTTCAAGAACCGGGTGAACGACCTTCTGAACCGGCTGGAGAAGTCGAAGGCCGCTCCGCACAGGATCGCGGACAGCACCTTGCCGACGGGGCGGTTGGGAAACTTCGACGAAGCCGACGCGCTCCACAGCGCCTACAACCAGGTGCATGCCCAACTGGAGAACCTCTCCAAGATGCTGGCGCTGCAGATCGAGGGGCTGATGGTCACGGTCGACGCGTCGAAGACCAACTATCACAATCTTGACGACGACGTTCGAGATCGCCTGCACCGCATCCGCGTCGAGGCCAACAAGCTGGCTGTTGATCAGGCTCGGCCTGGAACACAGGGACACGGTGACGGCAGAGCAGGCGGATCCGGCCAGAGCGGGCATGGGGCAACGCCGGACTCGCAGGCAGGTGGCCTGTGATGTCCGTGCTGATGAGACAGTGCAACGGGATGGTCGCGGCACGGAAGGCGGCGGGTTTCCATGTCTGACTTTGCCAGCCGCATGTGGGAGTCGATCAAGCAGGAGCGGTTCCTGGTTCAGGACCCGGAACAGCTGTGGGCCATGGTCGAGTCGGCTGACGGGCCGACGGTCAGCGACCTTGGGGACCTGCTGACGGAGGCCGCCAAGACGATCAAGGAGATCGGTGGCGATCTGCTGAAGCACAGTCTGGCGGTCGAGTGGGAAGGCGAGGGGGGCGAGGCGTTCCGGACCTGGTGCAACCAAGCAGCGCTGACCACACTGAGCCTGGGGGACTACAGCGAGAACGCGGGCAAGTGGCTCGGCCACGCGGCGGACACGCTGCACGAGGTCAAGCCGCAGCTTGAGCTGCTGCGGAACCAGAGTGTCAGCGCGCGCTCGGTGCTCGATGCGCATGCGGCGAAGGCGACGGACGTCGGCAGCCACGACGGCGGTCCGTCGGATTCCGCGGTGACGAAGGCCAAGACCCAGTACGCCAACAGCCGTGCCGAGGCCGGCGGGCTGATGATGAAACTTGCCCAGTCATACACGGCATCGACAGAGCAGATCCACGCGGTGGAGGCGCCGAAGTTTCCGGAGCTGCCCAAGCAGTTCGTGCCGACCACGTTCTACGGCACCACGCCCGTCGACGTTCCCTCCGGTCATGGGACTGCAGCCCAGGGCGTGGCCACGCCCCGGGTCGGCCAAGGCGTCGCCACGCCAGAGAGGCCACCTGGACACGAAGCGAGGGCGGGAGGAAGCTCAGGAGGCACGAGCCCGGCACCGCAACCGTCCGTGCGGCACCACGCGACGGACGTGCCGGACGTGCCCGACACGCTGCCGCGCCACGTGCCAGACCCAACGAACACCACGATTGACAGCGTCAAAACTCTGCCGTCCTCTCCGGCGGTTCCGTCTTCGCCCTCGACGCCGCCGGTCGGACCCAGCGGACCTGACGGCCGCACACCGTCGACAACCGTGTCGCTTCCGCCTTCATTCGGGGCAGGAACGACACTGCCGCCTGATGTCCGGGGAGGCGGTGGACGTCCCGTGTCCGGGGGCCGGGGCCCTCTGGCCACGCCGTCCGGGCCGGGCACGTCCACAAGTCCGCGTATCCCGGGACGCGGACTCTCCGGGCCCTTCGGCCCTGGTGCGACCGGCGACCAGCCCGGTGCTGGTCGCGGGCCGATTGGCTCCCCGTCGGCCAGAGGGGGCAACGGCGTCACTGGCGGTCGCCCCGTATCGCCGCCGGCAGGACGGCCTTCCGGTGCGCTTCCGCGGGGCAACGTCATCGGCGGCACTCCGAACGAGGAGCAACCTTCCAGGGGCCGCGGTGCCGTACCGGGCCGTCCTTCTGCTGGCTCCACGCCGGCCCGTGGCAACAACCGCACAGTGGAGGGTGAGGGCGCGGTGAGGGGACGAATGCCTGCCTCGTCGAACGGCATCGTCGGGGGACAGCCCAGACCATCCCGAGACCGCGGACGGGCAGGGTTCACCTCGCGAAGCGTTCGGCCCGTGAGCGAAACTCCTGCAGACGAGCAAACGCCGCGACGTGGTGGACCACCCCGGAATGCCTCCAAACCTGCCCCGAACCGCGATGACCGCTCCGCTCGCGACAGGCGCTCCGGCAGCCGTGCGAACGGCCAGGGAGAGGACAGGGATCACCGGGCAGAGGACAGGGATGACCAGCCAGAGGAGAGGGAGAGCCGCCCGACCCCGCCGCCCCTGCCCAAAGGGCCTGACGATATATAGGACGAGAAGGATGACCATGCGCAGCCGCAGCAAGCAGACCAGATGGCACGGACGGGCCGTGTCCGCAGCCCTCGGAGTCGTGTTGGCGAGCTTGGCCGTCCCTCCCGCGCACGCCGACACGGTCCGCGAGCGGCAGTGGTACCTCGATGCCATGCACGCCGAGCAGATGTGGAAGACCAGCACGGGCAAGGGCATCACGGTGGCCGTGATCGATACTGGAGTGCAGGCCGACATCCCCGACCTGCGCGGCCAGGTTGTGGCAGGCAAGGACTTCTCCAAGCGGGCCGACGACGAACGCACGGACTACGACGGTCATGGCACTGGCATGGCTGTCCTCATCGCCGGCACAGGAGGCAGAGGTGCCACCACCGGCTCGTACGGTCTGGCCCCCGGCGCGAAGATCATGCCGATCCGCATCCCGGGCTTCATCGAGCGCAACCGCGCCGACGGCAATCAGGACGATTTCCCCACGAGCGTTGCGAAGGCTATCCGGTTTGCGGCCGATTCGGACGCCCAGATCATCAACATCTCGCAGGGGAGTACCGAAAATTCTCGGGCGTTGACGGAGGCCGTCTCCTATGCGCTGTCCAAGGACAAGTTGATCTTCGCGGCTGTGGGCAATGACGGAGACACCGTCAACGAGGTCAACTATCCGGCGGCCACTCCGGGTGTGGTGGGGGTCGGGGCGATCGACAGAAACGTCAAGGCTACGAAGGAGTCCGAGCACGGCTCCCAGGTGGACGTGGTCGCGCCGGGCGCGGACATCATCTCCGCCTGCCTCGAAAGCAAGAGCGGCGTCTGCGACTCGCACGGTACCAGCGACGCCAGCGCCCTTGCCTCCGCCTCCGCCGCCCTGATCTGGTCCAAGCACCCGAACTGGACCAACAACCAAGTCCTGCGGGTCATGCTCAACACCGCGAGCAAGCCGACGAGCGGCAAGGAACGCACCGACTACCTCGGCTACGGCGCCGTCCGCCCCCGCATCGCGCTGACCGACCCCGGCAACCCCGGCCCGGCCGACGTCTACCCGCTGCCCGACTTCAAGCAAGCGGCGTCCAAGGCACCCAACGGGTCGGCCACGGCATCCGCAAAGGACGACAGCAGCCCATCAGTAGCAGCATCTGCATCTACCGATGACGGCTCTGTACTGCCATGGATTCTCGGGGGCGCTGGAGTTGCAGTGCTTGCCGGTGGATTTCTCATCGCCGGAGCTGTGCGCAGCCGCCGGCGTTCGGCGGCGGCAGTCCAGACTCACGCAGCCGCGCCACTGGGACCGGGGCAGGCACCGTGGCACGGAGACAGCAACTACGGGGGGAGGCCCTGAGGTGGCGTGGGACGAGTGGGAGCAGCTGAAGGCCGACGCGCTGGCCCGTCGGCAGAACGGGATGCGACTGGACAGCGCTGCGGGTACCGGCACCGGCGGCGCGCCCGATCTGAAGACGAACGAGGCAGGAAACGACACCGCAGTCAAAGCCCTGCAGGATGAGATACCGCGAGGAACGGACAAGGCCGGCAGTCACGCCGACGAGTCCTCAGCCACGGCGGTGAGGGAGTTCAGCGGCTGGCAGACCGGCTCCGGGCTGAAGGACGCCCACGCGGAGTGGCAGTTGCAGGTCAAGAACCTGAAGGCGCGCCTGGGACAGGACCGAGCGGCGCTGGAGGGCAGTCATCAGCATCTCCAGTACGTCGATTACGGAGTCGGCAGCCGGACGGCGCAGATCAAGGCGGGACCCCACCAGGGGCACGAGGTCTAGGAAACCGGGGAAACGGGGACGGGGAGAAGGACGGGCATGCTCAGCTATCAGGACGTGGTCACCATCAAGCTCGGTGTTCTGACGACGGCGGCCACCGACTGGGAGGACATGGCCAGCGGCTTCGAGGACATGGAGACCCTCTACGCCGCGAAGGTGGAGTCGGCGGCGACCGAGGACACGGCAGGTATCACTGCAGCGGTCAGGGCCGCGCAATTGGCTGCCACCCGCCAGCAGTTCAAGGACGCGCAGACTGAAGCCCGCGCCATTGCCTCAATCCTGCGGGATGCCCATCAAGAGTTCTCCAAACTGATCGGCCACGTGAACGACGTTGTCGAGCAGGTGAAGGCGGACCACATGTCCGTCAACAGCCAGGGCGAGGCGGTCTACGACTTCCGCAAGCTCACCCCGATGCGACATGACGAGGACTACCCCAAGTACGTGTCCCAGGCGAAGAACGCTGAAGCGGCCTGGACGAAGAAGATCAAGGACGCCGTTCAGAAGGTGGACGACGCCGACCAGGGCGTGAAGCTCGCTCTCCACGAGGCGGCTGGCATCAAGAGCTGGATCCAGCGTGCGTTCGACGAGGCGATGGGGCAGGGCGATCACACCTTCAACGGCTCCGCCGTCGGTGACATCGAGGTGTACGAGGCCCGCGAGGCCAAGCAGTATGCCGACCAGATCCTGAACGGCGACAAGCTGCAAGGCGACGACCTGAAGGAGTGGCAGCGCCTCATGCGCGACAACTCCCACGACAAGGTCTTCAGCCAGACCCTCCTCAACTCCCTCGGCGCGGACAAAACCCTCAAGCTCACCAACAAGATCGACGACCTGGCGTACTTCGACGACACCAAGGACAAGAACGCCTACCTGCAGATCAACGGAGGCATTGCCGACTCGCTGGCGACCGCCACTCGTGTCCCCGACTTCAAGGACGCGAACGGCAAACACCTGCCCTTCGGGTCAAAGGGATACAACGAAGCCTTCGACAACTGGCTTACGACCGACGACGCCCAGTTCTACATCAAGTTCGGCAACGACCTGAGGGAACACGGCACCGACAAGTACGACCTCAAGGCCGCCGGGGAAAAGATCCAGATGATGACCAAGGGCCACGGCCAGCAGGTCCGCGGCTACCAGAGTTTGGTCACGTTGATGCAGCAGGGACATGGTGACTACTCACCGCAGTTCCTGTCCGACGTCACCGACGGCGCGATCGCCGCGGAGAAGGACCACCCGAACGTCTGGGACCTCTACGGCAACTTCGACAGCAAGAACGGCGACGACTGGTTCGCCAATGACCCGGTTGACGGTGCCCTGGGCATCATGGGCCGTGACCCGGAGGCAGCCGCCGGCTATCTCGACCCGCACGCGGGCGGCACTGACGACCGTCTCCACTACCTTCTCAAGGACCGAGACTGGAAGGTCGTCAACACCACTGACTGGCAGGGAAACCGAGAGATCGACACGTCCGATGTACAGGACACCGACGACCGCAGGGGACTGGGCGACGCCCTGACCGCGGCAGCCACCGGTATCGACCCGCACGGACCCCGCCCGGTGGGACCGACGCCGCACACGGACGCCAACAACCGAGTCTTCGTGCACGCACTGGATATCCTGTCCAAGCAGGGAGACGACATGCCTCCGTCCCTGCGCGATGACATGGCGAAGATCATGACCAATCACGGTCACGAGACCTATGTGGCGATGAGCGACCCGAGCGGCAGGCGCCATCCCGATGTCGGCCCCACGCTGGATCAGAAGCAGGTCATGGAAATGACCAAGCAGATCTCCCGGAGCCAACACTCTTATGGCCTGCTGCATGAGGGTATGAACTACGCCATCATGGACGACATCCATGACCGCTCGCGACGGCCGGAGGACACGCTCAGTTCGGCCGGATACGCTGTCGGGTTCATGGAGGATGCCCGGTACGCCGCGCTCAAGGGTGATCAGCACGACTACACCTGGGACAAGGCATGGAGCTATCACGCCTTGGGCGGGGCGCTGAACTTCATCCCGGTCTACGGAGACGCCGCCCAGCGTGGCGCGGACGTGCTCACCACCGCCTGGATCATGGATGAGCAACAGCATCAGGCCGACAAGCTGACCAGCGATAGCCAACACACCTACGACCTGCGTCGGAATCAGCTCAATTCCATCGCCGATCAGTGGTACTCGGTCAACTCTGACTGGGCCTCCAGCCAGAGTCACCCAGGGTATTCGCCCAATGACGGCGTGTACAAGCAAATCGAAGGTTGGGCCAATGATGGCGGCGCCCAGTTCCGAGGGATGGCGGGAATTCACTGATGGCAAAAGCGCGGCGCACTGCGCAATTGGTCCTTTGTGGCGTTTTTGTGCTCGCGATGACGGGATGCAGTAAAACTCAACCCGGCATTCCAGGCAGTTTCTGCCATGTCCCCGTTAATCATTCGGTCCTGTCGCCGCTGGTTCCGAATGGAGACAGCCTGAAGCAGAAATACACGCTTTTCGAGTCACACCCCGGCGCACAGTGTGACCTGAGCGTGGACGGCCGTGGTGTCCTGTCTGTCGCCGTGAACCGGTGGGATCGAGCCCCGGACCCGACAGACTGGAACAAGGTCGGAACGCCGTACAAGTACGCTGCCCAGCGAAAGGTCGCGTTCCCGGGGCACGCGTCGATCGGAAGCGACCGCGCCGTGGTCGAGGCAACGTGCAACACCAGGACCGCATACGTGGCCGTAGTGGTGGACTTCTGGGGCGACCGCGTCGAGGACACTCCCACCGGCTACAAGAAACTTCTTCGCTTCGTCAACGACTTCGTCCCTCGCGAAACAAAGAAGTTCGGCTGCACTAAATAGAGGCCATTTGAAGTATTAACCTCGATCATCTCCGAAGCGTTCGCGGCGTGTCGTCACTATGTTGCGCCATCGTTCGCGGGTCCGCTGTTCCCCGTCGATCCACCGTGCCCGTGCGGTCTCGGCGGGGAGCGGGAGGTCGGCCATGAAGTGGGCGATCTCGACGTAGTACGCGTAGTCGCCGCTGCGGGTGAGCTCGCGCAGGCGGGCGATCCCGGCCTCGAGCTCGTCTTGGGCACCAAGGACCGCATGGTGGAAGCACAGGGTCAGGTGGAGCTTGGCTGCGGCGTAGGAGATTCCGGAGACGCCGATCTCGGCGAGGAGGACGGCGGCCCGGTCCGGTAGGTCTGCGGCGTAGCCGGCATCGCGTACCAATGCGGCGATGCGAGCGGTCATCTCGGTGGAGCGCAGGCTGAGGCGCGACAGCATTTGGTCTGCCAGGTCGAGCTCGTCATCGGCCCGACGTGGGTCGGTGAAGGCGACGGCGAAGGCGAGATGCGCCTGGGACATGGCGGTCTCGCCAGCCATGCCGTGCTGTTCGGCTTCGCTCCGGGCTGCGAGATAGGCCGCTGCTGCCCGGTCCATGTCTCCCTGGACCCACCACACGTCACCGAGCACTCGATGATGTCGCCCCTCCCAGCCAAGTCTTCCAGCGGCATCCATCGCCGCGGGGAAGTCTCCGGACAGTCGGCTCAGATGCGCCAGGCCGCGTCCGGCGGCAAAGGCCAGCCGACCGCCGGCGGAGGCGACGCGCTGCATGCCCTGGCGCGAATCGTCGGTCAGCCCGAGGTCTCGCTGGGCCTTTGCCAGGTAGTACGTGGCGAGTTCGACCAGTTCATCGGGGAGCAGCCCCGACGCCAGGACGGCCGAGAGCCGACTGGCCGTACGCGCGCGGTGCTCGTGCTGACGGCGGGCGATGGCGCTGAGCGTTTCCACCAGAGCATCCGCCGCAGTTTGCAGCCCGGGTGTCGACGTGTTCTCCACGGACGGGAGAGCGAGGGGCTCCCAGATGGAATCTGCCACGTACTGGAAGGCGGCATCGGCGAGCCAGCCGAGATCGAGGCGGAAGTCCCGTGCGAGAAGCAGACCTTGCTGCAGGCAGCCGACCAGGACGGTTCGATCGTGTCGCAGGTCTTGCCGCCACTGCGCTTCCAGGGCGTGGAATGCACGTTCGGCCGCGCGTTGCCAGTCCTGTTGTGACCAGCGGTCGTCACTGCCGTCGTCCGCGTTGCGGATGGCGGACCGGATGAGGTCGTGGATATGGAAAGGCCACACGCCGGAGGAGGACTCACGGATGAAGGGACGCTCGATCAGTCGCAGGGCGGGCGCATCGTGGTCCATGGCGGCGACCTGGGTGGCCAGGTGCACGGAGAATGCACTGAGCAGGCTGACCGAGCGGAGCACGTGGCGCTCTTCGGCGGTGAGGTCACTGAGGGTCCGGGCAATCAGGGCGGGAAAGTCATGGTCGAAGTCGGTGACCTGCGGCTGCCTGCCACCACGTCGCAGCTCCAGATAGCGCATCACCGACAGGTCTAGATACAGGGGCAGTCCGTGGGAGCGCTCGGCGATGATCCGGCGGACCGGTTCGGTGATCAGCGGCTGGCCGCCGCGGCTGAGCCTGCGGGTCAGGTAGTCCTCGCAGTCCTCGGGAGAGAAGTCGCCGATCAAGATCTGGCGGCTGGAGGCATCCGACCGGGTGTACGCAGCGTCGCCTGTGACGAGGCCGGGCCAGGCGCTCGGTCCGACCCAGTCGAGTTGCCCATCCAGGTTCGTCTCCGCCCACTGGAGGCGGTTGCGCCCGGTGACGACGAAGAACGCGTTGGGCATCAGCCACACGATGCGCTGGAGCAGTCGCTCGAAGTCGCGGTGAGTGCGGTCGCCGGTGTCCTCGAAGGTGTCCAGCAGGATCACGGGTAGTGCGCTCTTGTCGGCCGGGAGCTGGGCCAGGTCCCAGGCGAGAAGATGCGGGTAGAAGCTGAGGGCTTCCAGGTCGGGCTCGGCCTCCAGGAGGTCGGCCAGGCGGGAGCAGCCGGCGAGGGCGCGTACGGACTGGCGCCGCTCACGTAACGCCTTGACGAGCAATCCGGCCCCGTGACCGAGCGCGCTCCCGACGGTGCCGGGCAGGAGCAGGGCCTGGGCGATGTCGCTGAGCGCGGACTGCATCTGCTGGGGAAGGGCAGCAGCGGCGCTGAAGCGGCTCAGCAGCCCACCCCGGCGCAGGTAGTCCTCGATCGATTCGCCCGGGTGGTTGTGCTCCCAGTAGCGGCGCAGGGCGACGTCGAAGGCGGGCATCGGCCGGCCAAGCACGGCGACGGCAAGACGGATGGCGAGGATGACACGCTCGAAGTCGATGCCTGCGGCGCGGGCGAGGTCGATACGGACCGGCAGTGCCCGCTCCTCGGGATAGGACGGCGATTCCCATTGCGCGGGCCGGTGCTCGCTGTGGGCGAGCGACGCCTCGATCTTGCGGGAGAGCGTGGACTTGCCGATCCCGCCCACGCCGTGGAAGACGAGGATGTTGTGGCGGGGAGCTTCCAGGTCCTCCGCGTCGAAGTCCGCACGGGCCACGTGCCGTACGTGCTCTGCGAGGCAGGCTGTTACCGCCTGCCATTGTGCCTGCCGGTTCGTGAACGCCTCACTGGCGGCGATGCTCCGGTCGTTCGAGCTGAACAGCGTTCGAAGGTCCCGCCCTGCCACCGCTCCCCCTGACGATCAACTGCAGCCAATCTACGCTGCGTTGGCCACAGCCTGGCAAGCCCGCATTCAGGCCGGAACCTCACATCTTCCCTCATGGTCACGCGCCACGCTGCTGGCGCTCATCCGCCTGTTCGTCAGGCCGGTTCGGGGAGACACGGGGGCAAGCAGTTCATGCATTGCGGAACGGTTGTTCCACGGAGTGGGTTGCTTCCGGGGCGGGCTGCCCGCTGCCGTACGGGGGTGGTGCCCGGCAACGGGTCGGAACGACTGCTACGCCCCGTTGGCTTCCTGCGTCATGCCAGTGCAGCGCGCCCGGCGTCCGTGGGTACGACGAGGTCGGGGTGACTCCCATCGGCTGGGGTGACGACGTGGACGAGGCCCTTCTTCCACAGCTCCGCAGAGACGCCGTACCAGGCCATCTGCCGCTCGACCCACGCCTCGTGGCCGGGGTGGTTCTCGTCCATGCCGGGCTCGGCGGGGTTGAGGACCGGGAAGTAGTCGGACATTGCCACCGGCCTGGGAGACTGGGCGATCAGCTGCAGCAAGTCGCGTTCTTCGTTGCTCAAAGCCATGTGTCCAGGCTATGGCAAGGCTCTGGCAGGGCAGCAGGTTGGGACGGTGCAACGCAAGGTTGCAGCTGCACCACCTGGCTTGCTGCCTCAAGTGAAGGCCAGTTCACGGAAGGCGTTGCGGACGTCGGTCAGAGGTCCTCGGTCGCGTGTGTAGTAGAGCTTGTTGGTGAGCAGCACCGCCCATCGGTCCTTGGCGGGCGAGATCCACATGCCCGTGCCGGTGAAGCCGTAGTGGACCCACACGTCCTGTTCCGCGGTGGTACCGGGGGCGGGGTGCCAGAACAGGCCACGGGCTGGCTGGAGTTTTCCGGTCTGGACGGTCAGAGAGCAAGCGGTCCACTTGGTCCCGAAACCGGCAGGGGTTCGGGGCGCGGAAGCGTCGAGCATGTAGCGCAGGAAGGCGACGAGATCGTCTAGGACGGTGAAGACGCCCGCGATACCGCAGACGCCGCCCAGAAGGCGTGCGGAGAAGTCGTGGGCGGTTCCCTTGAGATGTGTGTCTGTGTCCTGGTCGAGTTCGGTCGGGGCGCAGCGGGCGGCGGTTTCGGGGGGCAGCGGTCCGAAGCGGGTGGAGTCCATGCCCAGCGGGTTCCAGGTACGGGCGGTGGCCAGCTGGTCCAAGGGTTGGCTGGCGAGGTGTTCCGCGAGATAGCCGAGGATGAGGGCGGCCCGGTCCGTGTACTCGACGGCTCCCCCAGGTGCCCGGTGGAGCTGCTCCTGCAGGACGCCGCGACGGATGTTGTCGGGGTCGGTCCCGTACAGGTTCTTCAGCTGGGCCCGTAGTGGGACGCCGGCGGTGTGAGTCAGCAGCTGGCGGGCGGTTACGGCTCCCAGCGGATGGCCGGTGACCTCGGCCCAGAAAGTCCCCAAGGGCTGGTCGAGGGCGAGGGCACCCTCCTCCCATAGGGCGCCGATGGATGACCAGACAGCGAGGACCTTGGTGAGGCTGGCAGCGTCGAAGACAGTGTCGGCGCGCATCGGCACGTCTGGCTCGTCGGGGTCTAGGACGCCGGTGGCACCCTGGGTGCGGATGCCGGTGGCGTCGCCGACGGCCCACACGACGCCGGGGTAGACCTTGTCGCGGACGCCCTCGTCGAGCAGGACTTCGATGCGGTCGTTGTCGTACGTCATGGTCTCCCTCTTCGCTGGGGCATGCCGTTGGCCAGCGTAGTGACGTTCATTGAGCGGTTCGGGTAGTGACGTGTCGGGCCATTTGGACGGCGGTTCAAGTGAGCTGGTGACCGAGGTCGGTCAGGGACCGTGCCGTTGCCGAGAGGGGATAGCGTGCGGCATTCGCATAGCCTGCCTGCCGCAGGGCGGCCAGAAGGCCGGGACACGTTTTCAGCCGGTCGAGGTCGCGTGCGAGTGCGGCAGAGTTGGTGAAGTCGGTGGCCATGCCGGAAGCGGCGAGCGCTTCGCTGAGACCAGGCACGGGCTGGTAGAGGACAGGCAGTCCGCAAGCTTGGGCCTCCAGCGCGACCAGGCCCATCGCCTCCAGGGTGGTGGACGGCATGACCAGTACGTCGTGTTCGGCGAAGGCTTTCCACAGTTGTGGACGGCGGAGCCAGCCGAGGTAGCGGGGTCGTACGCCGGCCCGTTGCAGCAGCGGAGCCAGCGCGTGGAACTGGGCTCTGGGCGCGGCAACGCTCAGCTCCACGCCGCGTACCGGAGCCAGGCTCTTGATCAGGGCCTCACCACCCTTCTCGGGGGCCAGGCGCCCCGCGTATAGAAGCCGCAGGTGGCTGGTGGAGGCGCGCGCAGGCCGGGCGGGTGGGTCGGTGAGCAGGTGATCGGGGATGCCCCAGGGGATGTGGGTGATCTTGCGGCGTTCGATCTGCGGGGCGAGCTTGAGGAGACGGTCGGCCATCGCGTTGGTGGGGACGACTATGGCGTCGGCAGCACGGGCCGTCTCACGCAGCACCCGCAGCTGGTCTCGGTGCGTTTCCGCGAAGAGCAGGTCGGTGCCGTGGACGAGAGCGATCCGAGGGTGCGCGGACAGAGCCCGGATGAGAGCTGGGGTGGCGCCGAACGCGAGGTGCTGCAAGTGGAGAACCCCGATCTGTCTTGGATCGATCACGGCTGCGAGTTCCCGACGCAGGGCGGTGACGTAGCGGCTGAAGGCCGTTCCCTCCAGGCATTTGCCGGCCACGGGCAGCAGACTGAGGCCGGCTGGCGGGCGGGGGCCGCGACCAAGTGGCGTGAGCATGAAGGCGTGGGCCGGGATGAGGGGCTGATCGCCGGTGTACAGGTCGAGGAACAGCTCGACGCTGCCGCCGGGGCTTCCAGCGGGGAGGTCCAGGAAGGTGGCGGTCAGCGGGCCGGTTGCCGGGCGGGGGTTCACTGCACTCCTCCGTTGATCTCCTCGTAGAGGCGTGAGATGTCGATGCCGTCTGTCGACGCGTACTTGGCGGGCTGCTGCTGGTAGCTGGCCGGGGCCCCGAAGGCGGTCAGGAAGACGAGCTTGCCGAAGGTCATTCCTGGATACACGCGCACCGGCCGGGCGGCGCGGATCTCCAGCGTCCAGCGGATCGCATGGCCCTGGTGCCCAAGCGGAGCCGACACGTGGACCCAGATGCCCAAGGAACCGATGGTGCGGTCGCCGTTCAGCATCTGCGCGTACGTCTCCGAACCGGTCCGCTCCAGCGTGATGCCCAAGTAAAGAAGACCGGGCTGCAGTACCAAGCCGGTCGTCGGGATGGTCTGCTCGGCGAACGTGGTGGGGGCGGCGGCGTCGAGGGAACCGTTGCAGATGCGGATCGTGTCGCTGAGCCGCCAGTCGTAGGCGTTCGAGGAGACTCGGCTGCGCTCGTAGGGGTCGATGGTGATCTCGCCGGCCTGGACGGCGGCGGCAATGGCGGGGCCGGTGAGGATCACGATGCCACCGCCCGGAGTGCGGCGAAGTCTCGCCAGTAGGCGGACGGCTGCGGGCCTGTGGCGGCCTGGTACTTGCCGCGGTAGAGGGCGAGGGCACCGGTGGAGACGAAGAACATGATCTGCGCGATCTTCATGCCCGCGTACACCCGCAGGGGTCGGATCGGGGTGAGCATGAGTGTCCACTGGCCGTGGAAGCCGATGTCCCCGATGGGGGCGGTGATCTCGACGAACAGGCCGAGCCGGCCGACGGAGGAGCGGCCGAAGAGCAGCGGGACGAAGGTGTCGGAGCCGACCTCTTCGAGGGTGTGGCCGAGGTAGAGCTCGTCGGGCCGGAGGATGTACCCGTCCGGACCGATCGTGGTCTCACGGGTCGGGTTGGGGTGGTGGGCGTCCAGGACCTCGCCTGTGTACGTGATCAGGGTGGGGCCGAGCCGGACGTTGTAGCTGTTGGGATTGACCTGGTCGGGGGCGAACGGGGTGATGCGGAGTCGGCCGTCGTGGGCGGCAGCGGTGATCTCGGGGCCGGTGAGGATCACGGCTTGCCTCCATCCGCAGGGTCAGGAAACCGGTCGGTTAGGACGTGCTGGACGGCCTGGTCCAGGCGCAGGCCGGCCTCGTGCGTGCGCTCGCCGAGGTAGGTGTCGGCGAGGTAGTCGGTGGTCAGCACGGTGGTGAGAACGTCCGGCAGGGGAACGGGGGCGGTGATGAGCGGGCCGGTCCGTGCGGTCAGTCGCGACAGCAGGCCGCGGAGGTCGAGGCGGTCCGCTTCCGGCACGTGGGCGTGCACCAGTTGGTTGGCGAACGGTTCGATGGAGAGCAGGTCGCCCCGGGTGAGGGACTCGCCCAGTGGGACGGCGCGCAGTGCTGTCTGATTGAGGATGACCGCGTCTGCGCCGAGTGCCGTGCGCAGTCGGTGGGTGAGGTCCAGGAGCAAGGCGCGCCGGTCGAGGGTCTGGTGACGGTAGGCCGGTCTGATGGTGCCGAGGACGCCGGTCAGCTGCAGTCGGACGTCCTCGATGCGAGAGTGCAGACGCGTAAGTTCCGTGGGAACGACGCCCGATGGCCGCTCCGGAAAACCCGTGGTGCCCGCACCCCAGCCCGTACCCACAGGCGTGGCGATCGCATAGCCACCGGCGAGTTCGCGGCCCTTGACGACCAGGGTGCAGCCGACGCGGACCGGTTCGTACTGATCACTGTGGCAGTGCCCGGAGAAGATCACGTCGAGGAAGGGGCAGGCCGCCGCCAGTCCGAGGTCCTCCTCGAAGCCGGAATGGCTGAGCAGCACCCAGCTGTCCACCTCGTGGTGGTGGGCGAGCAACAGTTCACGCAAGGCTTGGACGGGATCCGTGACGCAGTGGCCGGCTCGCTGGGCGGCGGGGATCGCGTGGAAGGCTTGTCGGCCGATCACGGCGGTCACGCCGACGCGCCGGTCGATGATGTCGGCGACGTACAGCCTGCGGAAGAGCGCGTCTCCGGTGGTCGCATCGACTGCGTTGGCGCAGACAGTGCGCCGGTGGAGGTCGGGTTCGAAGTGGTGGGCCCAGCCGTGGTTGCCGGGGGCCAGGACGTCGTACAGGTTCAGCAGGATCTCCCGCTCGATCGTGCCGTGAGCGAGACGGTAGTAGCCGCTGCCTTCGAAGAAGTCACCGCAGTCCACGACGAGCGAGGTGGGGCGGAGCGCGTGGAGGTGGGTCAGGAACGGCGCGGCGTTGTCGAACGCAGAGTGCACGTCCGTCGTGGCCACGATCTGGCTCAGGGGGCGGGCGCCGGCGGTCATGGAGTGACCTCGCAGATGTCGGCACCCAGGGTGCGAAGCTTGCCGGAGAGGTCGGCGTGACCGCGACGCAGCTGGTCGAGGCCGCCGATGGTGGTGACGCCTCGGGCCGTGAGGCCGGCGACCATGAGGGCGGAGCCGGTGCGGATATCGGTGGCTTCGACGCCCGCGCCCGTCAGATGCTGGGGCCCGGTCAGACGGCATTCGGTGGGGGAGATCTCCTCGATCTCGGCGCCCAGGCGGGCCAGCTGGGGCAGTAAGTTGCCGTGGCGGCCGGGGTTGATGGCGTCGGCGAACAGGTGGGTGCCAGGGAGGCCGATGGCGAGTGCCATGAGGGGTGGTTCGAAATCGGCGTCTAGGCCGGCCGGGCTCAGGGAGGCGATGGCCCGCAGGGCATCCCCGGTGGGGACAGCTTCCTGGCCGCGGACGGACAGACCACCCGGCTCGGCGTCGGCGGGGACGCCGAGCCGACGAAGAGCAGCCACGAAGGGGCCTACGTCCTTGCCCTGGACGCCCACGATCTGGGCGGTACCGCGTGTCGTGGCGACCGCGCAGGCCAGCGTGGCCGCCTCGACCTTGTCGCCCGGCACCGCCCAGACAGCGGTACCAGCAGGCGGCAAGGAGGGCGGTGTAAGGGTGAGCAGGTGCTCGCCGGTGCGGATCTCCCAGCCCACCGACGCCAGAGCATCGAGCAGGCTCAGGACTTCCGGCGACAGGTTGGGCTGGCCCAGTCGCAGGGGTCGGCCGGTAGTGAGAGCTCGGAGCGTCGCGGACACGGTCGCACCACGTGAGCGGAAAGGCAGGACGAGTGAGACGGTGCCCCTGAGCGACGTGCCAGCCTCGACGCGGTATCCGGAACTGTCCTGCTCGCTCCGGTCAACGAACGCCTCGTACACGTTGAAGTGCAGGTCCATCCCGCGGGCGCCGATCCGGCAGCCGCCCGGCCAGGGCAGCCGTGCCCGGCCGTAACGCGCGAGCAGGGCAGGCACGAGGTAGTACGACGCGCGGATGTGAGCGGCCTGTGCCAGGTCCGGCAGGCCCCGGCGCGCCTCCGCCGGCATGACCACAGCCGTAGCGGGCTCGCCCACGGGACGTGCGACATGCCACCCCGCCTGTTGCATCAGGGCGAGCATGATCTGGACGTCCGTGCTGTCCGGGACGTTGGTCAGCCGAACCGGGCGGCCGAGGGCCGACGCGGCGGCCAGGAGCGGAAGAGCGGCGTTCTTTGAGCCGTCGACGCGCACGGTGCCGGCGAGCGGCGGACCGGGGCGTACGGCGATCACCTCGGCGGCCACGCCAGGGGCGCGGGTGTTCGTCATCATCAACTCCTCTGCAGGGGAAAGGCGAAGGCCACTTCCTGGTGGCGTTTTCCGAGCAGGTCGATCTCGGCCCAGCAGCGCTTGCCGCCCTTCACCGGATCGGCGCCGTACCGGTCGACGAGAGCGGCGACGAGGAACAGGCCCCGGCCGCCCTCGCTGTCCGCGTCGGGCAGGTCCGGCTGGGGCAGCACCGGGCTTTCGTCGCGCACCTCGATCCGCAGGACCGCCTCGTCGAGACACACCGAGAGCGAGACCGATCCGGTGTAGGCGTACTGGACCGCGTTGGTGACGAGCTCGCTGATCACGAGTTCGACCGTGTGCGTCACCTCGGTGCTCAGCCCGGCGCCCCAGCCCGCTATGGCGTCCACGGCCTCGTGCCGGACAGTGGTCGCTGCGGCGGGCGTTGTGGGTACGGAGAGGGTGAGCTGGTGCGCTTCCATGAGCGGCCTCCCGGAGTAGGTGCGGCCACATCAAGCAACCAGCCTGTCGCGGTGAGTGGTTAGCCCGGGTGCGGGCGCTGCATGAGTTATGCAGGAGCTGCATCGCCGCCAACTTCGGCTGATCTATGCTCGATTGAGCAGGCAGGATCAGCGACGGCGGAGGGAGCCGTGGCAGATGGCCGATGCGCATGACGAGGCGAGACGGATCGGCGAACGGGTTCGCCGGGCACGGGTGTTACAGCGACGCTCTCAGAAGGACGTGGCTGCAGCGCTGGGCTACCACCAGTCCAAGCTCAGCCGCCTGGAGAGCGGTCGCGGCACGGAGGACATCCGCGTGCTACGGGCCGTCGCGCAGGAGCTGAACATCCCGCCCCACGAGCTGGGTCTCGCCCCTGCTCAGGGGGCCTCCGCCACCAATTCAGAAGCTGACGACATGCACCGCCGTACTTTCCTCGCCGCGAGTATCGCCGCGCTTGCGGCCCCAGCCGGTTCCGGCTCGTCCAACTCGCACACCGCCTTCGTCCAGGCCCTCCTGCCTGGTCCCGGCCCACTGGGCACCGGCAACCCTGACGATGCCGCCGTCCTGTACGAACGAGTCGGGGCAGCGCTCAGGCTGTTCCACACCTGCCACTACACGGAGCTGGAGCGCACCCTCCCCCACCTGATCGCCGACCTGCGCCTGGCCGCCGGCGACGCGAGGGACAGGGACACGGTGTCCGGGCTCCTGGCCACTGCGTACCAGACCGCGACCAGCCTCCTGCTCAAACAGCACGACCAGGGCAACGCGTGGCTGGCCGTCGGCCGGGCCATGGCCGAGGCCGAACGCTCAGGTGACCCGGTGGTGCTCGCTTCCAGCGTCCGTGTTCAGGCCCATGTCATGGTCCGCGAGAAGCACGCTGGCGAAGCCGTCACCCTGGTCCGGCACACCGCCGACCAGCTCACCGGCTCCTACGACCGGCGATCACCGAAGTACCTCGCAGCCGTGGGACTTCTCCTCCTACGCGGAGTCACGGCAGCCAGCAGCCGTGGTGACCGCGCGGCTACGAAGGAATTCCTCACTGAGGCGAAGGAAGTCTCCCGGTACGTCACTCTCGACCGGCCCGACGCCTGGGCCACCTTCAGCCCGACCAACGTCGCCCTGCACGAACTCAGCGCCCTGGTGGCCTTCGGTGACGCCGGCCTCGCCCTCCAGGCGGCCCGCCCGCTCATGCGTCGGCACATCCCGGTCCCCGAGCGCCGCGCTGCCCTGTGGGTCGAGGCGGCCCGCGCCTACAGCCAGCAGGGCCGCCTCGCCGACGGCTACCAGGCCCTTCGTATCGCCGAGACGTGTGCGGCCCAGGACATCCGCCGCCCGGACATCCGGCGCCTGGTCGCCGACATGGCCGCACGCGACCGCCGACGTACCCTTCCGGAACTGCACCACTTCAGCCGCCAACTGGGAGTTCCCGCGTGACCGAACCGACCGCCCCGGACAAGAAGCCCTTCCTGTACGTCGTCGTCTGCGCCGCCGGTGTCGCTCGTGACGTCGGCAAGTTGATCACTGCGGCCCAGGAGGCGAACTGGGACGTCGGTGTCGTCGCCACCCCGCAGGGCCTCGGCTTCATCGACGCCAAGGCGGTCGAGGCGCAGACCGGCTACCCGATCCGCTCCGCCTGGCGCCAGCCCGGCGACCCGCGCCCGCTGCCGCCCACAAACGCGATCGCCGTCGCCCCGGCCACCTTCAACACGATCAACAAATGGGCAGCCGGCATCTCCGACACCCTCGCACTGGGCATCCTGTGCGAGGCGTACGGCATGGGCATCCCGACCGTGGCCCTGCCCTACCTGAACTCCGCGCAGGCAGCTCACCCCGCCTATCAGCAGAGCCTGGACCGGCTGCGGGGCATGGGCGTCCTGATCGGCACGTGCGAGCCGCACCGGCCGAGGGCCGGCGGCGCGGCGGATCGCTTCCAGTGGGAGGAAGCCCTGGAGCTGCTGGAACCAGTCATCGACATGGTGCCGTGACGCCGTTCCTCTCCAGGAGCGGGACGTGAGGATCAGCGCCAATGCCCGTTCCGCCGCGCCTGTCCCTCAAGGGGCACCGTGGGCGTTCACTCAGGAAACGCCGCAAGCGTTCACTGAGTGAACGCCCCGAATGTTCACTCAGGAAATGCGCCTGGCTTTGTGCACCTGACTCGGATGGGGCTGCCGGGGTACAGGGGTGGATGTGGCCGCTTCTCGCGTGACTGGCGCCTGGCGGCCCTTGGCGGGCCGTCCTCCGCCGTTGGGTGCAGGGGGTTGGCTGAGGCGTTGGACGCGCCAGGTGAGGGTGCGTGCGGGGGAACGGGCATCGTCCAGTGATCGTTGGTCGCTTGCGTGTCTGAGGAGCGTAGCTGGCTCGTGCCCAGCCGCTTCAGCGTCGGCGAGGGCGGTGGCCAGGGCTGCCCAGGCGTGATCGGCGAGGACCTGCCGGGCGTGAGTGGGTACTGCCTCGTGTACCAAGGCGGCGAGCCGTTCAATGCTGGGGGTCGGGGGTTTGCGGTGGGCGAGGACAGCCAGGGGTACTGCGGCTGCCCGGTCGTATGCGGACTGTAGGTGAACGAGGGCTTGGCGGGCCGCGACGACCTGTTGGTCGTGCTGGCGTAGCTGGTGCCATCGTCTGGCTGCGAGGACCGCGAGGATGGCCGCGTCCAGGAACATGGCCAGCAGGGCTCCGTCACGCGGTGCCGACTGTGTGCGCATGGCTCGGACGGCACCGCGTAGGGCGCGTGCGTGAGCGTGTTCCGCCTGGATGCGGGAGCGGGTGGCGCGTTCGAAGGCTGCGGCGGCTTGGCGGAGGCGGGGGCGGATCTCCTTCGGGGCGAGGAGGGGCAGGGCGTCGAGGGCTTCGCCGAAGGCTGCGATGTGTGCCTGTGCTGCTGCGTCGCCATCCCGGTCCAGGTGGGCCGGGATGCGTTCGGCGGCAGCGGTCGCCTCGGCCCACGGCGCGGACCGCTGGCGCTTCGTAGTCTCGCTGGGCTGCTCGGTGGCGGTCAGGCGTTTGTGGACCTGGGGGAAGGAGAGGTCGGGGGCCAGGGAGGAGCCGGAGTACCAGATGGGTTCGCCGGCGGTGTTCGCGTCGTTTTCGACAGCCACCTTGTAGCCGCGGATGTCGCCGGAGGGAAATCGCTGGATTTCGATCAGTACGCCGTCGGTGGCGTCGAGGATGTGAAGGAACTCCTCCGGACTGGCGGCGACCGAGACTGCGGTGCGTACCGTGAACCGGAGGCGCTCGCGAGCGGTCACCTTGTGGCCGGCGCGGCGGGCCTTCTCCTGCTCGGCTCGGGTGGGTCGTTTGGCGGCGGTGCGGTCTCCGCGTACGACCTGTTGGAGGCTGTATTCCTTCTCGATCGCTGCCAGTTCGTGGTCGGCGGTGAGGTAGTCGTTCCAGTGGCGTGCGGGGCGAAGGTCGCCGCGGACCTTGGTGGCGGCGATGTGGATGTGGTCGGGTGCGTGGCGGACGGCGACCCAGCGGCAGCCGTCCGGGTCGTCTTGTGGCGCGATGCCGGTGGCGGCCACAACGCGGCGGGCGATGTCGGCCCACTCCTCGTCGCTGAGGTGGCGGTCGGTTGTGGCGGCGCGGACGGAGCAGTGCCACACGTGCCGCTCGGGTGCACGGCCGTGGCGGCGGGCCTGCTTGACGTGCAGGTCGAGGTCGGCCACGAGGCGCTTCTTCGTGGCGTCGAAGTCGTCGCTGCGGCCGGGGTCGGGAGCAAACCCGTCCCAGGAGGCGACCAGGTGGGGGTCGGTGTGGTCTTTGGCTTTCTTGGTGTCGAACAGGTAGCGGATCAGGCCGGCGGTGTCCTTTCCACTGCTGATTTTTGCGATCATCAGGCCGCCTTCTTCATGACGGCCCGGTTCGCGGCTGCTGCGATTTCGCCGACTGCGGCACGGACTGCAGTCAGAATGCGCTCGGCGCGGTCCAGGGCCGCCGTGTCCCCAGGGTGTGGATGGCCGCCGGAGTTGAGCTTGCGGGCGATCTGGTTGACGTTGTTCCCGATTTTTGCGACCTCGCTGCGCAGGGCGGTCAGCTCGTCGATGTAGTCGTCCAGGGCGGTGCGCTGGCCGGGGAGGGCAAGGTCGCCGTGGAGGTGGGCCATGACGACGGCGCCGACGTAGTGGGCGCCGGCGATGTTCAGTGAGCGCGCCTTGCGGAGGATCGCGGTCTTCTCGTCGACGCTGTAGCGGACGTCGACACGCTCCTTACGCTGGGTGTCCTTGCGCTTGCGGCGACGGGCGATGCGGTGCAGGGCGGCAGCTTCAGCAGCGCGTGGCAACACGGCGGTCCCCGCGCCGGCGCGCTGCTTCTCCTCGGGCTCCCCCTGGCGCCCGAGTTCCTCCGCCACCCCCGGGGCGGGGGTGTCCCTGTTGGGCCGGCCCTTGGACGGTCCAATGGCATACCTTGCTGGCTGGGTGACGGTCGTCACCTCCTGCTCGATGGTCGGGAGTTCGTTGTGGAGGTCGGGCATCGAGCGGTTCTCCATGTGATGTTGCGGGTGCGGTTGTGACGTGATTCGACAGGCGCTCGTCCCCGCCTTGGGCAGCGTGGGCACGAGCGGAGAAGTCGAGCGCGAATGGTGATAGGCGCGGTTAGGAGCCTCAGAAGGCGTCGGCGGCTTCCTTGACGGGCTCGGTCTGCCGCTGGCCGACGGCCTGGTCGAGTTCAGCCTGTACCTGGTCCTTGATCTGGGTCAGGCGGTCCTTGCCGATAGGGAAGCCGGCGTCTCGGATCGCCGCTTCGATGTTGCGGCGTGAGGCGCGGCCTCCGCGTCCCAAAGGTGCCGTGCGGGCGAGGGCGAGGAGTTCGTCGAAGGTGCCGTCGGTCTCGTGGCTCTCTGCCGTGGCGAGCGGTTTCCGGGCCTGCGGCACATTGGCGGCGTTCCGCACCGCGTCGCCTGGGTGACCGGCCACATCGGGCATCTCTGCTTGCTCCGGCAGACCGGCGTCGCCCTCGGATGGCGGAGTCGGCTCGGCGTAGCGGGTGTGATTGTGCCTGTGGCCAGGGATGTTGTGGCTCTTTGTGGCGGCGGCCTCTTGAACGTGGCGTGTGGGGTGGCGGCGGATGACGAGGTCGAGGTGGACGGCTCCGGCCAAGGCGAGCGGGGCGATGGCTGACAGGGCTCCGACGGTGACATCGTCCAGGTGGAGCCCGGTGGTGTGGGCCTGCTGGTTGAGTCGGACGGCGTGCAGGGCGTTGGCCCAGATGCTGGTGATCGTGGCGATGCCGACGAGTGCCCAGACGTACAGCCGGGACCGCCAGGGTGCGGTTCGCAGGATGAGCAGGGCGGCGACGCCGATGGCGATGAACCCGTCGATCACCAGGGGGAAGGCGTACGTGAGGACTCCGCGGATGTGGATGGCGACGGCCATCTGCCGCAGGGCGTCGTAGGAGAGGGCGAAGCCGATCGTGCCGACCAGGGCGACTCCGAGGCGGATCGCTGCGGTCAGTACCGGCGCGGGGGCTTGGGTGGTGCGTGAAGGCAAGCGGGGGACTCCAGGCGGGGGCGGGTGTCATGGGCACTGCGTGAGGATGGTGGGAGGGGTGGGGTCTCGTCGCACTCGTCGCGTGCCTGGTCAGAGCAGGTACGGAAGGTCGGCGTGATACGAGTGGACTCGTCACGGCGACGACACTCGTCGCGGGGCTGACCTGCGATGCGACGAGTGCGACGAGTCCTTACGGGTGCAGGCCCGGACCGGAGGCGGTGCTCTCGTCGCCGCCTTCGGACGTCGGCTCCTCGGGGCAGTAGCGGGCCCAGGCGTCGGCGAAGCGGAGGCGGGCGAAGCCCTTGGCCTGCCGTCCGCCTTCAAAGCGATGGGTGGCGGCCTTGATGTCGAAGTCCTTGAGCAGGATGCCCAGGTGGCGCGGGCTCAGGCCGGCGGTGCCGTACTCGGCCCACGGCGCCTCCTGGTCCTTGAGGAGTTCGTCCAGCAGGTCCCGGGTCCGCATGATGTCCGGGTCCCCGCAGCGCGCAAAGGCGCGCCGGACGTCCTGCAGCAGGCGGGTCTTCAGGTTCGACTCGTCGTCCTTGCCTGCCTCGGCCGCACACATGGCCGCACACGCGGCGCGGGCCTGTTCGGGCCAGGTGCCGCCCGCCAGTTCCGCGACGATGACGAGCGGTTCCCAGGTGTCTGCCGCCCGGTCCTGCACCGGCATCGGCGGTACCAGGTCCGCTGCGGTGTCCATCAGGGGGCGCAGCCAGGCGGTCAGCCGGTCGCGCAGCTGATGCAGGGCGGGGATGTCGCGGCGGGAGCGGAACTGGTCCACCCGCTCACCGTCCTTGCGGCGCTGCATGCGAATCACCACCGCCCGGTCCATAACCGTGTCCGGCAGATCCCCGATGCCGGCGAGGGCGGCCATGGCGAAGGTGGGGAACGCCTGCGGCTTGTGCTCGGGGCCGGAGATGCGAAGGGCGGGCCGGTTGCGCTGGTGGCCGGCGTTGAGCAGGCCACGCAGCTCCTCGTTCTTCTCGGCGGCCTTGATACTGCCGAAGATCGTGTCGGCCTCGTCCACCAGCAGAGTGGGCGGGTCGTCCCCGATGGCGCGGAACACCACCGCTGGGCTGGTGTTGACCGTGATCAGCGGCTCGCGCACGGTCTCCGTGATCACGTCCAGCAGGCGGGACTTGCCGCATCGTTTCGCCGGCCCGACCACCGCCAGACGGGGTGCGTGCTGGAGGGCGGGCTGGATGTGCGTAGCCGCGACCCACAGCGTGACGGCGGTCAGCGCATCGCTGCTGGGAAGGATCACGTACCGGGCGATGGCTTCCCGCAGCTCGTCCAGCAGGGCCGCGCCCTCTGGAGCCTGGGGCGGTTTCTCGTCCTCGGTGGGCGAGGGTTCGGGCGTTGCGGGGCCTGCCTGGCCGGGGACGGCGACGGGCGGCCAGGTGGGCGTCGGGGATGCGGTGGGGGTGGTGGAGGTCGTAGGTTCGTCCACAGGCGTTCCTCCCTGGTGGGCCGGACGGGCAAGGCCCGGCCCATCGGATCGGTCATTCACGGGTGACGGGGCAGGGACTGTGCGGCTCTCGGCGGTGGCTCGCCGAGAGCCGTTTCGCTGTCCCGGAAAGGGCGGCCTCAGACTGCGAGGTCGTATGTGGCCTGGGCGTTCAGCCAGGCGTCCACCTCGTGCCAGCGGTAGCGCAGGTGACGGCCGACCTTGTGCACGTTGGGGCCGATGCCCCGGTACTTCCACTGGTAGAGCGTCTTCACCGGCACCCCGAGGTACGCGGCGACCTCCGCGGGTGTGGCCAGCGGGCCGCGCTGGGCAACTGCGGCGGCGACAGGGGCGTTGGTGTTACGGGGAGAGGTCTTCGGCACAGGGCTCCTTTTCGTCTTGGACAACGGCCTGGACAACACAGCCACACCACCCATGTAGAAGTCTAGAGTTAGTTCTGAAACTCTGTACTACTTCTCTCGGTGCGGCCGAGGGAGACCAAACAGTAAGGGTGGTTCCCCGGTTGCCGAAATCGCTCACGTGGAAGTCGAGACTTTTGTGGGGACGCAAGAGGGAGGAGGGGTCGGAATCCGATACCTCCGCAGTTCAGAGGCGGCGCCTGGCAGTGAGGGGTGGAGCGGTCGGCCCCCTGGACGCTGTGGCCGATAGCAACTCAAATCGCCCATCTCCAAGATGCGGAGGGAACATAGCACGGCCTCCCCGCTGGAAAGGCGCGTGATGTACCGGAATTCGAGGAGACGAACACCACTTCGCCCCCCGGGCGACTTCTATAGAGTTTAAGAACTAACTCTTGCCATGACGGTCGGATGCAAGTTACAGCTACCTGTCATGGCAACTCGACCTGTCGAAATAGGCCCCGCCGGCCTCCACACCGCACGCGCCATCGAGCACCTACGCCTCGTGCGCGGCCTGACCCAGCACCAGCTCGCAGCCCGCTGCACCGCGCTGGGTCGCCCGATGTCCAACACCGCCCTCAGCCGCACCGAACGCGCCCACCGACGATGCGACATCGACGACCTCGTCGCCATCGCCACCGCCCTCGGTATCTCCCCGGCAGCCCTGCTGCTCCCGTGGCCGACGCACGCCCCCGCGTCCTGCGCCACCGCGCAGTCCCTCACCCCCATCCAGGAGGCCCTTCTTGGCTGACGTGTACGACCGCTGGCACAAGTCCCACCCCAAGCCCACCGAGGCCGAGTGCGGCGAACACAAGAGCCGTACACGGCAGATGGCCCCAACCACCGACCATGGCGTCGGTAAGCGCTGGCAAGTCCGCTACCGTGACCTTGACGGCCGCCAGCGCAAGGAGAACTTCGACACGAAGGCCGAGGCGGACAACCGCGCCGCCGAGGTCGACGTCGAGATCCGGCAGGGCTCCTACGTCGTCCCGGCCGAGACGAAGCAGACACTCGGCGCCTACGCGCAGAAGTGGCTCGACGCGAACTCCGTCGGCCCGACGACCGCGCTCCGCTACGAGGCGACGGTCCGCAACCACATCGTCGAGCACCTCGGCCGACGCGAGCTGCGGTCCCTCAACCAGCCCTCGATCATTCAGGGTTGGATCCGCACCCTCCAGGACGCGGAACTGGAAGTGTCCACGATCGAGGGCATCTTCGACATCCTCTCCAGCATCCTCGGCATGGCCGTAGAGGACGGGCTGCTGCCGAAGAACCCCTGCAAGGCGAAGTCGGTCAAGCTGCCGACCGCGACCAAGAAGAAGATCATCCCTTGGTCGCTGGAGCGCGTCCGCGCGGTCATCGCCGGGCTCCCGAAGCGCTTCCAGGGTGGCGGCCGACTCGCTTTCGGCTGCGGCCTACGTCAGGGCGAGGTATTCGGCTTCGCCGTCGAGGACATCGACTTCAAGGGCGGTTGGATCCACGTCAGCCGCCAGGTACGGCTCGTCGGTACGAAGCCCGTGTTCGCCCTGCCCAAGGGCAACAAGATCCGGTCAGTGCCCCTGCCGGCTCAGATCGCTGTTGCTCTCAAGGCCCACATGAAGGAGTTCCCACCGGTCGAGGTCACCCTGCCGTGGGGCAAGCCGGACGGCGAGCCGAAGACCTTCCGCCTCCTCTTCGTCGACAAGAAGGGGCGGGCCTACAACCGCAGCGTCTTCAACATGGGCGACTGGAAGCGCGCCCTTGCCGCCGCCGGCGTGATCCCTCCGCGCAAGCGTGGCGCGCGCTACCTCCAGGCGGCCCCGGAAGACGGCATGCACGCCCTCCGGCACGCGTACGCCTCCGTGCTCCTGGACGCGGGGGAGAGCATCAAGGCGCTCTCCGAGTACCTCGGCCACTCGGACCCCGGCTTCACCCTGCGGACGTACACGCACCTGCTGCCGTCCAGCGAGACCCGCACCCGCAAGGCGATCGACGACGTCTTCACGGAAACGGAAGCCGAGGCGAAAGACGAGGGCGCCCCGCCCGCCGCCCAGGGCACATCCGCGCCCCAAACGAAACCAATGTGCCCTCAATGTGCCCTGGCCGCCTGAAGGCCCCTTCCGGCACATGACGAGGGCGGGGTCCGAAAACCCCGCCCACTACCCGAGAAACCCCAGGTCAGGGCCAAACCAAGCAATAAGGCTGATGCCCCGCCTCATGCAACCGATGGCTGAAGTCCTGCCACTCGTGCAGCAGCTGGTACACGTTGAACGCGTCGCGCGGGCCGCCCCGGTCCGGGACCGTCGACCAGATGAAGGCCGCCGCGCCGACCGTCTCCTCGCCGATGCCGCGCAGGGGGTCGACGACCGTCGTGGGGAGTTTGACGACCGCGTAGTCGGGGTGCAGGACGACCAGCTCCAGGGGCGGCACCTTGTGCAGGGGTACGCCCTGGATGCCGGTCAGCACCATCGCGGCCATCGTCTCCGGCTTGATCTTGGTGAACATGCCGTTCATGCCCAGCTCGTCGCCGCCGAGTTCCTCGGGGCGCATCGAGATGGGCACGCGGGCCGCGGTCGCGCCGTCCGGCGCGCCGAAGTATTTGTACGTCACCCCCACCCGACCACCATTCCTGCTCCCCGCCCGGAGGCGGTCGACCCGGCGGTCGACCGGTCCGTCCAGCTGCCGCTCCAGGTACTGGTCGGTCTGCCGCTCCAGGTGCTGGTCGATGTGCCGGTCGATCTGCCGGTCGTACCGCTCGGGCTCACTCGGTACACCCTGTGCCTGACGTGCGTCGGTCTGACGTGTTTCGGTCGTGTCCTCCGCGTCGCGCCGGTGCCTTCCCCGCCGGGCACGTCGAGGACCCAGGTCATCAGTCCCCTCGCCCAGTCCGCCACCGCGATGCATATCTCCACCCGACTGCTTTTCTAGGACGCGTGGCCCCCGCCGCGCAACCCGATCATCGTGTCAGTGACCTCCCCCACGGCCGCCCGCCGAAACGTGCGGTGGAACAACAGTCCACGGGGGAACTTACCGGCCTCTGATCATTACGTGCGTATGAGCTGTGTGTATCAGGTCTCAGTCTCGCAGATGGTGGATGGCACCGCCTTGATCTTGAGGCCGTCCGCTGCCCGGACGGGGCGCGGCCTACCCTGAGGGGGTCACCACGCAACCGGAGTCCGAGAGGCCGGAGAACCGCACGTCATGAGTGCCCAGAGCGAAACGCCCTATCCGTACGGAGCGCCCGAGTCCCAGGCGCTCTTCGACCGCGCCTCCGCCGTCACACCCGGCGGCGTGAACTCCCCGGTGCGCGCCTTCCGCGCCGTCGGCGGCACCCCGCGGTTCATGGTGTCCGGGAAGGGCGCCTACCTCACCGACGCCGACGGGCGCGAGTACGTCGATCTCGTGTGCTCCTGGGGGCCCATGATCCTCGGGCACTCCCACCCCGAGGTCATCGCCGCCGTCCAGGAGGCCGTCGCGCGTGGTACGTCCTTCGGGACGCCCGGTGAGGGCGAGGTCGCGCTCGCCGAGGAGATCGTCGCCCGGGTGGCGCCCGTCGAGCAGGTCCGGCTCGTCAGCAGCGGGACCGAGGCGACCATGTCGGCCATCCGGCTCGCCCGCGGGTTCACCCGGCGGGCCAAGGTGATCAAGTTCGCCGGGTGCTACCACGGGCATGTGGACTCGCTGCTCGCCGCGGCGGGAAGCGGTGTCGCCACCTTCGCGCTGCCCGACACCCCGGGTGTCACCGGTGCGCAGGCCGGCGACACGATCGTGCTGCCGTACAACGATCTGGAGGCCGTGCAGGAGGCCTTCCACCGGCACCCGGGCGAGATCGCCTGCGTGATCACGGAGGCCTCACCCGGCAACATGGGCGTCGTGCCGCCTGCCCCCGGGTTCAACCAGGGGCTCAGGGACGCCTGCCACAAGAACGGCGCCCTCTACATCTCCGACGAGGTGATGACCGGGTTCCGGACCAGCAGGAGCGGCTGGTACGGGGTGGACGGGGTCACGCCCGACCTGATGACCTTCGGGAAGGTCATGGGCGGTGGCTTCCCCGCCGCCGCCTTCGGGGGGCGCGCCGATGTCATGGCCCACCTCGCGCCCGCCGGGCCCGTCTACCAGGCCGGCACCCTCTCCGGGAACCCGGTCGCCACGGCCGCCGGGCTGGCCCAGCTGCGGCTGCTGGACGACGCGGCCTACGAGAAGGTGGACGCCGTCTCCGCGCAGATCCAGTCCCTCGTCACCGAGGCGCTGAGCAAGGAGGGGGTCGCGCACCGGCTGCAGACCGCGTCCAACATGTTCTCCGTGTTCTTCACCGACCGGCAGGTGCGGAACTACGAGGACGCCAAGCGGCAGGAGTCGTTCCGCTTCACCGCGTTCTTCCACTCGCTGCTGTCGAACGGCGTCTACCTGCCGCCGTCGTCCTTCGAGTCCTGGTTCGTGTCCACGGCCCACGACGAGCGAGCCATCCAGAAGATCGCCGACGCCCTTCCGGCGGCGGCCCGGGCGGCAGCGGAGGCCACCGCGTGAGCAACGGGAACAGCAGCAGCGGCAAGGACGTCACCGTCGTCCATCTCATGCGGCACGGCGAGGTGGAGAACCCGGACGGGATCCTCTACGGGCGGCTGCCCGGGTACCACCTGTCCGAGCTGGGCCGGCAGATGGCCGACAGGGTCGCCGAGCACCTCGCCTCGCGGGACGTCACCCATGTCGTCGCCTCCCCGCTGGAGCGGGCGCAGGAGACCGCCACCCCGATCGCCAAGGTGCACGGTCTCGACCTGGACACCGACGAGCGGCTCATCGAGGCCGGCAACGTCTTCCAGGGCAAGACGTTCGGCGTCGGGGACGGCGCCCTGCGCAACCCGGACAACTGGAAGCACCTCGTCAACCCGTTCCGGCCGTCCTGGGGCGAGCCGTACCTCGACCAGGTCGTGCGGATGATGGGCGCGCTGAACGCGGCCAAGGACCGGGCGCGCGGGCACGAGGCGGTGCTGGTGAGCCATCAGCTGCCGATCTGGATCGTGCGCTCGTACGTCGAGCGGCGGCGGCTCTGGCACGATCCGCGCAAGCGGCAGTGCACACTCGCGTCCCTGACGACTTTCACATACCAGGGCGACAGGATTGTCTCGGTGGGCTACAGCGAGCCCGCCATCGATCTCGTCCCGGTTCATCTGCGGGCCGGTGCCAAGCCTCAGAAGGGCAAGGGTACGGTCCAGGGGAAGGCCTTCGGGGCCTGACCCAGCGGTTCCTGACGGTCCGTTTGAAGTGACTTAGAGTGCTTTTGCGGAACTCGTTACGAAAAGCACATAAATTGGCGGAACCCCCCCGATCGTCGCGCCCTCTGACTGGGTGACCACCAGCAGGCGCGACGATCGGGGATCTCCATGCGCACCATCTCCCGGACCTTCTCCCGAAGGGGAATGCTCGGCCTCGGCGCGAGCGCGGGCGCGGCGGCCGCCGCCGGTCTCACCGGCTGCGGGAGCCTCACGTCCTCGGACGGTGCCGGGCATCCGGACGGTTCCGGCAAGGGGAAGGCCGGGTCGGGAGGCAAGGGCGGCGCGCATCCGGCCCGGCCCATCGGCGACGGCTCCACCTCCCTCACCGGCAGGCAGCCGCACCAGCCGGCCAGGCCCGAGCCGCTGGAGCCGGGGCAGACCCCGCCGCAGTTCGTGATCTTCTCCTGGGACGGCGCCGGCGAGGTCGGCAACGGACTCTTCCCGCGCTTCCTGGACCTCGCCAAGGAGCACGGCGCGAGCATGACCTTCTTCCTCTCGGGGCTGTATCTGCTGCCCGAGTCGAAGAAGCGGCTGTACGAGCCCCCGAACAACCCGCGCGGCGCCTCCGACATCGGTTACCTCGCCGACGAGCACATCAAGGCCACGCTCACCAACGTCCGCCGGGCCTGGCTCGAGGGCCACGAGATCGGCACCCACTTCAACGGGCACTTCTGCGCCGGCCACGGCACGGTCGCCAACTGGACCGCGCAGCAGTGGCGGAGCGAGATCCGGCAGGCCAAGGCGTTCGTGAAGGAGTGGCGGACGAACACCGGGTGGACCGATCTGCCGTCGCTGCCCTTCGACTACGACAAGGAGCTGGTCGGCGGTCGTACGCCCTGTCTGCTCGGCCAGGACAACCTGCTGCCCACCGCTCGCGAGCTGGGCTGGCGCTACGACGCCTCCTCGCCGGGCGGCCGTCAGACGTGGCCGGTGAAGCGGCAGGGGATCTGGGACCTGCCGTTGCAGCAGATACCTTTCCCCGGACATTCCTTCGAGGTCCTGTCGATGGACTACAACATGCTCGCCAACCAGTCCGTGAACTCCACCAAGGCGCCCGCCTACAACTACCCGGGCTGGCGCAAGCAGTCCGCCCAGGCGTACATCCAGGGATTCGAGCGGGCATACAGGACAAACCGGGCGCCGTTCTTCATAGGCAACCACTTCGAGCAGTGGAACGGCGGCATCTACATGGACTCCGTCGAGGAGGCCTTCAAGCACATCGCGCGGGAGAAGGCGAAGGGCGCCGATGTGCGACTGGTGTCCTTCCGGCAGTTCGTGGACTGGCTGGACGTGCAGAAGCCCGAGGTGCTCGCCAGGCTCCGGACGCTGGAGGTCGGGCAGCGGCCCGCCGGGGGCTGGAAGGAGTTCCTGCGGGACACCAAGTCCGCCTCCTCGGACGCGGCCTGAGGGCATCCGCGGCGTGCCGCCCGAAATGTCCCGTGTAAATACGCCCTGAAATGCGGTTTTCCGCCCCGGAGGGGGGCGTGCGAGATCCTCGGAACAGGCATGCGAAACTTTTCACATGAGTACCCGTAGCCGCGCCGTCCTGCTCAGCGCCGTGGCCGCCGTCGCGGCCCTGACCCTGTCCGCGTGCGGCAAGGGCGGCACCTCCGGCGGCGGTGGCGACACCCACTTCGTCACCGGCCACAACGGCATCAGCACCGCGCCCCGGGACAAGCGGGCCGCGGCGCCGGACCTGTCCGGCAGCACCATCGACGGCAAGACCCTGGACGTCGCCGACTACAAGGGCCAGGTCGTCGTCGTCAACGTCTGGGGCTCCTGGTGCGGGCCGTGCCGGGAGGAGGCGAAGTACTTCGCCAAGGTGTCGAAGGACTACGCGGGCAAGGGCGTGCAGTTCGTCGGCATCAACACCCGGGACACCAGCACCACCCCCGCGGTCGCCTTCGAGAAGGAGAACGGGATCGGCTACCCGAGCCTGTACGACCCCACGGGCAAGCTGATGCTCCGCTTCAAGAAGGGCACCCTCAACCCGCAGCTGATCCCCTCCACGCTCATCCTCGACAAGGACGGGAAGATCGCGGCGCGGGCCCTGGAGCCGCTCGACGACACGAACCTGCTGAAGGTGCTCAAGCCGGTCCTGGCGGAGAAGTGACGTGAGCGCGACTCTGACGCTGGCCGCGACGGGCCAGAACGAGACCGTCCTCCACGGTGCCCTGCTGGTCTCCGCACCGGTCGCGCTGCTCGGTGGTCTCGTCTCCTTCTTCTCGCCCTGTGTCCTTCCCCTGGTTCCCGGTTACCTCTCCTACGTCACCGGGGTCGCCGGTACCGACCTGGCCGAGGCCCGGCGCGGACGGATGGTCGCCGGTGCCTCCCTGTTCGTCATCGGCTTCAGTGCCGTGTTCGTCTCGGGCGGGGCGCTGTTCGGCTACTTCGGCTCGACCCTGCAGGAGTACAAGGATCCGCTGAGCAAGGCGCTCGGCGTGCTCATGATCCTCCTGGGCGTGTTCTTCATGGGGCTGATGCCCTGGTTCACCCAGCGCGAGTTCCGCTTCCACAAGCGGCCCGCCACCGGTCTGGTGGGTGCGCCCGTCATAGGCGCCCTCTTCGGTATCGGCTGGACGCCCTGCCTCGGTCCGACCCTGTCGTCGGTGAACTTCCTGGCGTGGAACGAGTCGAGCGCCGGCCGCGGCGCCCTGCTGACGGTCGTCTACTGCATCGGCCTCGGCGTGCCCTTCGTCCTCACCGCCGTCGCCTTCCGCAAGGCGCTCGGTGCCTTCGGCTGGGTCAAGCGCCACTATGTCTGGGTGATGCGCATCGGCGGCACGATGATGATCGTGACCGGTGTGCTGCTGCTGACCGGCGCCTGGGACGGCCTGGTACAGCAGATGCAGACCTGGTCCAACGGCTTCAGTGTGGGGATCTGACTCGATGAGCACGACTTCCAAGACCGGGCCCGGCAACTCCCCGGACGCAGCCGAGGGCCGGGACCAGGAGGACCTCGGGGCGGCCGGCTCCCAGCTGTCCACGGCCCCGCGGGAGGAACTGTCGAGCCTTCCCGGCCTCGGTGTCATCGGCTGGGCCCGCTGGTTCTGGCGGCAGCTGACCTCCATGCGGGTCGCGCTGCTGCTGCTCCTGCTGCTCTCGCTCGGCGCGATCCCCGGCTCGCTGATCCCGCAGAGCGGCGCCGACGCGAGCAAGGTCGAGGACTTCCGCGCCGCCCACAGGACGCTGGCGCCGGTCTACGACAAGCTCGGCCTGTTCCACGTCTACAGCTCGGTGTGGTTCTCCGCGATCTACATCCTGCTCTTCGTCTCCCTCATCGGCTGCATCATTCCGCGCACCTGGCAGTTCGTCGGCCAGCTGCGCGGCCGTCCGCCGGGCGCGCCCAAGCGGCTGAACCGGCTGCCCGCGTACACGACGTGGCGTACCGAGGCCGACCCCGAGCAGATCCGCGAGGCCGCGCTCGCCCTGCTCAAGCGGCGCCGCTTCCGCGCCCGTGTCGCCGATGACGCCGTCGCCGCGGAGAAGGGCTATCTGCGCGAGCTGGGCAACCTGGCCTTCCACATCGCCCTGATCGTGCTGCTGGTCGCCTTCGCCTCGGGGCAGTTGTACAAGTCGGACGGCACGAAGCTGATGGTGGAGGGCGACGGCTTCTCCAACGCCATCCCGATGTACGACGACATCCAGTCCGGCCGCCTGTTCACCAGCGGCGATCTGGTGCCGTTCAGCTTCGACCTGAAGGACTTCAAGGCCACCTATGAGCTGAGCGGCCCCAATCGGGGGACACCGCGCACCTTCGAAGCCAAGATCAAGTACAGCAAGGGCGCCTACGGCCGGCAACAGCCGACCACCATCAAGGTCAACCAGCCGCTGAAGATCGACGACTCCAAGGTCTACCTCGTCAGCCACGGCTACGCGCCCGTCATCACCGTCCGCGACGGCAAGGGCAAGATCGTCTACAGGGACGCCGTGCCGCTGCTGCCGCTCGACGGCAACGTCACCTCCAACGGCGTGATCAAGGTGATGGACGGCTACCGCGACCCGCAGGGCAAGAAGGACCAGCTCGGCTTCCAGGCCTTCTTCGTGCCGACCTTCGACGCCAAGAGCGGCACGATGCTCTCCCAGTTCCCGGCGCTGGTGAACCCGCTGCTCGCGGTGAACGCCTACCACGGCGACCTGGGCGTCGACTCGGGCATCCCGCAGAGCGTGTACCAGCTCGACAAGACCCACATGAAGGCGTTCAAGGACGCCAAGGGGCAGCAGCTGAAGAAGCTGCTCCAGCCGGGCGACACGCTCACGCTGCCGAACGGCGCCGGGTCCATCACCTTCGAGAAGGACGTCAAGGAGTGGGCCGGCTTCGAGATCGTCCAGGAGCCGGGCAGCGGCTGGGCGCTCGGCGGTGCCCTCACCGCGATCTTCGGTCTGGCCGGCTCCCTGTTCATCCAGCGCCGCCGCGTGTGGGTGCGGGCGGTGCGCGGCGCCGACGGCGTCACGGTCGTCGAGATGGCCGGGCTCGGCCGCAGCGAGTCCGCCAAGGTGCCCGAGGAACTGGGCGACCTCGCCGGAATCCTCTACGACCAGGCGCCGGGCGCACCCGGCCCCGACGACTCCGCAGCATTCAACGAAGCCTCCCCCGACCTCGAAGTCGTACCTGCCGAAGGGGCTGAGAAGTGACTCTCGCCGCCGCAACCGATCTCGCCGCCGCGACCAACGAGCACCTGGCGAGCATCAGCAACACGCTGATCTATTCGTCGATGGCCGTCTACACCCTGGCTTTCTTCGCGTACATCGCCGAATGGCTCTTCGGCAGCCGAAGCAAGGTCGGCCGTACGGCCGCCGCGCTGACCGCCGGGAGCACGCGGCAGGCGGGACCCGCCGTCACCGTGAAGCAGGCCGGCGGCACCGCCGTACTCGAGCGGCCCAAGGTCGTCGTGCGCTCCGCGTCCGGCGCCCGGGACGTGCCGGACGGGCCCGGCGCCCACGGCGGGGACGAGCAGGGCGATCTCTACGGGCGTATCGCCATCTCCCTCACTGCGCTCGCTTTCCTGGTGGAGGTGGCCGGGGTCGCCTCCCGCGCGGCCTCCGTGGGGCGGGCGCCGTGGGGCAACATGTACGAGTTCAACATCACCTTCTCCACGGTCGCCGTCGGCGTGTACCTCGCGCTGCTGGGCCTGAGGAAGAACGTGCGCTGGCTCGGGCTGTTCCTGATCACCACGGTCCTGCTCGACCTGGGTCTCGCGGTGACCGTCCTGTACACCGCCAGCGACCAGCTGGTTCCCGCCCTGCACTCGTACTGGCTGTACATCCACGTCTCCACCGCGATCTTCTGCGGCGCGGTGTTCTACGTCGGCGCGGTCGCCACGATCCTGTACCTGTTCAAGGACTCGTACGAGAACAAGCTGCAGTCCGGCGGCAAGCCCGGTGCCTTCGCCTCCTCGGTGCTGGAGCGGCTGCCCGCCTCCGCGTCCCTCGACAAGTTCGCCTACCGGGTCAACGCGGCCGTCTTCCCGCTGTGGACGTTCACGATCATCGCGGGCGCCATCTGGGCGGGCGACGCCTGGGGCCGGTACTGGAACTGGGACCCCAAGGAGACCTGGTCCTTCATCACCTGGATCGCCTACGCCTGCTACCTGCACGCCCGCGCCACCGCCGGCTGGAAGGGCCGCAAGGCCGCCTACCTGGCGCTGCTCGCCTTCGGCTGCTGGCTGTTCAACTACTACGGCGTCAACATCTTCGTCAGCGGCAAGCACTCCTACGCGGGCGTGTAATCGCCCGGTCGGTGACACTGGTGTCATGAGCGGTTCCATCGAACAAGGCATCAGCCAGACGCACGGGAACACGCACATAATCCACCTCCTGGTGCGGATCCCGCGGCGCATGGAGGACGTCTGGCCGGCGGTGGCCACCCCCGAGGGGCTCGGGGGCTGGTTCACCGCCGTCGACGTTCTGGAGCCCCGGCTCGACGGTGCGGTCACCCTGGGTGACCTGGGTTCCGGGCGGGTCACCGCGTGGGACGTGGACCGGGTCGCCGAGTACACCCTCGGGGACGGCGGCCGGCTCCGGTTCCATCTCGAGCGGGACGGGGACCGGGGAAGCATGCTGCGCTTCACCCACGAGTTCCAGGGCGAGGGGGAGTCCGAGGCAGCCTGGCGCACCAGATTCGAACGGATGATCGCCGAACTGGAGCCGACGCCTCCCGGGCAGGAGCCCTCGCAGCCCCTTCCCGGTCAGTTCACCTAGGGCCTCTCGTTCGGATCATGCCGGGCTCGCGGGGCCTGGCCCCGCTCCCTGATCCGGCATGATCCGAACGAGAGGCCCTAGGACGGCGGCAGGCACTTCTTCCCCGGCGGCTTCCCCTCCGGCCAGGCGATCCGGACGAAACGCGAGCCGCCCTGCGGGGTCAGCTCCACGATCGGCACGGCCTTGTCGTAAGGGTTGCCGTGCACGTCCAGGCAGATCCAGCCGCTCGCCCCGGCCACCCGCAGCGAGCCCTTGACCTGCGGCCACTGCAGGCCCACGTCCGCGAGCGCCGGAACGCTCCGGCCGCCCGGCACCGCCTCGCGGATGCCGTGCACGGCCAGCCGCACGGTGTCGTAGCCGATGATCAGCTGCCCGTCGTCCAGGGCGACCGAACCGATCGGGCCCGTCGGCCCCCGCCCGGCGGCCGTCAGCAGCTTCTGCAGTGCGGTGAAGTCCGCCGCCGAGCCGCCCGTCCGCACCGGGTCCTTCGTCCAGGCGTCCGGGTGGGCCAGGGCGGTGTAGCGCACGGAGAGGTTGTGCCGCAGCGCCGCGCGGTCCAGATCCTTCTCGTGGGTCAGGTAGGAGGCCTCGTCGCCGGTCAGCACCGTGAACTTCCGGTCCTGGCAGCCGCGCCCGCCGAGCGCGTTGATGAACTGCCGCAGCTGGGTGTGCCGGCCCGCGAACAGGATCGTGTCCGTCTCCGGCGAGGTGTCGCACACCAGGTGCGTGATCTGCCGGAACGTGTTCGCGGTCGTGCCCTCCGCACTGCGGTCGGCGGGCGGGGTGAACGGCTGCGGCTCGTACGGCGAGCCCTTGATCAGCGCCGCGAACGACCCCTGCAGCGTCCGCGTGTACGGGTCGCCGGGCTTGTCGTACACCAGCAGCGCCTTGCCCGCGCTCACCTTGGCGAAGGAAGCCAGCGCGCGGGCCTCGTCGATGTTGGTCGGCGACACCCGCGCGAGACCGGGGTAGGGGTCCCTGCCCCGCTGCCCGTTGGCGAGGTCGTCGGCGGTGATGGAGGAGCCGATCACCGGGATGCGGCGCCGGGTCAGCTCCTGGACGGCTTTCTTGTTGGCGTCGGTGCTCTGCCCGATGCCGGCGACCGCGCGCAGCCGGTCCGCGCCGGTCGTCATCCGGGTCAGCTGGTCGACCGTCTGCCGCCAGTGGCCGCCCGTCGCCCCCGGGTTGGCCAGCACCAGCCGGATCTGCGGGGCTTCCCCGTTGGATTCGTGGTTGGCCTGGTACTGGGCGAGATAGGCGCCCTGGAGCTGGTGCTGGATGTCGTTCAGGCTGGTCGTGGAGGTGGAGGTGTACGGCAGCATCAGCGCCACCGTCACCTGGCCGCCGGGCCGGAGCCGGTCGTTCTCCCGCCCGATCGCCCGCACGACCTCCCGCAGCCGGGGCTGCCCGAAGTCGTACGGGCCCGTCGCCACGCCCACGCACTCCTCGCTGCCCTCCGGCCGGCTCACCCCGGGGGCGCAGGAGCGGTCCTCGTGGGTGAGGGCCCGTACCGCGAACACCAGGCCGGTCACCAGGGCCGCCGTCACCAGCAGGGCGAGATAGCGGCGCAGCGGGATCTCCCACACGCCCTCCCGCACCCATGTGCCCACACCCCTGCGCGCCATCACGCCTCCCCGCTCCGGTCGTCCGGGCCGTCGTCCGTGGTGCCGGGATCGGCGGGGCCGCCCATCGGGCGCCCGGCGAGCGCCGCCGCCGGCCAGTCCCGCGAGGCCCGCCACAGCAGCGCGTTGCCCGCCGGCCGCAGGTTGGACAGCTGCTCCAGCTCGAAGCGGAGCCGGTCGCACACCTGCGGGTCGGGCAGCGCCAGTGGATCCGCGAGCTGCCACACCGCGTGCAGCAGCCGCCGTATCCGCAGGTGCAGTACGGCGTCCGCGTCCTCCGGCACAGCGTGCTCGGCGTCCGTGCGGCCGAGCGCCACCGCGGCCCGCCGGTCGCCGTGGCCGCCGGAGTCGCGGCCCTCGGCGTCGTGTGCGTGGAAGTAGGGCGCGGACGCGATGAACCGCAGGGTGCGCAGCCAGTCGCCGGGGTCCGCGGTGGGGAAGGTGTCGCGCAGGTGGGCGACCGCCGACTCCGTGACGCCCAGCGCGAGTTCGTGATGCAGCCGGTAACGGGCGTGCTCGGCGGCGGTGTAGTGGGCGATCAGCGTCTCGTGCGCGGTACGCCAGGACGCGTGGTCCGCGTCGCGCAGGTGCAGCCGGAGCAGCAGCAGGGTGCGCACGAACGGATCGCCGACGAACCGGCCCGGCACGGCAGGCAGACCCTCCTCGGCGAGCAGGGTCTGCAGGGCCCGTACGCTCGCCGGGCCGAAGGTGTCCGCGAGCAGCTCCGTGGCCAGTGCGCAGGCCGAGCCGTGATCGTGGGCGGCGGCCAGCACGGTCAGCTCCTCCAGGTGCTCGGCCGGCACCAGCCGGTCCAGCAGCGCCTCGTAGGCCGGCCGGCCGGGGCGGTCCTCGGCGGGCCGGGTCTCCGCGGTGAGCAGCTCGCCCAGTGCGGACGCTCCGGGCAGACGCTGCGCGGCCGCCTCGGCGAGCAGCACGATGCCCAGCGGGTTCCCGCCGGTCAACCGGTGCGTGGCATGAGGCAGTTGCGGCGGCACCGGGGTGTCCTCGCAGACCGCGCCGACGATGTGCAGCGTGTCATCGGGGCTCAGCGGCGGCAGCGCGAGCAGCAGTGCCCGCGAGGAGGGTGCCGCGTCCGGCGTCCAGTCGCTGCGCCGGGCCACCTCCGGCAGTTCCCGCCGGACCGCGCTGCGCAGCTCCGCACGGCCCTCGCCCCGCCGGGCCGCGATGAACGCCACCTGGTCGGTGATGCCGTCGGCGCGGTCGCGCAGCACGGCCGCCACCAGTCCCGGGCCCGGCGCCGACTGGGCGTTGTCGAGCAGCACCAGCGGCCGGCCGAGCCGCTGCATCCGCGGCAGTACGCCCGCGTAGGCCTCCGTCAGATCGGCCAGCAGAGCCCGCACCAGATACCGCTCGGCGTGCTCCCGCGAGGTTCCGCCCGCCCGGAAGTGCCCGGACAGCAGGATCAGCCCGCGCTGGGCGTTGCCGCCCGCGTTCGGATACGTCCGCCACCAGATGGACGCCTTCTGGTGCCGGCGGCTGGTGAAGCCCTCCGCGACGGACTCCAGCGTCGCCTCGATGGCGCCCGACACCAGCGGTCCCGTGCCGGTGGCCGCGGCGACCACCTTGGCCGCCACTTTCCCGGCCCAGCGCCCGGCCAGCCCGCTGATCCACGAGCCGCTCTCGTTCAGCAGCAGGATCCGCTCGACCTCCCGGCGGATCCGCTCGGAGTCGGCGTCACCCCAGCCGCCCGCGGCCACCGCGACCAGGCCCGACATCAGCCGCGGGAAAGTGATCCGCCCGGCGCCCGTCACCGGCGCCGCGAGCTGCTCGGCGAGTACCAGCAGCGCCTGCGCGAGCGGCGACCAGGACTCGGCGGGACGGTCCGTCGGCGGCCCCGCGAACTGGCCCTCCGCACAGTCGACCAGCGCGACCGGCGTGTGCCCCTTGTAGGAGTCCCGCAGCTCGGCGAGAACCGCGCTCTTGCCGAGCCCACGCGCCCCGGTCAGCACCACGAACGGCGGCTCGTCCGGATGCTCCAGCGGATGACCGCGATGCTGATGGGGGCGCATGCCCACCAGTCGCGGCGCGAGACCGGCCGGATCGACATCGAACAGCACCCCACGCCCGTGCAACCGTCTGTGCACCGCATCTCCCCCTCAACAGCAGTGTAGGAAGGGGGAGTTGTCTCTACCAGGGGAAGTGGTGTCCGTTGTGTTACGAAACGGCCGGGAGACTCCCGTGGGCCACCGAGGCGATGTGGTCCCGCAGTCGCTCGACGTACAGCCGCAGGTTCTTCGCCGCCACGTCCGTGTCCGGGTACCGGCTCGCCAGCCACAGCCCTTCGTGCAGCCGGTTCACCCACACGCACACCTGGTCCCCGTACGACACCCGGAGCAGCCCGTGCGCCTTCAGCTCCGCCCACCGCTCGGCGCCGGGGATGCCCCGGGCGTCGAGGTAGGAGACGATCGAGTACAGGTCGCGCGAGACCGGCCGGAAGTCCGCGCCGAGCAGGCTCAGCACCCGGGCCAGCGGCATCCGGGACAGGGGGGATGTAGGCCGGAGGTCGGGAGTCCTCCGGCAGTCCCGTCGCCACCGCGACGGTCGCCGGGCTCAGCGTCCACTCGACGAGCCGTCCCGGCCGGACCTCGCAGCGCTGGATGTCAGTGATTCGCACGCGTCTCCCATCGCAGAAGGGGCCCCTGGATGCGGGCCCCCCCGCAAGGCAATGCCGCGGGACGCGGCCGGGACATGCCCGTCCGGTTCATTTCAACGGAACGGGTGGCAGGCCGAACGCGGAAGTGGATTAACCGACGGTGACCGGCCGGGGGTCAGCCGACAGTGATCGAGTCGAGCTTCTCGCGCAGGTAGACGTGCGAGTCGACCGGCGGATACGCCACCCGGCCCACCGGCGCCGGCACGGACTCCACCCGGGTGCCCGGGGTGCACTCGCCGAAGTACACGAGCGACATCAGCTCCTCGGCGGGCGTGTCGGTGGGCGGAGGCAGCACCCGGTGCCGCCCCGACCGCCACCGGTCCCCGGTCCAGCGGGCCAGCAGATCCCCGACGTTGATGGTGAAGGCGGCCGGGTCGTAGGGCGCGTCCTGCCAGCCGCCGGCGTCGGTGTGCACCTGCAGACCGCCCTTCCCGGCCTGCCGGTCGAGGATCGTGACGGTCCCGAAGTCGGTGTGCGGCCCGATCCGGAACTGCCCCGGCCGCGGCTCGCCGACCACCTCCGTGCCCGGATACCAGTTGATGTTGAAGCCGTACGTCGGATGGTCCATGTGCCGGGAGAAGAGGTCCGGCTCCAGCCCCAGCGCGTATCCCAGCAGGGACAGCAGCTCCTTCTCCAGGCCGGCCATCTTCGCGAGGTACTCCTGGCACAGCGGCCGGAGTCCGGGGATCTCGGCGGGCCATACGTTGGGGGCGTACCACTCGGCGTTGACGGCCGCATCGTCGAAGGGCTCGTCCGTGGCGAAGGTCAGCGACTCCTTCAGGTCGGGCGGTGTCTCGGTGCCCTCCGCGTACCCGTTGGCCTCGGCCCCCGGCCCCAGCCAGCCGCGTCCGCCGACCCGGGCCGCGTACCGCCGCTTGGTCTCGTCCGGGAGCAGGAAGAACTCCCGGGCGGCCGACCGGATCCGGGAACGCAGCTCCGCGTCCACACCGTGCCCGGTGATCAGCAGGAATCCGGCGGTCTGCAGGGCCTCGTCGACGCTGCGGGCGAGTGCGGCCCGGGTCTCGGCGTCACCGTCCGACCAGGGGCGCAGGTCGATGGTCGGGATCGGAACGCGGGGTTCAGGCACCGATGTCCTCGTTCCACAGGTCCGGGTTGTCCTTGATGAAGGCGTTCATCATCGCCACGCACTCCGGGTCGTCCACGAGCACGATCCGCACTCCGTGCCCGGCCAGCCAGTCGTGGCCGCCGTGGAAGGTCGTGGCCTCGCCGACCACCACCCGGGAGATGCCGAACTGGCGGACCAGGCCGCTGCAGTACCAGCACGGGGAGAGGGTGGTGACCATGGTCGTGCCACGGTACGTGCGCTGCCGGCCGGCCGCGCGGAAGGCCGCCGTCTCGGCGTGCGTCGAGGGGTCGCCGTCCTGGACGCGGCGGTTGCGGCCGCGGCCGAGGAGGGCGCCGTCCGGGCCGTAGAGGGCGGCGCCGATGGGGATGCCGCCCTCGGCGAGTCCGGCGCGGGCCTCCTCGACGGCGGTGGCGAGCCAGACGCGGGCCTGCTCTTCGTCCATGCCCTTACTCTGCTGCGCCGGGAACACCGGGGCAATGCGAGCACGCCCCGACCGTCCGGCGCGTGTCGAGGTGGTCGGCCTGGAGGTGGCCGGTGTCGTGGTGGCCGGTGTCGAGGTGGTCGGTGTCGAGGTAGTCGGCCAGGGCGCCGGCGCCCTTCAGCATCGCCCGGGTGCGGGCCGTCAGGGTCCGGTCACGGGTGTCGAGCGCGGTCCGCAGCGCCTCCCGGCTGCCCTCCCGGCGCAGTTCATCGAGGACCGGGCGGATCCGGTCGAACAGGTGGTGGGCGCTGCGCAGGGAGTGGATCACGCGAGCGTCGCGGACGTCGGCGGGGGAGTACACCCGGTAGCCCGTACCCCGCTCGCGGCCCGGGGCGAGCAGCCCGGCGTCCTCCCAGACCCTGAGCGCGGAGGTACGGACACCGAGCCGGGCGGCCACCTCGCCGATGCGCAGCGCGTCGGACGGCGACGACGAGGGGCGATCTTCGGCCAAGTTCGCCAGCGCCGCCCGGGTTTCCTCCAGGGCCGCCCGCTCGCCGTGCAGGGCCGCGTGGGCCGCGTCCACCAGGGCCAGGGCGGCCGGGGTGTCACCGGCGTGCACGGTACGCATGATCCGGGCCGCGGTGGTGGTGCCGTATCCCCGGGCCAGGGAGCGGTACGTCAGCAGGGCATGGTGGTGCGGTTCGCCGAAGCGGCGGTAGCCGGAGGCGGTGCGCTCGGCCGGGGGCAGCACGCCGGCGTCCTCGTAGTTGCGGATCTGCTGCGTGGAGAGCCCGGCCAGGCGGGCCAGGTCCACGGGCCGGAGCCGGTCGCGTCCCGCCGTCCCGCCTCCACGGCGCCCCTCTCGGCCGCCCCGGCCGGCGTTCACGTCTCCCGCGCCGTGACCGGTGGTCATCCGGGCTCCGCCGCGACCGCGAGCCAGATGCGGTCCGGCAGGAGCACCGCCGCCCGGTCGAGGTCGACGTCGTCCACGCCGGACAGCCGGCGGCGGGCGATCCCGATGACCGGCCCCAGGATCGGCGACTCGATCAACGGCGTCGGCAGCGCGGCGAGTTCACCGGAGTCGACGTACCGCTGGGCCCACTGGGCGAGCGGGGAGAGGCGGGCCTCCTGGGCGTCCCGGAGCCGCTTTCCGGCGTGTGAGGTGCGGGTGTGCTCTAGGGCCGCGACCAGCTCGTCGGGCAGGCGGCCGAGCCGGCGCGTCAGCAGAGCGTTCAGCAGGCCGTCGATGCTGCCGAAGTGGTGATACAGGCTAGCGAGACTGACCCCGCTCGGCCGGGTGACCGCGGCGACCGTCAGCCCCTGCTCGCCCGCCTCCGCGTACACGCGCAGGGCGGCGTCCAGGAGCTGTTCGACGGTGGCCTCGCCACGCTGCTGCTTCGGGCTCATTCTGGAGTACCTTTCCAGAAGGACATTCCGGATCGGCGGGCTGTCCGCTCAGAACTCCCGAACAGGCCTCGGGGGCGCGGCGGTTGACCGGCGCGGTGGATGTCGTCGCGCTCGGTTCCGTGGTGGCCTACGCGGCCGGCGGACGGCCGCCCTTCGGTGACGAGTCGCCGTCAGCGCCCGGTGCCCGCGCCCACGCGCAGCAGCAGCTTGCCCGTGCTGGTCCGGCCCCCCATCAGCCGGTGCGCCGCATCGGCCTCCTCCAGGGTGAACTCGGCCGTCACCGGCAGCGTCACCGTTCCGTCGGCCGCCTTCGCGAACGCCTGTTCCGTCAGCCGGCGCAGTGCGGCCGGGTCGGTCTGGGCCAGGGTGAGGATGGAGAACCCGGAGACGGAGATGCCGAGCGGGTACAGCTCGGGCTGGCCGACGGTCCACGGCTCGGCCGAACTCGCGTTGCCGAAGGAGACCAGGCGCCCGAAGGCGGCCAGCGAGGCCAGCCCGGCGCGCAGGGTGTCGCCGCCGACGGGGTCCAGGACCAGGTCGACTCCCCGACCGCCGGTCGCCTGCCGCACCGGCTCCTGGAAGGCGCCGACGAACACCTCGTCGTAGCCGTGCTCCCGGGCGTAGGCGGCCTTCGCGGCCGAGGACACCACGCCGTACACGGCTCCGGCGCCCGCCGCGCGCGCCAACCGGCCGACCGCCGTGCCGACACCGCCCGCCGCGCCCTGCACGAGGAGTGTCTCGCCGGGCTGGAGCCGGCCCACGGAGTGGACCAGCGCGTACGCCGTCGGCAGGACCGTCGGCAGGCTGGCCGCGGTGCGCGGGTCCAGACCGGCCGGGAGCGGGAAGACGGTCGTCGCGTCGGCCACGACCACCTCCGCGTACGCGCCGCCCTCCGTCAGCGCCACCACCTCCTGGCCGGCGATCAGACCGGTCACGCCCGCACCGAGGGCGCGGACTCGGCCGGAGACCTCGAGACCGGGGACGTACGGCAGCCCGGGCACCCGGTACCCCTCCGCGCGGGCCTTCAGATCCGCGAAGTTCACTCCCGCGTAGGCCACGTCGATGCTCACCTGCCCCGGCCCGGGCTCCGGCGCGTCGACCGTCACCACCTTCAGCACCTCGGGCTCGCCGTACTCCTGGAACTCCACCGCGCGCATGCCGCACCCCTGGGCTCGACTCGACTGTTCAATCAAAACCGAACACTCGCGAGTGTATGGTTTTCATCGAACAGTCGGCAAGCGACCCGGCACCGGCATCCGCCGGCAGCACTCGTCAGTGAGGAGGGCAGCGTGGCCGCCACCAGTCACCGGGCCGCACCCGAGCACACCCACCCCGACGACGTGCCCGTCCAGGCCGCCCTGGCCGCCCTCGCCGATCCCGTACGCCTGGCGCTGGTGAGGGAACTGGCCGCGTCCGCCGACTGGTCCCGCAGCTGCGGCAGCTTCGACGTGCCGGTCGGGAAGGCCGCCCTCAGCCACCATTTCGCCGTGCTGCGCGGGGCGGGGCTGGTGGAGCAGCGGGACGCCGGACCCAAGCGGGTCAACCGGCTGCGGCGGGCGGAGTTCGACGCACGCTTCCCCGGCTTGCTCGACCTCGTGCTGCGCGGTCCGGATCCGGACGGTCCCTGACGGACGAGATCGTGCCGCGGTGCCCGGCCGCCGTCTCCCGCCGAGCCGGCCTACGACCTGCACCGATCGGCGGCACCGATGGGGGCATCGGCAGGACGCCCCACTGGCGCGTGGACCGGCGCCCCGGCCCGCTCATAGCGTCATCGCCATGACCCCAGAGAACAAGGGCACGGCCCAGCTGACGATCGCGATGGTGCTCTCCGGCACCCTCGGCCTCTTCGTCGTCGAGTCGGGCGCCTCCCCCTTCGACGTCGTCTTCTTCCGCGTCCTGTTCGGCGCCCTGGCGCTGGGCTCGTACGTCGTCGCCCGCGGCTGGCTGCGCGGCCACGGGTTCACGCGGCGCACCTTCGGACTGGCCGTCCTCGGCGGCGTGTTCATCGTCTTCAACTGGGTCCTGCTCTTCCAGTCGTACGAGAACACCTCGATCTCGGTCGCCACGGTCGTCTATCACACCCAGCCGTTCTACGTGGTCCTGCTGGGCGCCCTGCTGTTCCGCGAGCGCCTCACCGCCGCCAAGGTCGGCTGGATCGTCCTGGCCTTCGCCGGCCTGGTCCTGGTCTCGGGCGTCACCCCGGGCGACTTCGCGAGCGGCGGCACGTATCTGACCGGTGTCGGCCAGGCCCTGCTGGCGGCCCTCCTGTACGGCCTGTCCACGCTGGTCACCAAGCGGATCACCGGCGTACGGCCGCACCTGATCGCCCTCGTCCAGGTCCTGGTCGGCATCCCGCTGCTGCTGCCCTTCGCGGACTTCGGCGCGATGCGGGGCACCGGCGCCGACTGGGGCTGGCTGGTCGGACTCGGCCTCATCCACACCGGAGTGATGTACGTCCTGATGTACGCCGCCTACGCGCAGCTGCCCACCGCGAAGATCGCCGTACTCGCCTTCGTCTACCCGGCCGTCGCCATGGTCATGGACTGGGCGGTGTACGGCCACCACATCGGGCTCGTCCAGGCACTGGGCGTCCCGCTGATCGTGACCGCCAGCCTCAAGGTCACCCTTGCCCGGAAACCAGTCGCCGCGCCCGCTCCACGAACAGCCGGGCATGCGCCGGAAGCCGCTTCCCGGACCGCCACGCCAGCTGCGTGCGAAGCGTGAACGGCGGCTCCCACGCGAGCCGTACCAGGGAGCCCTCCGCGAGTTCGGCGGCGACCGTCACCTCGGGCAGCAACGCGATCCCGAGGCCGGCCGCCGCCGCGCGCTTGGTCGCCTCGATCGTGCCGAACTCCATGAACTCCACCGGCTTCAGCGCCGACAGCTCCCGCTCGAACAGGTCCCGGTAGGCGCAGCCCGGCTCGGTGGCCAGCAGCGGCTGCCCGGTCAGCTCGGCCGTCGCCACCGGCTCGCCGGCCGGCATGTGTCCGGGTGCCGCGACCAGCGCCAGCGGCTCCACCGCCAGCACCACGCTGTCCAGACCAGGGTGCTCGGTCTCCTCCTCCATCAGGAAACCGACGTCGTACGTCCCCTGCCGCAGCGCCTGCCGGGTCTCGTCGCCGATGGTGGTCCGCAGGGCGAGCCGCACCTTGGGGTGGCGGTGATGGAAGTACTCCAGCAGCGGGGGCAGCCGGTAGGAGGTCAGCGACTCCATCGTGCCGACGGTCAGGGTGCCGGACGGCTCCGCCGGCTCGGTGACGGCCGCCCGGGCCTCCTCGGCCAGCTCGATGATCTGCCGGGCGTAGGGCAGCAGCCGCTCGCCCGCCTCGGTCAGCCGGATGCGGCTGCCGAGCCGGTCGAACAGCTCGACGCCGAGGGAGGTCTCCAGCGCCCGGATCTGACTGGTCACGCTGGACTGCGCGTACGACAGCCCAGCCGCCGCCCGGGTGAAGCTCAGGACCGTGGCGACCTTCTCGAAGGTGACGAGCAGGCGGAGTTCCATGGGGTCAGTCGGTGTTCTTCGGGTCGTCCTTTTCCAGGGACTTGAGGAACTCGGGGTTGTCGTCGGGGGCGACCCAGCCGGCGGCGGTGTCGCGGTGCCGCTGCGACGGGGTGGAGCCGCCCGCGGAAGCGTGCCGCACCTTGCCGGTGAGCAGCCAGGCGACCGGGCCGACCAGCACTTCGCCGAAGAGCAGGATGATGATCACCCACACCACCTTCGGCAGGTGGCGCACCTCTTCCTCGGGCGTGTTCAGACAGTCCACGAAGGCGTAGATCCACAGCGCCAGGACCAGCAGGAACGGCAGATACCTGAGCATGGTTGTGCGATCTCCCGACGATGTGAGACGGCCCCGGTGACCGGGCCAGGGTAGCGGGTGGCCATGATGGTTGTTCCCGGATCGCCGGCCGCCGGCCGCCGGCCGCCGGCCGCCGGCCGCCGATCGCCGATCGGCGACCGGGAGCGGGAGCGGGGACGGGGACGGGGACGGGGGAAGGCACGATGGGGATGCGGACACGCAGGACCTGGGCGGCGGCCGGGGTGGCCGCGGGCGGCCTGGTGGTCGCCGGGGTACTGGTGGCCCAGGAGCTGTCCTCGCCGGTGTTCGGCCTGCGGCAGGGCCCGTTGGCGAAGGACCCGGCGTGCGCGCGGATCGCCGACCACTATCCGGACCGCCTGGACGGCAGCCGACGCGACCGGATCACCTTCGAGGGGCTCGCGGTGTGGGGCCACGGGGCGGTGCGGCTGCGCTGCGGGCTGATTCCGCCGGCTCCGGCGAAGGACCCGTGCGTCGCCGTGGACGGGGTGGACTGGGTGCTGCGGGAGGCCGATTCCCAGGGCGGCCGCAGGCTCCTCGTCACCTACGGCAGACGGCCGGCTGTGGAGGTGTCGCTCGCGGACTCGGTGCGGCAGACCGACACCGTGCTCATCGAGCTGAGCCGGCTGGTCGCACCGGTGCCGCAGAACGACCACTGCCTGAACCGCCACTGACCGCCCAGCGGGACCTCCCCGAACCATCCCGCCGAGCTTCCCCGCCTCGACCTGCCGGGCTTTCCGGCACCGGTCCGGCGGGCTTTCCGGGACCGCTCCGCGGGCGTCCCCGCAGCGGTTCGGCGGGCTTCCGGTACCCGCCCAGCGGGCGTCCCGGCCCTGTTCGGCGGGCTCTCCCGGCACCGGTCCCGCGCGTTTTCCAGCCCCGGTCCAACGGCTTTCCGGGACCGGTCCGGCGGGCTTTCCGGGACCGGTCCGGCGGGCTTTCCGGGACCGGTCCGGCGGGCTTTCCGGGACCGGTCCGCGGGCGTCCCCGCGCCGGTTCGGCGGGCTTCCGGTACCCGCTCAGCGGGCGTCCCGGCCCTGTTCCGGCGGGCTCTCCCGGCACCGGTCCCGCGCGTTTTCCAGCCCCGGTCCAACGGCTTTCCGGGACCGGTCCAACGGGCTTTCCGGGACCGGTCCGCGGGCGTCCCCGCGCCGGTTCGGCGGGCTTCCGGTACCCGCTCAGCGGGCGTTCCGGCCCTGTTCCGGCGGGCTCTCCCGGCACCGGTCCCGCGCGTTTTCCAGCCCCGCTCCAACGGTCTTTCCGGCACCGGTCCGCAGGCGTCCCCGCACCGGCTCAGCGGGCGTCCCCGCACCGGCTCAGCGGGCGTCCCCGCACCGGCTCAGCGGGCGTCCCCGCACCGGCTCAGCGGGCGTCCCCGCACCGGTCCAGCGGGCGTCTCCGTGCCAGTTCAGTGGGCGTCCCCGCATCGGCTTGCCGGCTCAGTTGGTCTTCTCGCGCAACAGCGGGCGTGTGAGGTCACGGACCTCCGCCTCCTTGAGCGGGCCGAGACACAGGACCGCTATCTTCCCGTCCCGGTCGATGAGCAGCGTGTACGGCAGCGTCTGGAGGCGGTACCCCCTGGGCAGCAGGGCGAGGCGCCGGCTGCCGGGGTCGTGCAGGCTCGGGTAGGCCAGGTCGTGGTCGCGCTGGAACGCCAGGCCCGCGGGCCGGCCGGCATCCGTGTCCACGCCCAGCACCTGGACGCCCTTCGCCGACAGGTGCCGCTGGGCGCGCGAGAGTTCGGGTGCCTCGGCACGGCAGGGGCCACACCAGGAGGCCCACACGTTGAGGACGACGACCTTGCCGCGGTAGTCGGCGAGGCGGACCGGCTTCCCGTCGAGGGTGGTGCCGGCGAGGTCCGGCGCGGCACGGCGGTCGGCGGCCGGAACGCGGGTCAGCGGCGAGCCGGAGGCACCGCCCGCCTCCTGCCCGGGCGAGCACGCGGCGAGCGCGAACAACAGGGCGAGAACCGGCAGCCGACGGTGACGTCTCATGATCGACGAGTATCCCAGCCGCCCCGATGCCCTTCCGCGCCGCCCCGGTGACGGATCCCGGGCGGCAGGTGGCCGATACTGGGACGCATGGCTTACGACGATCTTCGCTCCCTGCTGCGGGCGCTGGAGCGCGAGGGAGACCTCAAGCGCATCAAGGCCGAGGTCGACCCCTACCTGGAAGTCGGGGAGATCGTCGACCGGGTACAGAAATCCGGCGGCCCGGCGCTGCTCTTCGAGAACGTCAAGGGCTCCGCGATGCCGCTCGCGATGAACGTCTTCGGCACCGACCGGCGGCTGCTGAAGGCGCTGGGCCTGAAGTCGTACGGCGAGATCTCCGAGAAGATCGGCGGCCTGCTGCGGCCCGAGCTGCCGCACGGCTTCGTCGGCGTCCGTGAGGCCTTCGGCAAGCTCGGCGCGATGACGCACGTGCCGCCGAAGAAGGTGAAGTCCGACAGCGCGCCCGTGCAGGAGGTCGTCCTGCACGGTGACGAGGTCGACCTGGAGCGGCTCCCGGCGCTCTTCACCTGGCCCCAGGACGGCGGCTCCTTCTTCAACCTGGGCCTGACCCACACCAAGGACCCCGAGACCGGCATCCGGAACCTGGGCCTGTACCGGCTGCAGCGCCACGACAAGCGCACCATCGGCATGCACTGGCAGATCCACAAGGACAGCCGGAACCACTACCAGGTGGCGGCACGGCGCGGCGAGCGCCTCCCGGTCGCGATCGCCTTCGGCTGCCCGCCGGCCGTGACCTACGCCTCCACCGCCCCGCTCCCCGGCGACATCGACGAGTACCTCTTCGCCGGGTTCATCGCGGGCAAGCGGATCGAAATGGTCGACTGCAAGACGGTCCCGCTCCAGGTCCCGGCCAACGCCGAGGTCGTCCTGGAGGGCTGGCTGGAGCCGGGCGAGATGCTGCCCGAGGGCCCGTTCGGCGACCACACCGGCTTCTACACCCCGCAGGAGCCGTTCCCGGCGCTCACGATCGACTGCGTGACCATGCGCAGGCGCCCGCTGCTCCAGTCGATCGTCGTCGGCCGCCCCCCGACCGAGGACGGCCCGCTGGGCCGTGCGACGGAACGCTTCTTCCTGCCCCTGCTGAAGATCATCGTCCCGGACATCGTGGACTACCACCTGCCCGAGGCCGGCGGCTTCCACAACTGCGCGATCGTCTCGATCGACAAGAAGTACCCGAAGCACGCGCAGAAGGTGATGCACGCGGTGTGGGGGGCACACATGATGTCCCTGACCAAACTGATCGTGGTCGTGGACGCCGACTGTGACGTCCACGATCTGCACGAGGTCGCCTGGCGGGCCCTCGGCAACACGGACTACGCCCGCGACCTCACGGTCGTCGAAGGCCCCGTCGACCATCTCGACCATGCCTCCTACCAGCAGTTCTGGGGTGGCAAGGCGGGTATCGACGCCACGAGGAAGTGGCCGGAGGAGGGCTACACACGCGACGGCGGGTGGCCGGACATGGTCCTGCCGGACCCGGATACGGCCGCCCTGGTGGACCGCCGCTGGAAGGAGTACGGCCTGTGAGTTCCGCGTCCGCCGCCATCCCCCAGCCGGGACGCGCCAAGGCGTTCCTGCGCCTGGTGATGATCGAGCACTCGGTCTTCGCCCTGCCCTTCGCCTACATCGCCTCGCTCACGGCGATGTTCGAGTGGGACGAGAACATCCACTGGGGCCGGCTGCTGCTGGTCACGATCTGCATGGTCGGCCTGCGTACGTTCGCGATGGCGGTCAACCGGATCATCGACCGCGAGATCGACGCCCGTAACCCCCGGACGGCCCACCGGGAACTCGTGACCGGCGCGATGTCCGTCCGGCACGCCTGGACGGGCGCCCTCGTCGCGCTGGTGGTCTTCCTCGGGGCTGCGGCTCTTCTGAACCCCCTGTGCCTGGCCCTGGCGCCGGTCGCGGTGATCCCGATGGTGGTCTACCCCTACGGGAAACGCTTCACCAACTTCCCGCAGGCCATCCTGGGGCTGGCCCAGGCCATGGGCCCCATCGGCGGCTGGCTGGCCGTCTCCGGCTCCTGGTCCTGGGAGGCGGTGATCCTGGGCCTCGCCGTGGGCGTCTGGATCGGCGGCTTCGACCTGATCTACGCCTGCCAGGACGTCGAGACCGACCGCGAGATCGGCGTCATGTCGGTCCCGGCCCGCTTCGGCATCCCGGCCGCGATCCGGGGTGCGCGGGCCTGCCACACGGTGACGACGGCCCTGTTGGTCTGGTACGCCCTGGCCACCCACGCCGGTGCGTTCTTCTGGCTGGGCCTGGCGATCGTGGCGGGTGCCTTCGTCTACGAGCACCGCATCGTCCGCCCGCACGACCTGTCCCGCCTGAACCGGGCGTTCTTCTCGGTCAACGGCTTCATCGGTATTGCCCTGTTCGGGTGCGCGCTGCTCGATCTCCTGGTGCGCGGTCTGACCGTCTGACTGGCCCCGGCCCGCCTCCCCGCCGCCCCCGGGGCGCGTGACCCGGCCGGAGCCCTGGGCGACCCGCCGGTACGCTCAAGGTGTGAACGCAGGAGAAACGCAGCGCGCGCCTTGGATCGTGGGGGTGTCCGGAGCTTCCGGTACGCCGTATGCGGCCGCTGTGCTGCGGGCACTGCTGGGGGCGGGGGAAGCGGTGGACCTGGTGGTCAGCCGGGCCTCGCGGCTGACGCTGCTGGACGAGACGAAGATCGCGTTCCGGGACGCCCACTGGCAGGACGACCTGCGGGAATGGCTGGCCCGGGGTGCCGACGGCAAGCCCGGGACCTTCGATGTGGACGTCAGCGGGGTGCGGTACTGGGGCGCGGCCGACCTCGCGGCCGGGCCGTCCTCGGGGTCGTACCCGGCGAAGGGGATGCTCATCGTGCCCGCCTCCACGGCCTGTGTGGCCGGTGTGGCGCTGGGCCTGTCCAAGGACCTGCTCCAGCGGGCGGCGAGCGTCACACTGAAGGAACGCCGGACGCTGGTCGTCGCGGTGCGGGAGACCCCCTTGAACGGTCAGACGCTGCGGCACCTCGTCGCGCTGGACGACGCCGGCGCGACGGTCGTGCCGGCCTCGCCCGCCTTCTACGCGGGTGCCACGCACATCCAGGATCTGGTGGACTTCGTCGCCGGGCGGGTGCTGGACGCGGCGGGCGTCGGGCACGGCCTGTACCAGCGGTGGCGGGGCGGACTGGGCGGCGGCAGGCCCGACCAGTAGAGCCCGGCGGAGCAAGGCGCAGTACCTCATCACACTTCGGAACTCTTCAGCGGAAGGCTTCGATCGCATGGACGCGGTGGACAGGCAGCTCATCCAGGCCCTGAGGGAGAACGGCCGGGCCTCCTACGCGGAGCTGGGGCGCCTCGTCGGCCTGTCGGGACCCAGCGTCACCGACCGCATCAACCGGCTGGAGGCGGCCGGAGTCATCACCGGCTACCGCGCCACGGTGAACGCGGCCTCCCTCGGCCTCGGCGTCATCGCCCTGATCGGCATCTCGCTCTCCGACGCCGCGGACCACGAGGACGTGGCGCAGCGGCTGCGGGACCTGCCGGAGATCGAGGACTGCTGGTTCATCGCCGGCGACGACTCCTTCATGCTCAAGGTGCGCTCGACGGACGTGGACGGCCTGGAGAAGACGATCCGGCGGCTGAGCGGCACCAAGGGTGTCTCGCGGACCCGTACCACCATCGTGCTCTCCACCAAGTGGGAGAACCGGGTCGGCGAGCTGCCGGAAGAGGTCTAGGGATACCGTTGGTCGGGCTGTCGGAGAAAGGTGTTGGCATGGACGTCGGGCTCAAGCGCGAGCTGGAGGAGAAGGTCCGCTCCGGTGAGCGGCTGACCCGCGAGGACGGCATCGCGCTGTACGAGTCGGACGACCTGGCCTGGCTCGGTGGCCTCGCGCACGAGGTGCGGACCCGTAAGAACGGTGACGTCGTGCACTTCAACGTCAACCGGCACCTGAACATGACCAACGTGTGCACGGCCTCCTGCGCCTACTGCTCGTTCCAGCGCAAGCCGGGCGAGAAGGACGCGTACACGATGCGCATCGAGGAGGCCGTCAAGCTCGCCAAGGCGATGGAGTCGGACAACCTCACCGAGCTGCACATCGTCAACGGCCTGCATCCGAACCTGCCCTGGCGTTACTACCCCCGGTCGCTGCGGGAGCTGAAGGCCGCCCTGCCGAACGTCTCGCTGAAGGCCTTCACGGCCACGGAGATCCACCACTTCGAGACGATCTCCGGGCTGAGCGCGAGCGAGATCCTGGACGAGCTGATCGACGCGGGACTGGAGTCCCTCACCGGCGGCGGCGCCGAGATCTTCGACTGGGAGGTCCGGCAGCACATCGTGGACCACCGGACCCACTGGGAGGACTGGTCCCGTATCCACCGCCTGGCGCACGAGAAGGGCCTGAAGACCCCGTGCACCATGCTCTACGGCCACATCGAGGAGCCCCGGCACCGTGTCGACCACGTGCTGCGGCTGCGTGAACTGCAGGACGAGACCGGCGGCTTCCAGGTCTTCATCCCGCTGCGCTACCAGCACGACTTCGTGGACATGAAGGACGGCAAGGTACGCAACCGGCTCCAGGCCCGGACGCAGATGGCGACCGGCGCGGAGGCCCTGAAGACCTTCGCGGTCTCCCGTCTGCTCTTCGACAACGTCCCGCACGTGAAGGTCTTCTGGGTCATGCACGGTGTGCAGACCGCCCAGCTGGCCCTCCAGCACGGCGCCGACGACATGGACGGGTCGGTCGTCGAGTACAAGATCACGCACGACGCGGACAACTTCGGCACCCCGAACAAGCTGACCCGCGAGGACCTGCTGGACCTGATCCGGGACGCCGGCTTCCGCCCGGTGGAGCGGAACACGCGCTACGAGATCATCCGCGAGTACGAGGGGCCCGACCCGGCGCGCCGCGAGGCCCCGCAGCCGATGCGGGTGTGACACCACGGGGCTCTGGGGGCCCTGCCCCCTGGGCCCCGGCCTTCGCGCGTCTCACCGGCCGGCGGCGGGCCGAGCGCCCTCCTTGTTCGCCGCCACCGTCGAGGGGTACCCGGGCGGCATGCCTGGCACCAAGGCCCCCGAGGACCAGTACACCGCGGAGCCCTTCGTCCCCGAGGGCGCCGGTCTCGCCGCCCTGCGCGAAGCCGCCGCCGGCTGCCGTGGGTGCCCCCTGCACCGGGACGCGACCCAGACCGTCTTCGGCGCCGGCAAGGCCGGCGCGCGTGTGATGCTCGTCGGCGAGCAGCCCGGTGATCAGGAGGACCGGCAGGGCAGGCCGTTCGTCGGCCCCGCGGGCAAGCTCCTCGACCGCGCCCTGGGGGAAGCCGGCCTGGACCCGGCGGACGCGTACGTCACCAACGCCGTCAAGCACTTCAAGTTCACCCGGTCCGAGCCGGGCAAGCGCCGGATCCACAAGGCGCCGAGTCTGCGGGAGATGACCGCGTGCGGGCCGTGGCTCGCGGCCGAGCTGGCGATCGTGGAGCCCGAGCTGATCGTGGTGCTGGGCGCGACGGCCGGTAAGGCGCTGCTGGGTTCGTCGTTCCGGGTGGGCGAGGTGCGCGGGACCGTACTGGAGCGGGAGATCCACGGACGCGCGGAGCGGCTGGTGCCCACGGTGCATCCGTCGTCCGTGCTGCGGGCGGACGACCGCGAGGGTGCCTACCAGGGGCTGGTGGCCGATCTGGAAGTGGCTGCGCGAGCACTAGCGTAATAGATAACATGCGCGCATGCCCCTTACCTTCGCACTGGATCCCGCCCTCACCCCTGCCCTGCGCGACGGCATCCTCGACCTGTGGACGGACGTCTCCAACGCGGGCGGAGCCGTCGGCTTCGTCGCACCCGTGACCCGCGAGGACGTCCGTCCGGAGCTGGTGAACCACCTCGTGGCCATGGTCGAGGGCCGTCACCGGCTGCTCGTCGGACGCGACGAGGCGGGCGAGGTGGCCGCGACCGCGTTCTTCTCCTTCAACAAGCACCGGCTGCAGCGGCACTGGGTGTGGCTCTACACCGTGATGGTCCACCCCCGGCACCAGGGCAAGGGATACGGTCGCGACCTGCTGGCGGCCGCCTCGGACGCGGCCCGCGCCTTCGAGGGCATCGACGCGATACGGCTCAGCTGCCGGGGCGGCCTCGGTCTGGAGCACTTCTACGCCTCCTGCGGCTACAAGGAGGTCGGCAGGGTGCCCGACGCCATCCGGGTGGCCCCCGGCGACGACCGCGACGACATCACCATGGTGCTGCCGCTCACGTGAGGCGTCCCACCCCCTGCCCGCCTCACCGGCCCGGCGTGCTTCACTGGACGATGCCCGATATGGGTTTTCGGACCGTACGAGACGGAAGAGTGGATTGAGATGCTCCGCTACACGCTGATGCGCTTCGGCATCTTCGCCGGCTGCCTCTTGGTCGTCTGGGGAGCCGTCTACTCCGGCATCTTCCCGCGCGGCTTCGGCGACTCCAACTTCCTGTGGGTCCTGCTGCTCGCCCTGGTGCTGTCGGCGCCGCTCAGCTGGGTGATGCTGCGCAAGGAGCGGGAGCGGGCCTCGGTGCGGGTCGCCGGCAAGGTCGACCGGATCAAGGCCAACCTGGACGCCAACCGCAGCCAGGAGGACGGCGTCGACGACACCGCCCGCGCACAGGGCCAGCCCTCCTGACCGAGTACGCGGCTCCGCATGCCCCCCGCCCCAACTAGTCTTGCCCCATGGGTGCCGTGAGGACCAAGCGGATGCCGCGTGCGGTGCGGGAGCAGCAGATGCTCGACGCCGCCGTACGGATTTTCGGCCGGCGGGGTTACATGGCCGCGTCGATGGACGAGATCGCCGAACTGGCCGGTGTGTCCAAGCCGTTGGTGTATCTCTACCTGAACTCCAAGGAAGACCTCTTCACGGCGTGCATCCGCCGCGAGGCCGCCGCGCTGACCGAGGCGGTGCGCACCGGTGTGCGGCCCGGCCTGCCCGCCGACCGGCAGCTGTGGGACGGGCTGCGGGCGTTCTTCGCGCACACCGCCGAGCACCCGGACGCCTGGTCGGTGCTCCATCTGCAGGCCCGTACCCACGGTGAGCCCTTCGCGGCCGAGGTCGCCGCGATGCGCGAGGAGATCGCCGCCTTCGCGACCCGGCTGATCGCGATCGCGGCCCGGGAGGCCCACCGGGACCCCGATCTGCCCGAGCGCGAGGTCGCCGGACTGGCCGAGGCGCTGGTCGGTGCGGCCGAGTCCCTCGCCGCCTGGGCCAACGCCACCCCCGGCATCACGGCCCGCCAGGCGGCGGCCACCCTGATGAACTTCGCCTGGGCGGGCCTGGGCGACCTGATACGGGGCCAGATGTGGACTCCGCCGGCGGGCGGGGCCCAGGTGTACTGACCCGCGTGAACAACCCTGCGGGTCAGTACACCTGGCGCCCTTCGGGCGCGTCGCCGTTGCCGGCAGGTCGGGATGAGTCCCCTTGAGCCACCCCGCGCACACCGGGTCGCGGTGCCCGGCGGGCGCATCCCGTTCGCCCGCTCCGACGGCCCCTGCGCCACCGCTTCCCGTCAGGAGACGCTCACGGCGGAACGGCCGTGACCCGGCCGGCCGGAACGCGAACATGAGTGGTTGTCACATAACCGCCGAGGTTGCACATCCCCGGCCCCGGACCACCCCCGAACCCGCACAAGCCCCTCACGGCGGACCCGTACGATCACCTGGCTAACCACCGGTAACCCCCTTTTTCGGTCCGCCGTCGGTGAACGCCTCGGTGTGCGAGGCACGTACGTCATGCAGCAAGCAGTGCACCGCTGCACGCCCGAGGAGCCGCCCGTGTCCACCCCGTACCCGAACGCCCCCGTCTCCTCCGGCGCCCCGGTCTCCTTCGGCACCCCCGTCTCCGCCACCGACTACGACGGCCGCCCCGTCCTGGTCGAGCCCGAGATCCGGCGGCTGGACGGGGCCGTACGGGAGGCGTCCGTACCGCCCTTCGCCGCGCCGGTCACCCATGGCTCACTGGCCGACCTGCCGTTCGAGAACGCCGAGGCGGCCCCCGGCGCGATCGTGCTCAGCCGCCGGCTGCCCGACGGCCGCTGGGCGGAGGTGACGGCCGCGGGATTCGCCGAACAAGTGCTCGCGGTGGCCAAAGGGCTGATCGCCGAGGGGCTGCAGCCGGGCGACCGGATCGCCGTCATGGCCCGGACCCGCTATGAGTGGACCCTGCTCGACTTCGCCGCCTGGGCGGCCGGCCTGGTCACGGTCCCCGTCTACCCCACCTCATCCGTCTTCCAGACCCGCTGGATCCTGCACGACTCCGGCGCGGTCGCCCTGGTCACCGAGACCGTCGACCAGGCCTCCTCCCTCGGCCCCGAGCTGCCGCACCTGCCCGACCTCCGGCACGTCTGGGTGATGGACAAGGAGCACGTGGAACGCCTCGCCGAGGCGGGCGCCCAGGTACCGGACGGCGAGGTGGCCGTACGCCGGGGCATGCTGGGCCCCGCCACACTCGCCACGCTCATCTACACCTCCGGCACCACCGGCCGCCCCAAGGGCTGCGCCCTCTCGCACGGCAACTTCTTCGCCGAGGTCGACAACGCCGTCGAACTCCTCCACCCGGTCTTCAAGGCCCAGGGCGAGGAACCGTCGGTCCTGCTGTTCCTCCCCATGTCCCACGTCTTCGGCCGGATGGTGGCCATCGCCTGCGTCCGCGCGCGGGTGCGCCTCGGCCACGCGCCGAGTCTGGCGGCGCAGGACCTGCTCCCGGACCTGGCCGCCTTCCAGCCCACCTGCCTGCTGACCATCCCCTACATGCTGGAGAAGATCTACAACTCCGCGCGGGCCAAGGCGGAGACGGGCGGCCGGGTGGCCGTCTTCGACCGGGCGGCGGCCGTGGCCCGGCGCTACGGCGAGGCGGTCGAGGCCCGGCAGACCGGCACCGGCAACGGCCCGGGCGGCGCCCTGAAGACAGCCCGCGCCTTCTACGACCCGCTCGTCTACCGCCGCATCCGGGCCGCCATGGGCGGCCGCGTCCGGTACGCCATCTGCGGCGGCTCCCCCCTCGGCCGGCGCCTCGCCGCGTTCTACACCGGCGCGGGCATCGAGATCTTCGAGGGGTACGGCCTCACGGAGACCACCGGCGCGTCCACGGTCACCCCGCCCCTGAAACCCCGCCTGGGCACGGTCGGCTGGCCGATACCCGGCACGCGGGTACGGATCGCGGCGGACGGCGAGATCCTCCTCGCCGGCGACCATGTGCTGCGCGGCTACTGGGACCCGCAGGCCGGCGGAGTCGTCCCCGCGACCCGGGACGGCTGGCTGCCCACGGGCGACATAGGCGAGCTGGACGACGAGGGCTATCTGACCATCACCGGCCGCAAGAAGGAGCTGCTGATCACGGCGGGCGGCAAGTCGGTGGCCCCGGCCCCGCTGGAGAACTGGCTGCGTCAGCACCCGCTGATCTCCCAGGTGATGCTCGTCGGCGACGGCCGCCCGTACGTCGCCGCCCTCATCACCCTCGACCCCGACGGCATCACCCACTGGCGTCAGATGATCGGCAAGCACCCGGTGCCCCCGGAACTCCTCGTCGGTGACCCCGAGTTGACGGCGGTCCTCCAGCGGGCCGTGGACGAGGCGAACAAGCTGGTCTCCCGCCCCGAGTCCATCCGCCGCTTCGCGGTCCTGCCGGTGGACTTCACGGAGACGGCCGGCCACCTCACCCCGTCCATGAAACTCCGCAGGGACCAGATCCTGCGGGACTTCACGGCGGTGGTGGAGGGGCTGTACCGGCGCTGAGGGGGCGGCCCAAAGGTCACTTCGCAGCGTGGCAAGGGTCGGCACCCGCTCCTCGCTGGTCCCACGTCGTCCGGACTCGGCGGGGCGCGGAGCGGGTTGCCGCCTGGGGTCGATCACGGCCCGAACACGATCCTCGTACGACCTCAGAAGCCAGTCAATCCTTGGGTTTCCTTATCAAACCCCAGTGTTAACTTGGGTCTTGTGACCCTGGAAGACCTCCGCGTGTTCATCGCCGTGTGCCGTGCGGGCAGCCTCAGTTCGGTCGCCCGCGACCTCGGCTGCACCCAGTCCGCCGTCAGCCAGCACGTCAAGCGGCTGGAGCGGGAGACCGGCGTGGCCCTGCTGGAACGCCAGCCGCGGGGTGTCGTACCGACCCACGCCGGCCGGATACTGGAGGCCGCCGCGGCCGAGGGCATCAACGGCCTCGACCTCGCCGTACGGCAACTGCGCGACCTGGTCGACGGCCACAGCGGCCACGTCCGCGTGGCCACCGGCGCGACGACCGTCCGGCACTTCATGTCCGACGCGGTCGTCACGTTCCGCCGCCGTCACCCCAAGGTCAACCTGGAGTTCCGCACGGTCAGTTCGGGCCGCGGCAGCTTCGACGCCCTCGCCGACGGCACGCTGGACCTCGCGTGGATCACCATCGGCCCGCCGGTGCGGGGCATAGAGCAGCGGACGGTCGTGGAGCTGCCGTGGCTGCTCGCCGTCCACGCGGACGATCCGCTGGGAGGCCGCCCGCACCTGGACCCCGCGGAGCTTGCCGACGTCCGGCTCATCCGGCTCCCGCCGAACTCCACGTCCGCGGCCCATTTCGAAGCGGCGTGCGCCGAGCGCGGTGTGCGGTTCGCGTACGAGCCGAGCGTCGCCGACTGGGACACGGCCCTGCTGCTCGCCGAGCTGGGAGCGGGACGGGCGGTCGTGCCCGCCGTACCCGGCCTGCCGGTCCCCGGCGAGGGCCCGTTGCGCCTGGTACCGCTGCCCGGCCTGCGGCCGCTCCCCGTCGGCTGGGCCGTCCGCCGCTGGGATGCGCTCAGCCCTCCGGCGCGGGCCTTCGCGGATACGGTCGCCGCTTTGCGCTGAGCGCCAACTCCACCCAGACGGTCTTGCCGACGTCCCGTTCCGCGACGCCCCAGAGCGTCGCGAGTACCTGTACGACGACGAGACCCCGGCCGTGCTCGTCCAGCAGCTTCCCGTCCAGGAACCGCAGGGTGCGGTCGCTCCGGGCGTCACTCACCTCGATACGCAAGGTGTCCTTCTCCGGCAGCAGGCTCAGCCGCAGCTCGAAGTCCCGCCCGGGGACACGACCGTGAGTGACGGCGTTCGCGGCGAGTTCGGCCACGACGAGCTGGGCGGTGTGGCTGAGATCGCCGTCGTGCGGGTGTCCCCAGGCGGCGAGCGCGGTACTGGTGAGCCGACGGGCCAGGCGGGCACCGCGGGGCGTTGCGCTGAGCCGTTGGACCAGTTCGGTCGTGGTGGTTGTGGGGGTGGAGATTTCTACGTTCACGTCACCGAGCGTGGTGACTTCTCCCTACGCTGACCAGGGGAGACCCGGCGACTGTGGGTAGTCGTACGGGTTCGGTTTGTGTGGTGTACGGGTGTCGGAGGTGGCGTGGGTGGAGGAGCGGAGGCCGGAGACTCCGGCGGAGGCGAACGGGTCGGCAGCGGTCTTCGTCGTACTCGGCAAGCAGTTGAAGTTGATGCGGGAGCGGGCTGGGCTGAACCAGCGGGAGTTCGGAAACCAGGTGGGGTACGGCCCCGACCAGATCTCGGCGATGGAGCGGGGGGTACGGACGCCGAGGCCGGAGTTCCTGCAGCGGGCGGACGAGATCCTCCGGGCGGATGGGCTGTTCAGGGAGGTCATCCCGCAGGTCGAGGAGGCGATGGCCAGGGCGCGGACGCGGCATCCGGAGTGGTATCGGGGTTATGCCGAGTTGGAGGCGCAGGCGGTCTCCCTGCACGACTACAGCACCATGGGTGTGCTGGGCCTGTTGCAGACCGAGGAGTATTCACGTGCCGTCTTCACACAGCGGCACCCACCTCTGGACGAGGAGACGATCGAGAAGCGCGTGGCGGACAGGCTCTCACGTCAGCAGATCTTTGAGCAGTGGCCGCCGCCCGAGTTCAGCTTCGTCATGGAACAAGCGGTGCTGGAACGGCCCATCGGGGGGCCGAAGGTACAACGGGACCAGCTAACGCAGCTGCTGCGGATCGGCCGCATGCGGAACGTGCAGCTTCAGGTGATGCCGACGGGTCGGGAGGTCCACCCATCACTGGGCGGTCCTTTCACCTTGCTCATCCCGAAGGGGAAGGAGCAGGTTGCGTACATGGAGGTCCAGGGCCACCCCAAGCTGATCACAGACAGAGAAGAGGTCCGCATCCTCGCTGCTCGCTATGGGATCATCCGGGCGCAGGCCCTCAACCCACACGAGTCCCTGGCCCTGATTGAGAAGGTGCTGGAAGAGCTATGACCATAGAGCAGTTGAGCTGGTTCAAGAGCAGTCACAGCAGCGGAGAGGGCGGGCAGTGCGTCGAACTCGCCTATAACTGGCGGAAGTCCAGCTACAGCGACGGTGAGGGAGGCCAATGCCTGGAGGTCGCCCCCCACCCCACCGCCATCCACATCCGCGACTCGAAGCAACCCCTCGCCGCCCACCTCACCGTCACCCCCGCCGCCTGGTCAGCCTTCCTTCTGGGCGAGAAGGAACGCCTGCGGGACTGATTCGCCCAGCGCCTCCTCCGGCTGACGCACGGTGCTGGAGCGAACGGCGAACCCCGCCTCCGACAACAGCTCGGCCATCCGCTCGGGGCGGCGCCGGTGGAAGTGCAGTACCACGTCACGTCCGAAGGGACGGTCGAGCTGGAGCGGCACGTCACCCACCTGGAAGGCGAGGAGCAGCCGTCCGCCGGGAGCCAGTACGCGATGGAACTCGGCGAACAGGGACGGGAGTTCCTCCACAGGTGTGTGGATGCTGGAGTACCAGGAGACGACCCCGGCCAGCGAACCGTCGGCCAGGGGCAACTGCCGCATGGAGCCCTGCTCGAACCGCAGCCCGGGATACTCACGGCGGGCGATGGCGACCATGGACTCCGAAAGATCCAGGCCGAAGACGGACAGGCCCAGGTCGGCGAGGTGAGCGGTGACCACGCCGGGGCCGCAGCCGAGGTCGGCCACCGTGCCGCCGGGGCCGGCCTGTTCGGCGTACGCGCCGAGCAGCGCCCGCTCCAGCGGCCTGTGGGCCAGCGGGTTACGGAAGTGCTCGGCGTAGTCCTCGGCGATGGTGTCGTAGAAGGTGCGGGTGTCGGTCATGGGGAGGGACCGTAGCGGGCCGCACCGACACCCCCCTTAGGCTGCTGCCCTTGGCCAAGGCATCACAGCGGGGGGTACGGGGCCGATGAACCATGCGGCGGAGGTCTTTCAGCCACTTCAGGCGGACGATCCATCAGTTGTGGCGGGCTACCGGCTCGCCGCGCGGCTCGGTGCCGGCGGCATGGGCCGGGTCTACCTGTCGCACACGCAGGGCGGCCGCCCCGTGGCGATCAAGGTCGTACGGCCGGAGCTGGCGGACGACCCGGGCTTCCGGGGGCGGTTCGGGCGGGAGATCGAGGCGGCCCGGCGGGTGCGGGGGGCTTACACCGCCGAGCTGATCGACGCCGACGCGGACGGCGTGCCCCCGTGGCTGGCCACCCTGTACGTGCCGGGGCCCTCGTTGGCGGAGGCCGTGGCCCGGCGCGGGCCGCTGCCGGTGCCGGCGGTGCTGTGGCTGATGGCGGGGGTGGCCGAGGCGCTGCAGGCCATCCATGCCGAGGGCATCGTGCACCGGGACCTGAAGCCGTCGAACGTGCTGCTCGCGGCGGACGGGCCCCGGGTGATCGACTTCGGTATCGCGCTGGCCGCCGACGGCACCGCGTACACGGCGACCGGGGGCACGATCGGCACGCCCTCGTTCATGGCTCCGGAGCAGGCGTCCGGGGACGAGGTCACGGCGGCGACGGACGTCTTCGCGCTCGGGCAGACGGTGGTCTTCGCGGCGCTGGGCGAGCCGCTGTACGGGGACGGCCCAGCCGTCAACGTGCTCTACCGGATCGTGCACTCCGAACCGGACCTGTCACTGCTGCCCGAACCGCTGCGTCCGCTGCTCGCCCGGTGCCTTGCCGCCGATCCGGCCGAGCGGGCCACTCCGGCGGAGATCGTCCGGTGGTGCCGGCAGCGGCTGGGGGCGGACGCCGGCGCGGGCGGGGGACCGGCCGTGTGGCGGGATGTCACCGGACCGGAGGTCATGGTGCCCACTCCGGTCCCCGATCCCACCCCGGCGCACCCGCAGCCGCTGATCGGGTACCCGCGGCCGCCGGCCGGGGGGCCGCAGCCGACGCCGGAGGAGCGGAAGGCGCGCAGGCGGCGCACCGCGCTGATCACGGCCGCCGGTGTGGCGGGAGGAGCGCTGCTGGTGACCGCCCTGGCGTGGTCGGTCATGGACGCCCGGAACCGGCTCGGTGACCGGGGTGCGGCGGGTGCCGAGACGTCCACCACGGGACCGGCAGCACGGTCGTCGGCATCCGCGCCGGGCCCTTCCTCGAAGGCCTCGGACTCGTCGGCGCCGGGGGCCGGCGACGGTGGCGACGGCGCATCGGGGGACACGGCGTCCTCGTCGGCCTCGCCCGGGAACCCGCGGCCGGAGGGGTTCGCCCAGGTGTGGTTGGACGCGAAGACCTCGCTGAGCCTCAGGGACAAGGAGCCCGGGCGGAAGGACCGCAAGGGTGAGATCCGCTTCGACTGTCAGGAGCCCAGCTGCGAACTGGCGAGCGACAGTGCTGTGTTCCTCCAGATGTACGGCGCGCACGGCACCACCCTCGACGAGTGCCGACTCATGCTCAGGAGCGCCACGAAGCACAGTTGGACCCTGGCCGGAGCGGCGGCCGGCACCGAGATCTGTATGAAGGACACCGAAGGCAACATCGGGCTCTACGTGATCCAGACCAAGTCGACCGCGATGCCGGACATCGCCTTCCTCACCGGCGACCTGACCGTCTGGCGGAACGCGGCCTAGCCCAGCCCCGCCAGCCGCAGCAGTGCCGTCGTCGCCGCCGCGGCCACGACCACCACGGCGAACGGCGCCCGGCGCCAGGCCAGAACGGCGCCGACCAGGACGCCCGTGGGGCGGGCCCACCCCGCGAAGCCCCCGCCCTCGGTCAGGGCGCCCGTGGCCAGCAGTGCGACGAGCAGCACCACCGCACCGGCCGAGGCCAGCTCCTGCACCCGGGGCGGGACCGTCACCCGGCCGTGCAGCGCCGGCCCCACCAGCCGGAAGGCGTACGTTCCCGCCGCGAGGGCCAGGATCACGGTGACCGTGGGGTTCATGCGGCGGCTCCCGGGGCCGGCCCGCGGTGCAGGAACAGGCCGGCGAGCGCGAGCAGTACCGGCACGCCGGACGGGACCGCGGGCGTGGCCGCCAGGGCGAGGGCGGCGCCGAGCAGGGCACACCGGCGTACCGTCGCGTCCGCGCGCAGCGCGGGCAGGACCAGGGCGACCAGGACGGCGGGGAAGGCGGCGTCCAGGCCGTAGCGGGCCGTGTCGCCGAGGGCGCTGCCCGCGAGCGCGCCGGCCAGGACGCCGATGTTCCACACGGCGAACAGGCCGAGCCCGGAGATCCAGAAGGCCCGGCGCTGCCGGTCCGGGTCCGGCTGGGCGAGGGCGAAGGCGACCGTCTCGTCGGTGACCAGGTGCGCGCCGAGGAAGCGGGTCACGCGGCCGGTGCCGATGATCTCGGCCACGGCGAGGCTGAAGGCGGCCGTCCGGGTGTTGAGCAGCAGGCCGGTGGCCGCGGCGGCGAGCGGGCCGCCCCCGGCGAGGAGCACGCCCACCGCGCTGAACTGGGCCGATCCGGCATACACGACCAGCGACATCAGCACCGGCACCCACACCGGCAGCCCGCCGGCGACGGAGACGGCGCCGAAGGAGACGCCGACGATGCCGCTGGCCAGCCAGACGAGCGAGCTGTCGCGTAGCAGCGAGTCGGATCCCTGCGCCGGTGTTCGTTGTAGCGAACGCATGTTTTCTACGATGGACAGTAGCCCCCTTGTTCGTCAAGGCGAACGATCGTACCGATGGAGCGAACGACATGTCCGAGGTTCCCGCCCGGCTCCCCATGGAGTGGATCGCCGCGTCCCTGAAGCGGGAGCGCGGCCGTACTGGGCTTTCCCTGTCCGAGCTGGCCAAACGCGCCGGAATCGCCAAGTCCACGCTGTCCCAGCTGGAGGCGGCGAGCGGTAACCCGAGCATGGAGACCATCTGGGCACTCGCGGTGGCCCTCGGCGTACCGTTCAGCGCCCTGGTGGAGTCGCCGGCGCCGGCGGTCCAGGTGATCCGCGCCGGAAAGGGACCCGCGGTCCACTCCGACCAGTCCAGCTATCTGGCCTCGCTGCTCTCCGCCTGCCCGCCCGGGGCCCGCCGGGATCTGTATTTCGTGTGGCTGGAGCCCGGGACCGTCCGGGATTCGGAACCGCATATCCCCGGGACCGTCGAACACATCGTGGTCAGCGAGGGAAGGGTGACGGCCGGGCCGCGCGGGGAGGCCGTCGAGCTGGGGCCGGGGGATTACCTGTCGTACCGCGGGGATGTGCCGCACGCTTACGAGGCGCTCGCCGCCGGAACGAAGTTCGTACTGATCATGCAGCACATGTGAACCGGAAATGAACGGGAAAAGGCAGGAGCCCCGTCGCCGGACGGCGCGGGGCTCCTTGGGTACTGCACTCAGGTTCTGCGATCAGGCAGTGATCAGACGGGGGTGACGTTCTCCGCCTGCGGACCCTTCGGGCCCTGCGTGACGTCGAAGGAGACCTGCTGGTTCTCCTCCAGAGAACGGAAACCCTGCGCGTTGATCGCGGAGTAGTGGACGAAGACGTCGGGGCCGCCGCCCTCCTGGGCGATGAAGCCAAAGCCCTTTTCGGCGTTGAACCACTTCACGGTTCCGGTAGCCATAAGCCCTCCTTGGGCTCAAAAGGGTTGCCCTGCTCCAGAACCTGCAAGTGCGTACGGTGCTGCACAACTGCATTCGTCTGAAAACGACGAGAGCCTGCGGTTACATGCTCCGCAGGCTCTGTACTGCAAGGGAAACCAAACTGCAACTTGCGGCGAGCCTAGCACGCGGGCAGCCGAATGCAATAGAGGTCAAGATCACGTCACTCGGATGTTTGAACGTTCGCTAGCCCGTTTGGCCGTGGGGCCGGTCAGGGCACCGTGGCGCACGGGGTCTAGTCTCGCGATGTGGACAATTCTCGCACCCGGCCGCGCGTCGGCCACATCCAGTTCCTGAACTGCCTGCCCCTCTACTGGGGGCTCGCGAGAACCGGCACGCTCCTCGACTTCGACCTGACCAAGGACACCCCGGAGAAGCTCAGCGAGCAACTGGTGCGCGGTGACCTCGACATCGGCCCCGTCACCCTGGTGGAGTTCCTGCGCAACGCCGACGACCTCGTCGCCTTCCCGGACATCGCCGTCGGCTGCGACGGCCCGGTGATGTCCTGCGTGATCGTCTCCCAGGTCCCCCTCGACCGGCTGGACGGCGCCCGGGTCGCCCTCGGTTCGACCTCCCGCACCTCGGTCCGGCTCGCCCAGCTCCTGCTGTCCGAGCGCTACGGCGTCCGGCCCGACTACTACACCTGCCCGCCCGACCTCAGCCTGATGATGCAGGAGGCGGAGGCCGCCGTCCTCATCGGCGACGCCGCCCTGCGCGCCAACCTCCTCGACGGCCCGCGCTACGGCCTCCAGGTGCACGACCTCGGCGCGCTGTGGAAGGAGTGGACCGGCCTGCCGTTCGTCTTCGCGGTCTGGGCGGCCCGCCGGGAGTATCTGGAACGCGAGCCGTTCATCACCCGCAAGGTCCACGAGGCCTTCCTCGCCTCCCGCAACCTCTCCCTGGAGGAGGTCGGCAAGGTGGCCGAGCAGGCCGCCCGCTGGGAGGCGTTCGACGAGGCCACCCTGGAGCAGTACTTCACCACCCTCGACTTCAGCTTCGGCGCCCCGCAGCTGCGGGCCGTCGCCGAGTTCGCCCGCCGGGTCGGCCCGACGGCCGGTTTCCCGGCGGACGTGAGGGTGGACCTGCTGCGGCCGTAAGCACGAATCACTACGCTGCTGCACACAGGGCGTCGGCGTCGGGGGGAGAGAGCACGCCATGCAGCCGCTGGAAGCAGACGAGCCGGCCGAGGTCGGGCCCTACCGGCTGCTCGGCCGGCTCGGTTCCGGCGGCATGGGCCGGGTCTATCTCGGCCGCAGCGCTGGTGGCCGTACGGTCGCCGTGAAGATCGTGCACCCGCACTTCGCCCTCGACGAGGAGTTCCGCGCCCGGTTCCGGCGCGAGGTGGAGGCCGCGCGCCGGGTCGGCGGCGCCTGGACCGCGCCCGTGCTGGACGCTGATCCGGACGCTCCCGTGCCCTGGGTCGCCACCGCCTACGCGGCCGGTCCGTCCCTCGCGGCGGCCGTCGCCGACAGCGGACCGCTGCCCGCCCACACCGTACGGGCCCTGGGTGCGGGCCTCGCGGAGGCGCTGACGGCCGTGCACCAACTGGGCCTCGTCCACCGGGACGTGAAGCCGTCCAACATCCTGCTGACCCTGGACGGTCCGCTCCTGATCGACTTCGGCATCGCCCGGGCCATGGAGGGTACGGCGTCCCTGACCTCCACCGGTGTGTCGATCGGATCGCCGGGTTACATGTCGCCCGAGCAGATCCTCGGCAAGGGCGTCACCGGCGCCGCCGACGTCTTCTCCCTCGGCGCCGTCCTCGCCTGCGCGGCCACCGGCGAACCGCCCTTCCGGGGCGACTCCTCGGCCGCGCTGCTCTACAAGGTCGTCCACGAAGAGCCCGAACTCGGCTCCCTCGACGGCGAGATGCGCGAGGTGGTGACGGCCTGCCTGGCCAAGGACCCGGCGGCCCGGCCCGAGCCCGCCGAAGTGAGCCGACGGCTCGCCCCCGAGGGCACCGCCCGCCTGATCGCGGGCGGCTGGTTGCCAGGTCCTCTGGTGGAACACGTCAGCCGCAGCGCCGTACGCCTGCTCAACCTGGACACGGGGGAGGCGATGCGGTCGGGTCCCGTGGCCTTCGCGAGCCCCTCGATGGACGGACCGTCAGCCCCTTCTTCACCGGCGGCCTCCTCTCCCGGCCCCGGGGGCGCCGCCTTCGGGTCGGCGGGCTCCGCTTTCGGGGCAGGGGCTTCCTCTTCCGGGGTGGCGGGCTCCGGGGTGGCGGGCTCCGGCGTGGCGGGCTTCGGGGCGGCGGGCTCCTCTTCCGGTGCCGGTGCGGGTGCCGGTGCCGGTGCGTTCGGCCCTGCGCCCGTCATGGAATCCGGTGGGCCGCTGGCCGCCGGTTCCGCGTCCGGTCCGGGGGTGTTGACTGCCGGTTCCGCGTCCGGTTCGGGGGTGTTGACCGCCGGTTCCGGGTCTGGTTCGGGGGCGTCGGCCGCCGGTTCCGGGTCCGGCTCGGGGGTCTCGACCGCCGGTTCCGGGATGCCCGGGGTGCCGACTGCCGTGCCCGCGCCGCGTGACGTACCGCCTCCCGGGCGGGTGTCCCTCAGCGTGGCCGCGACCTCGGCGCCCGCGCAGGGTGGTCGGGGGCGCCGGATCAGTTGCACGGTGGCGCTGGCGGTCGCCGGTGCGCTGGCCGCGGTGTCCGTGGGGCTCGGCGTCCTGCTGCGCCCCTGGTTCGACGGCGGCGGGGACACCAACGCGGGCAGCGGCACCGGGTACTCCCCGGCGCCGAACACGTCCGCCGGCAGCACCAGCGGCCCCGCCACCAGCAGCCCCACGGCCGGCAGCCCCAGCGCCGGGAGTGGCCGGCCCGGCGCGATCCCGGACCGCTACCTCGGCACCTGGGAGGGCCCGGCGACCGGCCTCGGCGGCAACTTGCCCATGGGGACCTTCCGGGTCACCGTCCACCAGGCCCGTCCGGGTGAGGAGTTGGGAAGGCTGCGGCAGACCGATCAGATCGGCGCCGTTTGCACCGACATCCTCACCCTCGAGAAGGTGACCACCACACAGGTCCTCGCGACCTCGACGGGCGCCGCCGGCAACCACGCGGGCTGCAACCCGACCCGGCACCAGGTGGAGTTGACACCGGTCGGCGACGACCTGAGGTACACGTCGGACAGTTCGGATGAAGGCAACCCGGTTTCGCGGATGTCAAGGGTCCGCTAGCGGGCCCCGCCCCGCCCTGTTGCCCCGCCGGTCCCCGCCGTCACTACTGTGTCCGCGTTGGCGAACACCAGCCCACATCGCATCAGGCACGCTCAGCGCCGCACGCAACGGGGAAGGACGGGGAGAGCCCGCCATGGAGACACTGCAGCCCGACGATCCACGGGAGTTGGGCAGCTACCGCATGCTGCGCAGACTCGGAGCCGGCGGCATGGGCCGGGTCTACCTGGCCCGTTCGCCGGGCGGCCGGACCGTCGCCGTGAAGGTCGTACGCCCCGACCTCGCCGCCGACACCGGCTTCCGGGACCGTTTCCGGCACGAGGCCGAGATCGCCCGGGCCGTCTCCGGCCAGTACACCGCCGCGGTCGTGGACGCCGACCCCGAGGCACCGCTGCCCTGGCTGGCCACCTCGTACGTCCTCGGCCCCGATCTGACCGAGGTCGTCGCCGCGCACGGCCCGCTGCCCGAGCACACCGTGCGCGCGCTGGGCGCCGGGCTCGCCGCCGCCCTCCAGGAGATCCACGCGGCGGGGCTCATCCACCGCGACCTCAAGCCGTCGAACGTCCTGCTGGCCGCGGACGGCCCCCGCGTCATCGACTTCGGCATCGCCCGGGCCGTGGACGGCACCCGGATGACACAGACCGGAGTCGTGGTCGGCTCGCCCGGCTACATGCCCCCGGAGCAGGCGCTGGGCAAGGACGTCGGCCCGGCGGGCGATGTGTTCTCCCTCGGCGCCGTCCTCGCCTTCGCCGCCACCGGCCGCAGCGTCTTCGGCGACGGGGCCGCCTCGCACGCGGCGATGCTCTACCAAGTCGTGCACGGGGAAGCCGAGCTGACGGGCATACCGCGGTCCCTGCTCGGCCTGGTCCGGGCCTGCCTGCTCAAGGACCCGGCCGGCCGCCCCACCCCGGGCGAGATCGTGACGGCACTGGCCCCGCGGGGCGTCGAGGGTGTGCTCCGCGACTGGCTGCCGTCGGCGGTGGCCTCCACCATCGCCACGCACGCGGCCGGGATCCTGGACCTCGAGGCGCCGGAGCGGCAGCCGGCAGCGGGCGGCGCCGGTTTCGGGCCCGCCCCGACCATGCCCGACCCGGCGCACACCCCGCCGGGCACACCGGCGGTGGGGGCCGGCTACGGCTATCCACCGGCACCGCAGGCCGGGTACGGTGCCCCGACTCCGGCCGGCGCGGGCGGTTACGGTGCCCCGACTCCGGCCGATGCGGCGGGACACGGCACGCCATCCCCGGCCGGAGCGGCGGAACACGGCACGCCACCGTCACCCGCTGCCCCCGGACACGGCACGCCACCGCCGGCCGCCGCCCCCGGATACGGCACGCCGCCGGGCGGAACTCCCGCGTCCACCACGCCACTCGGCGCCCAGTCCGGCACCGTGCGACTGGACAGCGGCACCGGGACCGCCGCGCCCTCCCGCCGCCGCGCCCTGTCCCTCGCCCTCGGCGGTGCCGTCGCCGTCGTGGCCGTCGGCGGGGGCACGGCCTGGTGGCTCGGCCAGGACACCGAGAGCGGCGAGACGTCGGCCGACGGCACCGGTACCGGTACCGGTGGCAAGGGCGCTTCCGGGGAGCCCGCCGCCGAGAACTTCACCACCCCGCCCGCCGGCGTGGCCCCGCAGCCGCTGTGGCACCGGGCATTGACCGGGGACAACACCGCCGCCGTCCCGCTGCTCGTCCACGACGGTCTGCTGCTGATCAGCGGTGACCCGCTGGTGGCGTACGACGTGCGGACCGGCAGGCCCCGCTGGTCCAAGCCGGACCTCGTGGTTCCCGGCTCCCAACTGCTCCACCACGACGGCAAGCTGTACCTGCCGGACGGCGACTACGACGGCGTCCTCATCGCCCGGGACGCGGCGACCGGCGAGGAGGTGTGGCGCAGCCGGCTCGGCAAGCACATCGACATCGAGGACACCATCGCCATCGACGACCAGCACGTCTACGTCGCGGCGAGCGACTTCAGCGACTCCAAGAGCGCCACCGAGTACCGCACGGCGGTGGCCGCCATCAGCCTCGGCACGCGCAGGACGGTGTGGATCCAGAAGCGCGACTGGGGCACCGACGACTACGACGTCCAGGGCTCCGTCTCGGGCAAGTACCTGGTCTACGCCGACTCCAAGTTCAACCTCACCGTCCGCGACACCGCCACGGGCGCCCAGTTGTGGACGAGGAAGGTCGGCGACGACTGGACCTGGCAGCCCACGGTCTCCGACGGCCTGGTCTTCCTGCCCGGCGAGAAGCTGACGGCGCTCGACGTGGCGACCGGGGCGACACGCTGGACGCTGTCGCCCAACGGGCGCCGCGGCTTCTACAACCCCACCGTCATCGACGGCGTGCTCTACGTGGGCGACCACGACCGGGGCATCTGGGCCGTCGACGTCCGCACCGGCAAGCGGATCTGGCTCTGCGAGGACAACGACCGCGGCGCGCCCGAGGTTTTCCTGACCTCCGGTACGACGCTGTACTGCGGTGCCCAGGCCGTCGGTGGTGGCATCATCGCGCTGGACGCGAAGACGGGCCGCAAGCGCTGGAGCTGGACCGACAACAAGAGCACCGGCGACCAGTGGCAGATCGCCCTGTCGGGCAACCGGCTGCTGATGGCCAACGGCGAGGATGCCTACGCGATGCCCGCCGTCTGAACTGGGTAAGGACCCGCCATGGTGCGACACGGCACGGGGAGTACGGCGACGCCGACAGGGAGCGTGGCCCGATGAGCGCGGGCGGGGTGACCACAGGCGTGCTGGTGCTCGGCGCCGCGGTGTGGGGCGTACTGACGGGCACGCTGCTCCCGCGCGCCGCCTACCGGTTCGCCGTCCCGTCCGGCGAGCCCTGGCGGGGCCGGTGCCCCGGCGGTCACCCGGTCCGGGGGTGGCTGGGCGGCGCGGCGTGCCGGGAGTGCGCGGGTGGTGGAGGCCGCGCGGGTCTTGGGGGGTACGCCGGTGATGGGGAGTACGCCGGCGCGGACTCTCACGAGCGCGCGCCTTCCCCGTCGTACCGCGCGCCCTCCACTCTCCTCCTCGCCACCGCCACCGCCCTCACCTGTGCCGCGCTCGCCGCCGCCACCGGCACCCGGCCCGAGTTGGCGGTCTGGCTGCTGCTCGCACCCGTCGGGGTGCTGCTGGCCGTGGTGGACTTCCGGGTGCAGCGGCTGCCCGACCCGCTGACCCTGCCGCTCGCCGCCGCCGCGCTCGCCCTGCTGGGCCTCACCGCGCTGCTGCCCGAGCACGCCGGCCACTGGCTCACCGCGCTCTACGGCGCCCTCGCGCTCGGCGGCGGCTACTACCTGCTGTACCGCATCAACCCGGCCGGCATGGGCCTCGGCGACGTGAAACTGGCCGTGGGCATGGGAGCGGTCCTCGGCTGGTACGGCTGGCCCACCGTACTGCTCGGCACGTTCGCCGGGTTCCTGCTCGGCGCGCTGTACGGCGGCGCGCTCGTCGTCACCCGGCGGGCGGGGCGCAAGACGGCGATCCCGTTCGGCCCGTTCCTGATGGCGGGCGCCTTCACCGGGCTGCTGATCGGCGCGTACGCGGCCTGAGGCCGGCGGACGGGTGCGTACGCGGCCCGAGGCCGGTGGACCGGCGCGTACGCGGCCTGAGGCCGGCGGACGGGTGCGTACGCGGCCCGAGGCCGGTGGACCGGCGCGTACGCGGCCTGGCGTCTTCGTGGGGAAACGGCTGGCGTAGGCTGGTTCGGTCCGTCCGTACCCCTTGACGAAAGGGACGCCCTGGTGACCGAGAAGGCCGACCTCCAGTCTGTCCTCGACCGTGCCGCCGCCGGTGGGCGGATCACTCCGGAAGAGGCGCTCGTCCTTTACCGCGACGCGCCCCTGCACGCCCTGGGCGTCGCCGCCGACGCCGTGCGCCGCCGCAAGTACGCCGGCGTCGAGCACATCGCGACGTACATCGTCGAGCGCAACATCAACTACACGAACGTGTGTGTCACGGCGTGCAAGTTCTGCGCCTTCTACGCGGCCCCCAAGGACACCGCCAAGGGCTGGACCCGCGACCTCGACGACATCCTGCGGCGGTGCGCCGAGACCGTCGAGCTGGGCGGCACCCAGATCATGTTCCAGGGCGGTCACCACCCCGACTACGGCGTCGAGTACTACGAGAAGCACTTCCGCGCCATCAAGGAGGCCTTCCCCCAGCTGGTGATCCACTCGCTGGGTGCCTCCGAGGTCGAGCACATGGCCCGGATCTCCGGTGTGTCGGTCGAGGAGGCCATCACCCGCATCCACGAGGCCGGTCTGGACTCCTTCGCGGGCGCCGGCGCGGAACTCCTGCCCGAGCGGCCGCGCAAGGCCATCGCCCCGCTGAAGGAGAGCGGCGAGCGCTGGCTGGAGATCATGGAGGCCGCGCACAGGCTGGGCGTGGAGTCGACGTCCACCATGCTCATGGGCACGGGCGAGACCAACGCCGAGCGCATCGAGCACCTGCGGATGATCCGGGACGTGCAGGACCGCACGGGCGGCTTCCGCGCCTTCATCCCGTACACCTACCAGCCCGAGAACAACCACCTGAAGGGCCGCACCCAGGCGACCCTCTTCGAGTACCTGCGGATGATCGCGATCGCCCGCCTCTTCCTCGACAACGTGCGGCACATCCAGGGCTCGTGGCTGACCACCGGCAAGGAGGTCGGCCAACTGTCGCTGCACTACGGCGCGGACGACCTCGGCTCGATCATGCTCGAGGAGAACGTGGTCTCCTCGGCCGGTGCCAGGCACCGCTCCAACCGACTGGAGATCATCGACCTCATCCGCAAGGCGGGCCGCGTCCCGGCGCAGCGCTCGACGACGTACGAGCACCTCGTCGTGCACGACGACCCGGCGAACGACCCCGTCGACGACCGCGTGGTCTCCCACTTCTCCTCCACGGCGATCGAGGGCGGCACGGCCCATCCCGAGCTGAAGCTGCTGGCGTCCAACTGAGCTTGCCGTGCTGACGATTCACGCCGCCCCACTGGTCCTGCCGGTGGGCGCGGCACCCGTCGTGGACGGAGCCGTCGTGGTGGACGGCGACCGGATCGCGGCCGTCGGGCCGTACCCGGAGGTCGCCGCCGGAGCGCCGGGTGCGCGGGTGCGGCGCTGGCCGGGCGTGCTCACGCCGGGCCTGCGTCAGTGGCACCCGCTGTGGTTGCTGCGCCACTGCTACCACCCCGATCCGCGCGAGGCCGACGAGCTGGGCGAACTTCCCCTGTGGGGCGAGCGGTTGGCCGCCCTGGGCGACCTCACCGAGACCCGCCGGGCGGGCAGCGTACGGCGCGGTGTGCAGCGCATGCTGCGCTACGGCACGACGGCGGTCGCGTCCCCCGGAGCCCGCTTCCGCGATCCGCTGCTGGCCACGGCCGTCGCCCGGTCCGGGCTGAGCGTCGTGGGGATCGAGGGCGCCCCGGGCAGCATGCTGCTCGGCGAGCGGCCCGACCTCGACCCGTTCGCCGAAGGGTACGACCTCCCCGGTACGGTCCACGCCCCGCTGACCGTCGGCGGCCGGGCCGACCTGGCCGTGTTCGACGTACCCGACGAGACGGCCCTGACGGAACACGGCGCGGCCAAGTGCGTGGCGACCGTGCTGGCCGGCCGTCTGGTGTACCGGGGCCGCTGACGGATTCAACGGATTCAGCAGGAGAACTTCCGTTTGTCCGTATTGTGGACATCGGTTCCCTCCGGTGAATGGCTCATAGGAATCCCCGAGAAAGGGCCCCATAAAGGCTCGCTATATCCAGGGAATGAGAACCCCCTCGCGCGCCTCGCGCGGGCCTTCTGGTCGGCCGGCTTCGTAATGCAGGAAGCCGACGCTCGTGCCGGGAGACCTTGCTGCAACAATGGGCGGGTGACCCGCGCTTCCCTGAACAAGCAGCCGCATGAAGTCGCCTCGATGTTCGACGACGTGGCGGAACGGTACGACCTGACCAACGACGTGCTGTCACTCGGCCAGGACCGGGTCTGGCGCAATGAGGTGGCGAAGGCGGTCGACGCGCGTCCCGCGCAGAAGGTCCTCGACCTCGCGGCCGGCACGGCGACCTCCTCGCTGCCCTTCGCGCGGACGGGCGCGTACGTCGTCCCTTGCGACTTCTCCCTGGGGATGCTGCGGGTCGGCAAGAGGAAGCACACCTGGCTGCCGTTCACGGCGGGCGACGCGACGAAGCTGCCGTTCAAGGACGACACCTTCGACGCCGTGACGATCTCCTTCGGGCTGCGCAACGTGCAGGACACGGACGCGGCCCTGCGGGAGATGTACCGGGTGACGAGGCCCGGCGGGCGGGTGGTGATCTGCGAGTTCTCGCACCCGACCTGGGCGCCCTTCCGGACCGTCTACACCGAGTACCTGATGCGGGCGCTGCCGCCGGTCGCGCGCGCGGTGTCCTCGAACCCGGACGCGTACGTCTACCTCGCCGAGTCCATCCGCGCCTGGCCCGACCAGCCGGCCCTCGCCGAGCGGCTGCGCAAGGCGGGCTGGTCGAAGGTGGCCTGGCGCAATCTCACCGGCGGCGTGGTCGCGCTCCACCGGGGCTTCAAGGAGAGCTGAACCCCGTCCGGTGTCTCACCGGTTGATCATCTCGAAGGCGTCGCCGGGTTCGCCCAGCTCCCGCTGGAGCCCGCCGGTGGGCGGCCGCGGGATGCGTGGTTCGCGCACGCCCCCGCCGCCCTCGCCCTCACCGAAGTCGAACCACACGTACACCATGGCGTCCGGCGGCACCTCGGCACCGGGCTGCGGATACTGGCGTACGACGTAGTCGACGACCGTGCGGTGGAAGTCCGGGCGGTCCGGCGCGTTGAGGAGCAGGCCCCGCGCCCGGGCCGTTTCGCGCGCGTCCACGGCCATCAGGCCGACCAGACGCGGTACGCGCACTTCGGGTGTTTTGGGTGTTATGCGCACAGATGTCACCCCCAGCGGTACTGGCAGGGTAACTCCCGTGCGCCCCACCCGGAAGGCGCCGGTGTCTTTCTGTAACAGACGACTACTGTGCGTGATCGAGGCTGAGTCGGAAACACAGCGTCGGCTCGTTCAGCGTCGGATGCTCGTAGGTCTCCGCCGGCTCCATGCCGAGTCGCCGGGCCACCGCGATCGACCGCTCGTTGCCCGGCCGGACCATCGCCACCACACCCGGCACCCCGGCCGCCCGCACCCGCCGGAGGGTCTCGAGCGCCGCCGCGGTGACGTACCCCTTGCCCCAGTGCGCCCGCCCGAGCCGCCAGCCGATCTCTATCTCACCGGCCGGGCCCCAGGCCGGCCGCCAGGGCTGCGCGCCGGTGAAGCCGATGACCTCACCGTCATCGTCCAGCAGCGTCCACAGGCAGAAGCCCAGCTCCGCGTCGTGCCGCCGCTGACGAGCGGTGAGTTCCTCGTAGACCGAGAGCGCCGCGGGCCTGCCGCCGTAGAACTCCATGACCTCGGGGTCGGCGAAGACCCGGTGCCAGGCGACCGCGTCCTCGTGGGTGGGGACACACAGCCGTACCGCGGGGAGAGGTCGGTTCACAGGGCAGCCCTTCAGACGGGTGATCAATTCTGCTGAATAGACTGCCCATGTCCAGTGCCGGTCGGCACGCAGATTTCGAACCTTGGGGAGAATCCCGCCGTGACCGAGCCCCTCTCCGACCACACCGCCGATGTGATCGTCGTGGGCGCGGGGCCAGCCGGCTCCACGACCGCGTACCACCTCGCCAAGGCCGGCCTCGACGTCCTGCTCCTGGAGAAGACCGAGTTCCCGCGCGAGAAGGTCTGCGGTGACGGCCTCACCCCGCGCGCGGTCAAGCAGCTCGTCGCCATGGGCATCGACATCTCCGAAGAGGCCGGCTGGCTGCGCAACAAGGGTCTGCGCATCATCGGCGGCGGCAGCCGTCTCCAGCTGGACTGGCCGGATCTCGCCTCCTTCCCCGACTACGGTCTGGTCCGCAAGCGCGACGACTTCGACGAGCAGCTCGCCCGCAACGCCCAGAAGGCCGGCGCCCGCCTGTACGAGCGCTGCAACGTGGCCTCGCCGATCGTCGACGACCGCACCGGCCGCATCACCGGTGTGACCGCCAAGCTCGGCGAGGAGAAGCGCGAGGTCACCTTCCGCGCGCCGCTCGTCGTCGCCGCCGACGGCAACTCCACGCGCCTGTCCCTCGCGATGGGCCTGCACCGCCGCGAGGACCGCCCCATGGGGGTCGCGGTGCGCACGTACTTCACCTCGCCCCGCCACGACGACGACTACCTGGAGTCCTGGCTGGAGCTGTGGGACCGCCGCGGCGCCCAGGACCGTCTGCTCCCCGGCTACGGCTGGGTCTTCGGCATGGGCGACGGCACTTCCAACGTCGGCCTCGGCGTGCTCAACACCTCCGCATCCTTCAAGGAACTGGACTGGCGCGAGGTCCTCAAGGCCTGGTGCGCCTCCATGCCGGCGGAGTGGGGCTACACCCCCGAGAACATGACCGGCCCCATCCGGGGCGCGGCGCTCCCCATGGCCTTCAACCGCCAGCCGCACTACACCAAGGGCCTGCTGCTCGTCGGCGACGCCGGCGGCCTGGTGAACCCCTTCAACGGCGAAGGCATCGCCTACGCCATGGAGTCCGGCCAGATCGCCGCCGACGTCATCGTCCAGGCCCACGCGCGGGCCACGCCGGCCCAGTGCGAGATCGCCCTGCAGCGCTACCCGCGCGTCCTCAAGGACACCTACGGCGGCTACTACACCCTCGGCCGCGCTTTCGTGAAGCTCATCGGCAACCCGAAGGTCATGCAGATCGCCGCCCAGCGCGGCCTCACGCATCCGCTGCTGATGAAGTTCACCCTGAAGCTGCTCGCGAACCTCACCGACCCCACGGGCGGCGACGCGATGGACCGCATCATCAACGGCCTCAGCAAGGCGGCTCCGAAGGCGTGAGCATCCCCTGGGACCGGCTCAGGGCCTCGGCCTTGGCGGCCCGGTGGGCGCGCACCTCGTCCCGCCGGTCCGCCATCTGCCGCAGCGCGTCCTTTTTCTCCCGCTTGGAGAGCCGGTCCAAGTAGACGTACCCGTTGGTGTGGTCGGTCTCGTGGGCGAGGCAGCGCGCGAAGTACCCCGTGCCCTCGACGACCAGCGCTGTGCCGTCCTTGTCCTGGCCGCGTACGACGGCCCGGTCCGGCCGCGGCACGGCCATCACGGCACCCGGCACCGACAGACAGCCCTCGCCCTCGTCCAGCAGGCGTCGCCCGCTCAAGGGCGTTTCGAGCACCGGGTTCACGATGTGTCCGACATGCCGGATACCGTCGTCATCGGGGCAGTCGTACACGAACAGACGGAGATCGACCCCGACCTGATTGGCCGCCAGTCCCGCTCCGTCGGCGACGTACATGGTGAGGAACATGTCGTCGATGAGCGCGGCGAGGTCGGGCCCGAACTCCGTGATGTCCCGGCACGGCCTGTGCAGCACCTCCTCACCGACCTCGGTGACGCGGCGCACCGCACCGCGCCCGGCCTCGGGTGCATACCGGGGGTAGTGGTCGACGGGGCTTCCCTGCACGAACACGCGTGGCATCGCGCTGTCTCCTTCGCTCGCTGACGAACCGCCGTCCAGCGGCCCGAGCCGAGCATGGCAGGGAAGAGCGGGGCCGGGCAGGCGGGAGGAGCCGTGAGCTGTGCAGGCCGGAGAAACCGCGAGCTGTGCACCGCGGAGCAGCCGCGCTGCCGGGCAGCGCGGAGAAGCCGCGAGCCCAGCGGCGCGGGAAAGGCGCAAGGGCCGCTGGCCCCGAGCGGCTGCGGCCCTACGCGCGTGAGAGGTGCGAGGTGCTCTCAGAGCACCCGCACGGCGCCGGTGGGCGGGTCGTACGACAGCGGCTTCTCCACGACGCCGCTGGAGGGGTTCTGCGCACCGACGAACATACCGTCGCCGACGTACACCGCCACGTGGTACGCGCTGCCCGCGCCGCCCCAGTACAGGATGTCGCCCGGCTGCAGGCTGCTCAGCGAGACCTGGGTGCCGGCGGTCGACTGGTCCTGGGAGACGCGCGGCAGGCTGATGCCGACCTGCTTGAAGGCCGTCTGCACCAGGCCGGAGCAGTCATAGGCGGAGGGGCCGGTGGCGCCGGAGACGTACGCCTTGCCGACCTGGGCCTTGACGAAGCTGATGACCGCGGCGACCGAACCGGTGGACGTGGACGTGGATGTGGACGTGGACGTGCTGGTGGACGTGGTGCCGGTGCTCGCCGTGGTGGAGAGCGTCGTCCGCTCCGCGCTGCGGGAGGCGCGCGCGGCGGCCTCCTTGCGGGCGGCTTCCTCGGCCTTCTTCTTGGCCTCGGCCGCCTTCTTCTTCGCCTCCGCGAGGTCCGCCTTGGCCTGCTTCGCGGCCTTTGCGGCGGCCGCGTCACGCTCGGCCTGCAGCTGGTAGTTCGCGGCCGCCTGCTGCGTGGCATCCGCGGACTTGGCTGCCTGAGCGGCCAGATCGGCCGTCAGGGTGGGCAGTTCGAGGGTCTGCGTCACCGGCTCGGCAGCGTTCGCCGAACCGGACGCCCCGGCGACTGCCAGGGTGCTGAGGACGCCACCGGCAACTCCGGCCCGCATCGCGAGGGACGACGCGCTGCGGCGGGGCTTCCGGTGGCTGCGTATGTGAGCGGTGTGGGGCATGGGAACAACCGGTACCAGGGGCTCCTTCATATCTTCAAGAAACGTGTGGTGCGCCACAGTTGTTCAATCCGTACCCCGAATCCCGGGCGTGTCGTTCTTTATTGACGCCGTAACGGACATTGCGGACGCACGTGATCAAGCCCTTGATCACGGTCTTTGATCATTACGTCCGAATTGCCCCCCACCTACCACTGGTTGGGATGGTTGGCCAAGCCCGGTTCTCATGGATCTCTCATCGATGTGGCGGAGATCACGGAACGGTTATCGGAAGGGCGGCGTCCGGTGTGCGCGGAGCTCGTGAATGCGTGCACGCACCCGGACCCTCGTCCACATCCCGCCCGACCGTCCCTCTGATGTGTGAACGCGTCCCACTATCAGCCCCCCGCGTCCAACACGAATTTGCATGCAACGGAAGCCTCTTGATATGGAGACGCCCCCTCCAGCCTGCGATGACAAGCCAAAATGTCACTTCTGGTGATCAAGTGAACGCTTCCGGTGTGAAGATCACTCATCATCCGACTTCATGATCGTTCGTCAGGTGGTGGAGATCACAAAGCTTGTGCAATACCCCGTGTCGCAGATCACAGAGCGGCAGGCATAAGATGCGAGGCAGTTGGGCTTGTGACCTGCTTCACATGTTCGCGATCTTCGCCCGGGACGAGCGGGGTTCGTGGGACCGGTGAGGCTCGTGTGAGCCCAGTGCAACCGCCAGCAGTCAGCGCCGACTGAGAGGAGCGAGGAGCGGTGAACGCGTATGCGCCCATCCTCGTACTGGGAGCCCTCGGGGCAGGCTTTGCGATCTTCTCCGTGGTCATGGCCACGCTGATCGGTCCGAAGCGGTACAACCGCGCGAAGCTCGATGCCTACGAGTGCGGCATCGAGCCGACCCCCACGCCGGCCGGCGGCGGGCGCTTCCCCATCAAGTACTACCTGACGGCGATGCTCTTCATCGTCTTCGACATCGAGATCGTCTTCCTCTACCCCTGGGCCGTCACCTTCGACGCCCTGGGGATTTTCGGGCTCGTGGAGATGCTGCTCTTCGTGCTCACCGTCTTCGTCGCGTACGCGTACGTATGGCGGCGCGGCGGCCTGGAATGGGACTGAGGGGCCTTTAGACATGGGACTCGAAGAAAAGCTGCCGAGCGGCTTCCTGCTGACCACCGTCGAGCAGGCCGCGGGCTGGGTGCGCAAGGCGTCCGTCTTCCCTGCCACCTTCGGCCTCGCCTGCTGCGCCATCGAGATGATGACCACCGGCGCCGGCCGGTACGACCTGGCCCGCTTCGGCATGGAGGTCTTCCGCGGCTCGCCGCGCCAGGCGGACCTGATGATCGTCGCCGGCCGGGTCAGCCAGAAGATGGCGCCGGTCCTGAGGCAGGTCTACGACCAGATGCCCAACCCGAAGTGGGTGATCTCCATGGGCGTCTGCGCCTCCTCGGGCGGCATGTTCAACAACTACGCGATCGTCCAGGGCGTCGACCACATCGTGCCGGTCGACATCTATCTCCCCGGCTGCCCGCCTCGCCCCGAGATGCTGCTGGACGCGATCCTCAAGCTCCACCAGAAGATCCAGTCCTCCAAGCTCGGCGTCAACGCCGAGGAAGCGGCCCGTGAGGCGGAGGAGGCGGCGCTCAAGGCCCTGCCCACGATCGAGATGAAGGGGCTGCTGCGGTGAGCGACGCGAACGGCACCAACGGCGGGAACGGCTCCCCGAACGGGGTGAACCCCGAGAAGGACCTCGCCGCCTCCAACCTCCCCGGTCAGCGCGGCCAGGGCGGCGAGGAGATCCGCGTCCAGCGCGGCATGTTCGGCGCCGACAAGGCCGGTGACACCTCCGGCTACGGCGGTCTGGTCCGCTCGGTCCGACTCCCGGGACCGGCGACCCGCCCCTACGGCGGCTGGTTCGACGAGGTCGCCGACGAACTGGAAGGCGCTCTGGAGGAGCAGGGACTCCTCCCCGAGAACGCCATCGAGAGGACGGTCGTCGACCGCGGAGAGCTGACCTTCCACGTCGAACGCGAACACCTGGTCCGCGTCGCCCGCACCCTGCGCGACGATCCGGCCCTGCGCTTCGAACTGTGCACCGGCGTCAGCGGCGTCCACTACCCGCACGACAAGGGCCGGGAACTGCACGCCGTCTACCACCTGCGCTCGATCACCCACAACCGGCTGATCCGCCTCGAGGTGAGCGCCCCCGACAGCGCCCCGCACATCCCGTCCCTGGTCTCCGTGTATCCCACCAACGACTGGCACGAGCGCGAGACCTACGACTTCTTCGGGATCGTCTTCGACGGTCACCCGGCGCTGACGCGGATCATGATGCCGGACGACTGGCAGGGCCACCCGCAGCGCAAGGACTACCCGCTCGGCGGCATCCCCGTCGAGTACAAGGGCGCCCAGATTCCGGCTCCGGACCAGCGGAGGTCGTACTCGTGAGCACGCAGTCAGCATCCGCGGCCTCCGCCGCTTCGGCACGCGAGACCACCGAGGGCACCGTATATACGGTCACCGGTGGCGACTGGGACGAGGTCGTCCAGTCCGCGGCCCGCGCCGACGACGAGCGCATCGTCGTCAACATGGGCCCCCAGCACCCGTCCACCCACGGAGTGCTCCGCCTGATCCTGGAGATCGAGGGCGAGACGGTCACCGAGGCCCGCTGCGGCATCGGCTACCTGCACACCGGCATCGAGAAGAACCTCGAGTACCGCACGTGGACGCAGGGCACCACCTTCGTCACGCGCATGGACTACCTGACGTCCTTCTTCAACGAGACCGCCTACTGCCTCGCCGTCGAGAAGCTCCTCGGCATCGAGGACCAGATCACCGAACGCACCAAGATCATCCGGGTGCTCCTGATGGAGCTGAACCGGCTCTCCTCCCACCTGGTGTGCATCGCCACCGGCGGCATGGAGCTGGGCGCCACCACCATCATGATCTACGGATTCCGTGATCGTGAGATGATTCTCGATCTCTACGAGCTCATCACGGGCCTGCGCATGAACCACGCGTACATCCGCCCCGGCGGACTCGCCCAGGACCTGCCGCCCGGCGCGGTGGACCAGATCCGCGAGTTCGTGAAGAAGATGAAGAAGAACCTCCCGGAGTACGACAAGCTCGCCACCGGGAACCCCATCTTCAAGGCACGCATGCAGGACGTCGGCTACCTCGACCTGGCCGGCTGCATGGCCCTCGGCGCCACCGGCCCGATCCTGCGCTCCACCGGCCTGCCGCACGACCTGCGCAAGACGCAGCCGTACTGCGACTACGAGACGTACGACTTCGACGTCCCGACCGCCGACAGCTGCGACGCCTACGGCCGTTTCCTCGTGCGCCTGGAGGAGATGCGCCAGTCGCTCGAGATCATCCAGCAGTGCCTGGACCGGCTCCAGCCCGGCCCGGTCATGGTCGCCGACAAGAAGATCGCCTGGCCCGCCCAGCTCGCCCTGGGACCGGACGGGCTCGGCAACTCCCTTGACCACATCAAGAAGATCATGGGCACCTCCATGGAGGCCCTGATCCACCACTTCAAGCTGGTCACCGAGGGCTTCCGCGTCCCGCCGGGACAGGCGTACGCGGCCGTCGAGTCGCCCAAGGGCGAACTCGGGGTGCATGCCGTCTCCGACGGCGGCACCCGCCCCTATCGGGTCCACTTCCGTGACCCGTCCTTCACCAACCTGCAGGCCATGGCGGCGATGTGCGAGGGCGGCCAGGTCGCCGACGTGATCGTCGCCGTCGCGTCCATCGACCCCGTGATGGGAGGCGTCGACCGGTGACCACCTCTTCTTCGGAGCGGGGCGTCAGCCTGGGCATGCCCGAGCTGCCCGCGCCCACGTACCCGGACGACGTCCGCGCCCGGCTGGAGGCGGACGCGCGCGAGGTGATCGCGCGCTACCCGGACTCCCGGTCCGCACTGCTGCCGCTGCTTCACCTCGTACAGGCGGAGGAGGGCCACGTCACGCGCACCGGGATGCGGTTCTGCGCGGACATGCTGGACCTGACCACGGCCGAGGTCACCGCCGTCGCCACCTTCTACACCATGTACCGGCGCAAGCCGTCCGGTGACTACCAGGTCGGCGTCTGCACCAACACGCTGTGCGCGGTCATGGGCGGCGACGCGATCTTCGAGAGCCTCCAGGAGCACCTGGGCGTCGGCAACGGCGAGACCACCGACGACGGCAAGGTCACCCTGGAGCACATCGAGTGCAACGCGGCCTGCGACTTCGCGCCGGTCGTGATGGTCAACTGGGAGTTCTTCGACAACCAGACGCCGGGCAGCGCCAAGCGCCTGGTCGACGATCTGCGTGCGGAACGGCCCGTGCAGCCCACCCGCGGGGCGCGGCTGTGCACGTTCAAGGAGACCGCGCGGATCCTGGCCGGATTCCCCGACGAGCGGCCAGGGGCCGTCGAGGAGAGCGGCGGTGCGGGACCCGCGTCGCTGGTGGGCCTTCGCCTGGCAAGGGGAGAGGCCGCACCCGCGCGCGTGGTCCATCCGCGCGACGGCGGTCCGCACGACGAACCGCAGGACAGGGTGCACGAGCCGTCGCCGGCCGAGCACCTCAGTTCTCATGACGCGCCGCAGGACACATCGGCCTCCGACCCGGCTCACCCGGCAGGGCCTACCGCCGAGGAGGGGGAGTGATGACCGTGGCACCCGAGGTCAAGGACACGAGCCCGGAGAAGCTGCTCGCACCCGTGCTGTCGGCCTTCTGGGACGAGGACCGGTCCTGGACTCTGGACGTCTACCGGAGGCACGAGGGGTACGAGGGGCTCCGCAAGGCGCTCGCCATGTCGCCGGACGACCTGATCGCGTACGTCAAGGACTCCGGTCTGCGCGGGCGCGGCGGCGCGGGATTCCCGACCGGAATGAAGTGGCAGTTCATTCCGCAGGGGGATGGAAAACCGCACTATCTAGTTGTCAACGCCGACGAGTCGGAGCCTGGCACCTGTAAGGACATCCCGCTCCTCTTCGCGAACCCGCACAGCCTCATCGAGGGCATTGTGATCGCGTGCTATGCCATCAGGTCGTCGCATGCCTTCATCTATCTGCGTGGTGAGGTCGTCCCCGTTCTGCGGCGGTTGCACGAGGCCGTGCGCGAGGCCTACGCGGCGGGCTACCTCGGCGAGAACATCCTGGGCAGCGGACTCGACCTCGAACTCACCGTGCACGCCGGCGCCGGCGCGTACATCTGCGGTGAGGAGACCGCACTGCTCGACTCGCTAGAAGGCCGCCGTGGTCAACCGCGGCTCCGTCCCCCCTTCCCTGCGGTGGAAGGCCTCTACGCCTGTCCGACTGTGGTGAATAACGTCGAGTCGATCGCGTCAGTTCCCGCCATCCTGCAAAAGGGCAAGGACTGGTTCAGGTCGATGGGGAGCGAGAAGTCACCCGGCTTCACGCTCTACTCGCTCAGCGGCCATGTCGCGAGCCCCGGCCAGTACGAGGCACCGCTCGGCATCACACTCCGCCAGCTCCTCGACATGAGCGGCGGAATGCGGCCCGGGCATCGCCTCAAGTTCTGGACGCCGGGCGGTTCCTCGACGCCGATGTTCACCGACGAGCACCTCGACGTTCCCCTCGATTACGAGGGGGTGGGCGCCGCCGGCTCCATGCTCGGCACCAAGGCCCTGCAGTGCTTCGACGAGACGACCTGCGTGGTGCGGGCGGTGACCCGCTGGACCGAGTTCTACGCCCACGAGTCCTGCGGCAAGTGCACGCCGTGCCGCGAAGGGACCTACTGGCTGGTGCAGTTGCTGCGGGACATCGAGGCCGGCAAGGGCGTCATGTCCGACCTCGACAAGCTGAACGACATCGCCGACAACATCAACGGCAAGTCCTTCTGCGCCCTGGGTGACGGCGCCGCATCCCCCATCTTCTCCTCGCTGAAGTACTTCCGTGCGGAGTACGAGCAGCACATCACGGGCCGGGGCTGTCCCTTCGACCCGGCCAAGTCGACGGCCTGGGCGGACCGCCCGGAGGTGAACGCATGACCGTGACCACCAGTGCTCCCTCCGGAGGGGGAGGGGCGGCGGTCCCGCCGGAAGACCTCGTCACGCTGACGATCGACGGCGTCGAGATCAGCGTGCCCAAGGGCACCCTGGTCATCAGGGCCGCCGAGCAGCTCGGCATCGAGATCCCGCGTTTCTGCGACCACCCCCTCCTGGACCCCGCCGGTGCCTGCCGCCAGTGCATCGTCGAGGTCGAGGGCCAGCGCAAGCCGATGGCGTCCTGCACCATCACGTGCACGGACGGCATGGTCGTCAAGACCCACCTCACCTCACCGGTCGCCGAGAAGGCCCAGCACGGTGTGATGGAGCTGCTGCTCATCAACCACCCGCTGGACTGCCCGGTCTGCGACAAGGGCGGCGAGTGCCCGCTGCAGAACCAGGCCATGTCACACGGCAACGCCGAGTCGCGCTTCGAGGGAAAGAAGCGGACGTACGAGAAGCCGGTGCCGATCTCCACGCAGGTGCTGCTCGACCGCGAGCGGTGCGTCCTGTGCGCCCGCTGCACCCGTTTCTCCAACCAGATCGCGGGCGACCCGATGATCGAGCTGGTCGAGCGGGGCGCGCTCCAGCAGGTCGGCACCGGCGAGGGCGACCCGTTCGAGTCGTACTTCTCCGGCAATACCATCCAGATCTGCCCGGTCGGCGCGCTCACCTCGGCGGCCTATCGTTTCCGCTCCCGCCCCTTCGACCTGGTCTCCTCCCCGTCGGTGTGCGAGCACTGTGCGGGCGGCTGCGCCACCCGCACCGACCACCGGCGCGGCAAGGTCATGCGGCGGCTCGCCGGCGACGACCCCGAGGTCAACGAGGAGTGGATCTGCGACAAGGGACGCTTCGCGTTCCGGTACGCGCAGCTCAAGGACCGCCTCGACACCCCGCTGCTGCGCAACGCCGAGGGCGTCCTCGAGCCCGCTTCCTGGCCGGAGGCGCTCGAAGCGGCTGCGCGCGGGCTCACCGCCGCCCGTTCCCGGGCCGGTGTCCTCACCGGCGGCCGCCTGACCGTCGAGGACGCGTACGCCTACAGCAAGTTCGCGCGCGTGGCTCTCGACACCAACGACATCGACTTCCGCGCGCGCGTGCACAGCGGCGAGGAAGCCGACTTCCTGGCGGCCCGGGTGGCCGGCCGGGGCCGTGACCTCGACGGTACGGGCGTCACGTACACCGCCCTTGAGAAGGCCCCCGCGGTCCTGCTGGTCGGGTTCGAGTCGGAGGAAGAGGCACCCGGCGTCTTCCTGCGGCTGCGCAAGGCCTGGCGCAAGCGCAAGCAGAAGGTGTTCGCGCTGGCCACACACGCCACCCGTGGCCTGGAGAAGGCGGGCGGCACCCTGCTGCCGGCCGCTCCCGGCACCGAGACCGAGTGGCTGGACGCCCTCGCAAGCGGTGTCGGCCTGGAGGAACCGGGCACGAAGGCCGCCGAGGCGCTGCGCACCGAGGGCGCGGTGATCGTCGTCGGCGAGCGGCTCGCCGGAGTCGCCGGCGGCCTCACCGCCGCCGTACGCGCCGCCGACGCGACCGGCGCCCAGCTGGTGTGGATCCCGCGGCGGGCCGGGGAGCGCGGCGCTGTCGAGGCCGGCGCGCTGCCCTCGCTGCTGCCGGGCGGTCGCCCCGCGACCGACCCGCGCGCGCGGGAGCAGGTCGCCGCCGCCTGGGGGCTCGCCGAACTGCCGCTGCGGTACGGCCGCGACACCCACCAGATCATCGAGGCCGCCGCCACCGGCGAACTGTCCGCTCTCGTGGTCGCCGGTGTGGAGGTCGCCGACCTGCCGGATCCGGCACGCGCGCGTGAGGCGCTCGAAAGCGTCGGCTTCCTGGTGTCGCTGGATCTGCGGCCCAGCGAGGTAACCGAGCACGCCGCCGTGGTCCTGCCGGTCGCCGCGGTCGCGGAAAAGGCGGGCACCTTCCTCAACTGGGAAGGCAGGGTGCGCTTCTTCGAGGCCGCACTCAAGCCCGAGCAGATGACCCGCCGCCTCGCCCCGACCGACACACGCGTGCTGCAGATGCTGGCCGACGCCATGGACGTCCACCTGGGCCTGCCGGACCTGCGTACCACGCGCGCGGAGATCGACCGGCTCGGCGCCTGGGACGGCCCGAGGGCCTCCGAGCCCGTGGAGGCCGCGGGCGTGCTGCCCCGGCCGGCCGCCGGTGAGGCAGTACTCGCCGGGCACCGGCTGCTGCTGGACCAGGGCGTCCTGCAGCACGGCGACGAAGCGCTCGCCGGAACCCGGCACGCCGCCCGCGCGCGCGTGTCGCTCGCGACCGCCGCCGAGGTCGGCGTCGAGGACGGCGGCGTCCTGGCCGTTACCGGACCGGCCGGCACCGTCGAACTCCCGATTCGGATCACGGAGATGCCCGACCGGGTGGTCTGGCTCCCGCTGAACTCCGTGGGGGCGGGCGTCGCCTCCGACACCGGGGCGCATCCCGGCTCTCTCGTCCGCATCGGCCCGGCGGTACTCGCCGAAGAGGCCCGCAAGGAGGTGGAGGCATGACGTCGTATCTCGCCGCTGAAGACCTCTCGATGTTCGGCCACGACCCCTGGTGGCTGGTCGTCGTCAAGGCGGTGTTCTGCTTTGCCTTCCTGATGGTGACCGTGCTGTTCTCCATCGTCTGGGAGCGCAAGGTCGTCGCCTGGATGCAGCTGCGCATCGGCCCCAACCGGCACGGCCCCTGGGGCATGCTCCAGTCGCTCGCCGACGGCGTGAAGCTGATGCTCAAGGAAGACGTCATCGTCAAGCGCGCCGACAAGGTGGTCTACGTCCTCGCGCCGATCGTCGCGGCCATCCCGGCCTTCATGGCGATCGCGGTGATTCCCTTCGGGCCGGCCGACAACGAGATCTCGATCTTCGGCCACCGCACCACGATGCAGCTCACAGACCTGCCGATCGCGATGCTCTACATCCTCGCGGTCGCCTCTGTCGGCATCTACGGCATCGTCCTCGCGGGTTGGAGTTCCGGATCGACGTACCCGCTGCTGGGCGGCCTCCGCTCCTGCGCGCAGATGATCTCGTACGAGATCGCCATGGGCGCCGCGTTCGCCTCCGTGTTCCTCTACTCGGGGTCGATGTCGACGTCCACGATCGTCGAGCAGCAGCACGACCGCTGGTACATCCTGCTGCTGCCGGTCTCCTTCATCCTCTACATCGTCACGATGGTCGGCGAGACCAACCGCGCCCCCTTCGACATGCCGGAGTCCGAGGGCGACCTGGTCGGTGGCTTCAACACCGAGTACTCGTCGATCAAGTTCGCGCTGTTCATGCTCGCCGAGTACGTCAACATGGTGACGGTCTCGGCCGTGTCGGCCACCTTGTTCCTCGGTGGCTGGCGCGCCCCGTGGCCGATCAGCACCTTCTGGGAGGGTGCGAACCACGGCTGGTGGCCGATGCTCTGGTTCGTCATCAAGGTCCAGCTGCTGCTGTTCTTCTTCATCTGGCTGCGCGGCACGCTTCCTCGCGTCCGCTACGACCAGCTGATGAAGCTCGGCTGGAAGGTGCTCATCCCGGTCTCCGTGACGTGGCTGATGCTGGTCGCGACCGTGCGGGCCCTGCGCAACGAGAACTACGACTTCGCCGACATCGCCCTCTACGTGGGCGGCGGCGTTCTCGCGCTGCTGCTGATCTCCTTCGTCGCCGACATGTTCCGCGAGAAGTCGAAGACGACCGAGCAGCCCAGCGCCGAGCAGCCCGCGTTCGACCCGATGGCGGGCGGATTCCCCGTGCCGCCGCTGCCCGGACAGGAGCTGCCGCCGGTGCCCAGGCGCCGCTCGCGCCGCGAGCGCGAGCTGATTGTCAGTGGTGGGTCGGACACTGTCAGTGACGGACCTACGGATGGAAAGGAGGCGTCCGATGGCTGAGGAACCCAAGGAGACCAAGCCCGGTTTCCAGAACCCCGTGGCCGGCTTCGGCGTGACCTTCAAGGCCATGTTCAAGAAGCGGCTCACCGAGCAGTATCCCGAGCAGCAGAAGACCACGGCTCCGCGGTTCCACGGACGGCACCAGCTCAACCGCCATCCGGACGGCCTGGAGAAGTGCGTCGGCTGCGAGCTGTGCGCCTGGGCCTGCCCCGCGGACGCCATCTACGTAGAGGGCGCCGACAACACCGACGAGGAGCGCTACTCGCCCGGCGAGCGGTACGGCCGCGTCTACCAGATCAACTACGCCCGCTGCATCCTGTGCGGGCTGTGCATCGAGGCGTGCCCCACCCGCGCGCTCACCATGACCAACGAGTTCGAACTGGCCGACTCCAGCCGCGCCAACCTCATCTACACCAAGGAACAGCTGCTCGCCGGCCTCGAAGAGGGCATGGTCGACACGCCCCACGCGATCTTCCCGGGGACCGACGAACAGGACTACTACCGGGGCCTGGTCACGGAGGCCGCGTCGGGGACCGTACGGCAGGTCGCCGTCTCCAATGGCGAGGTCCCGCAGGAGGCCGCCTCCACCTTCGGCGAGGACGAGCCGGCCTCGGAGAAGGTGATCGGCCGATGAGCGCGCAGCAACTCGCCGCCTACACCACTTCCACGGGTGAGGCCTTCCAGTTCTGGGTCCTCGGCACCGTCGCGGTGATCGGCGCCCTGTGCACCGTCTTCATGAAGAAGGCCGTGCACAGCGCGCTCTGCCTCGCCGGGACCATGATCGTCCTGGCCATCTTCTACCTCGCCAACGGTGCCTACTTCCTCGGCATCGTGCAGATCGTCGTCTACACCGGCGCGATCATGATGTTGTTCCTGTTCGTGGTGATGCTCGTCGGTGTCACGGCCGCGGACTCGCTGAAGGAGACCATCAAGGGCCAGCGCTGGCTGGCCCTTGTCTGCGGGGTCGGCTTCGGCGTCCTGCTGTTCGCCGGCATCGGCAACGCCTCCCTGAAGGAGTTCAACGGCACCGGCCAGGCGAACGCCAACGGCAATGTGGAGGGCCTCGCGTCCCTCATCTTCACCAAGTACGTCTTCGCGTTCGAAATCACCGGCGCCCTGCTCATCACGGCCGCCGTCGGCGCCATGGTGCTCACCCACCGAGAGCGCACCGAGCGCGCCAAGACCCAGCGTGAGCTTGCCGAGCAGCGCGTCCGCGAGGGCAAGCACCTGCCGCCGCTGCCCGCCCCCGGTGTCTACGCCCGGCACAACGCCGTGGACATCGCGGGCCTGCTGCCCGACGGCACCCCTGCCGAGCTGACGGTCAACAAGACGCTGCGTGAGCGGGGCCAGATCCGTGACGTGTCGGCGGAGGCGCTCAACGACCTGCGGGCGCTGGAGCAGCGCGCGGAGGAGCGCCTGGAGCGCAGGACGATCGAGCCGACGACGTTCAAGCGGCCCGAGGAGGTGTCGAAGTGAACCCGGTCAACTACCTCTACCTCGCCGCCCTGCTGTTCACGATCGGCGCGACCGGCGTCCTGATCCGCCGCAACGCCATCGTGGTCTTCATGTGCATCGAGCTGATGCTGAACGCCTGCAACCTCGCGTTCGTCACCTTCTCCCGGATGCACGGCAACCTCGACGGCCAGATCATCGCCTTCTTCACGATGGTCGTCGCCGCCGCGGAGGTCGTGGTGGGCCTCGCGATCATCGTGTCGCTGTTCCGTACCCGCCACTCGGCCTCGGTCGACGACGCCAGCCTGATGAAGCTGTAAGGGGTCGGAAGAATCGTGGAGAACCTGATCGCGCTGCTCATCGCGGCGCCCCTGCTCGGAGCGGCCGTCCTGCTGGTCGGCGGCCGGCGCCTCGACCGCGTCGGCCACTGGATCGGCACGCTCCTGTCGACCGCGTCCTTCGTGTTCGGCCTGATCCTTTTCACCGACCTGCTGGGAAAGAACGCCGAACACCGCACGCTGACCCAGCACCTGTGGACATGGATCTCGGTCGGCAGCTTCCAGGCGGACGTCACCTTCCGCCTGGACCAGCTGTCGATGACGTTCGTGCTGCTGATCACCGGTGTCGGCTCGCTGATCCACCTGTACTCGGTCGGGTACATGGAGCACGACGAGCGGCGCCGTCGCTTCTTCGGCTACCTGAACCTGTTCCTCGCGGCGATGCTGCTGCTCGTCCTCGCCGACAACTACCTGCTGCTGTACGTCGGCTGGGAAGGCGTCGGTCTCGCCTCCTACCTGCTGATCGGTTTCTGGCAGCACAAGCCCAGCGCCGCCACGGCAGCGAAGAAGGCCTTCCTCGTCAACCGTGTCGGCGACATGGGCCTGTCGATCGCGATCATGCTGATGTTCACCACCTTCGGCAGCTTCGCCTTCGGTCCGGTCCTCAGCCACACCGGGGACACTTCCGAGGGCAGGCTCACCGCGATCGGCCTGATGCTGCTGCTCGCCGCCTGCGGCAAGTCGGCCCAGGTGCCGCTGCAGTCCTGGCTCGGGGACGCCATGGAGGGCCCGACCCCGGTCTCGGCCCTGATCCACGCCGCGACGATGGTGACCGCGGGCGTCTACCTGATCGTCCGCTCCGGTGCCATCTTCAACGCCGCTCCCGACGCCCAGTTGGCCGTCACCGTCGTCGGCACGGTCACGCTCCTCTTCGGTGCGATCGTCGGTTGCGCGAAGGACGACATCAAGAAGGCTCTGGCCGGCTCGACCATGTCGCAGATCGGCTACATGGTGCTGGCGGCGGGCCTCGGCCCCATCGGCTACGTCTTCGCGATCATGCACCTGGTGACGCACGGCTTCTTCAAGGCCGGGCTGTTCCTCGGTGCCGGTTCCGTCATGCACGGCATGAACGACGAGGTCGACATGCGCAAGTACGGCGGCCTGCGCAAGTACATGCCGATCACGTTCATCACCTTCGGCCTCGGCTACCTCGCGATCATCGGTTTCCCGGGCCTGTCGGGCTTCTTCTCCAAGGACAAGATCATCGAGGCGGCCTTCGCCAAGGGCGGCAACGAGGGCTGGATCCTCGGCGGCGCGGCCCTGCTGGGCGCGGCCATCACCGCCTTCTACATGACGCGCGTGATGCTGATGACCTTCTTCGGGGAGGAGCGTTGGAAGAACCAACCCACTCGCTCCCCGGAGGCGCCGAGCGCGGAGCCCGCGGCCGAGCACCACGGTGAGCATGCCGAGCCGCACCCGCACGAGTCCCCGAAGGTCATGACGATCCCGATGATCCTGCTGGCCGTCGGCTCGGTCTTCGGCGGTGCGTTCTTCAGCATCGGCGACCGCTTCCTGCACTGGCTGGAGCCCGTCACGGGCCACAGCGAGGGCGACTCGCCGCTCAGCGCGGCCGCCGTCACCGGCGCGACCATGGTCTGCCTGGTCATCGGTGTCGGTATCGCCTGGGCGCAGTACGGCCGCAAGCCCGTCCCGGCCGTCGCCCCGCGCGGCTCGCTGCTCACCCGCGCGGCCCGGCGCGACCTGCTCCAGGACGACTTCAACCACGTCGTCCTGGTGCGCGGCGGCGAGCACCTGACGCGCTCCCTGGTGTACGTCGACCACACCCTGGTCGACGGCGTCGTCAACGGCACGGCCGCCGGCTTCGGCGGTCTGTCCGGGCGGCTGCGCCGGCTCCAGAACGGCTTCGCCCGCTCCTACGCGGTCTCGATGTTCGGCGGCGCGGCACTCCTGGTCGCCGCGACCCTGCTGATGAGGGCGGTCTGATACCGATGTCCTTTCCTCTGCTGACAGCGACGGCGGCGCTCCCGGCCCTCGGGGCCGTCGCCACGGCCGCCGTACCGGCCGCACGGCGCACCGCCGCAAAATGGCTGGCGCTGCTGGTCTCGCTCGCCACACTCGCCCTGGCGATCGTCGTCCTGGTCCGCTTCGACCCGGGCGGCGACCGCTACCAGCTCACCGAATCCCACGCCTGGATCAAGGACTTCGGAGTCCGCTACGAACTCGGCGTCGACGGCATCGCGGTGGCGCTGATCGCGCTCACCGCCCTGCTGATCCCGTTCATCATCCTCGCCGGCTGGCACGACGCCGATCCGCTGGAGACCGGCAACCGCCGCTGGCGTCCCACCCAGGGCTTCTTCGCGCTGATGCTCGCCGTCGAGGCGATGGTGATCATCTCGTTCGAGGCCACCGACGTCTTCCTCTTCTACATCTTCTTCGAAGCCATGCTCATCCCGATGTACTTCCTCATCGGCGGCTTCGGGGACCACGCCCACGAGCACGGCGAGGAGACGGCCGCCACGCAGCGGTCGTACGCGGCGGTGAAGTTCCTGCTCTACAACCTGGTCGGCGGACTGATCATGCTGGCCGCGGTGATCGGCCTCTACGTGGTCGCCGGGAACTTCAGCCTCACGGAGATCGCCGAGGCCCGCGCCAACGGCTCGCTGCACATGGCCACGAACACCGAACGCTGGCTGTTCCTCGGCTTCTTCTTCGCCTTCGCGGTGAAGGCGCCGCTGTGGCCGCTGCACACCTGGCTGCCCAACGCCATGCAGGAGGCCACCGCCCCGGTCGCCGTCCTCATCACCGCCGTCGTCGACAAGGTGGGCACGTTCGCGATGCTCCGCTTCTGCCTCCAGTTGTTCCCGGAGGCCAGCAAGTGGGCGACGCCCGTGATCCTCGTACTGGCCCTGATCAGCATCGTCTACGGCGCGCTGCTGGCGGTCGGCCAGCGGGACATCAAGCGGCTGGTGGCCTACGCGTCGATCTCGCACTTCGGATTCATCATCATGGGCATCTTCGCGATGACCAGCCAGGGCCAGTCCGGCGCGACGCTCTACATGGTCAACCACGGCATCTCCACCGCCGCGTTGATGCTGGTCGCCGGCTTCCTGATCTCCCGGCGCGGTTCGCGGCTCATCGCCGACTACGGAGGGGTGCAGAAAGTCGCCCCGGTGCTCGCCGGCACCTTCCTGATCGGGAGCCTCGCCACCCTCTCGCTGCCCGGACTCGCGCCGTTCGTGAGTGAGTTCCTGGTGCTGGTCGGCACATTCACGCGTTACCCGGCGATCGGCATCATCGCCACCTTCGGCATCGTCCTCGCCGCGCTCTACACCCTCGTGCTGTACCAGCGGACGATGACGGGTCCGGTGAAGCCCGAGGTCTCGGCGATGCCCGACCTCCGCGCGCGCGAACTGGTGGTCGTCGCTCCGCTGGTCGTGCTGTTGATCTTCCTGGGCGTCTACCCGAAGCCTGTCACGGACATCGTCAACCCGGCGGTCAAACAGACCATGTCCGACGTACACAAGAAGGATCCCAAGCCCGCGGTGGAGGCGGCCAAGTGAGCACAGCAGCCGTCCACAGCCTGTGGACAACAGCGGCCGACCCGATCTCGAAGATCGACGCGCCGAAGATCGAATACGGACAATTGTCGCCGACCCTGATCGTCGTCGGTGCGGCGCTGGTCGGAGTGCTCATCGAGGCGTTCGTCCCGCGCAAGTCCCGCTACTACGCCCAGGTGTTCGTGTCCGTCGTCGCGCTGTGCGCCGCGTTCGCCGCCGTCGTCGCGCTCGCGGCCGACGGGTACGGCACCACGAAGGCCCACATCGCGGCCATGGGCGCGATCGCGGTCGACGGACCGGCTCTCTTCCTGCAGGGCACGATCGTGCTGGCCGGCCTGGTGGGCCTGTTCACCTTCGCCGAGCGGCGCCTGGACCCGGCGGCGCACGGCAACCGGGTCGACTCGTTCGCCGCACAGGCCGCGTCCGTGCCGGGCAGCGACAGCGAGAAGGCCGCCGTGAAGGCCGGGTTCACCACCACCGAGGTCTTCCCGCTGCTCCTCTTCGCCATCGCCGGCATGCTGGTGTTCCCGTCGGCCAACGACCTGCTGACGCTGTTCGTGGCCCTGGAGGTCTTCTCCCTGCCGCTGTACCTGCTGTGCGCGCTGGCCCGCCGCAAGCGGCTCATGTCACAGGAGGCCGCGGTCAAGTACTTCCTGCTCGGCGCGTTCGCCTCCGCGTTCACGCTGTTCGGCATCGCCCTGCTGTACGGCTACGCGGGCTCGGTGTCGTACGCGCGCATCGCACAGGTCGTCGACGGCACGGTCACCAACGTCGACCCGGCGCTCGCCAACACCATGGGCAACGACGCACTGCTGCTGCTCGGCAGCGCGCTCATCGTGATGGGCCTGCTGTTCAAGGTGGGCGCGGTGCCGTTCCACATGTGGACGCCCGACGTCTACCAGGGCGCGCCGACCCCGGTGACCGGCTTCATGGCGGCGGCGACGAAGGTCGCGGCGTTCGGCGCGCTGCTGCGCCTGCTGTACGTCGTGCTGCCCGGTATGCGCTGGGACTGGCGGCCGGTCATGTGGGCGGTGGCGATCATCACCATGCTGGGCGGTGCGATCGTCGCGATCACGCAGACCGACATCAAGCGGCTGCTGGCGTACTCGTCCATCGCGCACGCCGGATTCATCCTCGCGGGTGTCATCGCCACCTCGAAGGACGGCGTGTCGTCCGTCCTCTTCTATCTGGCCGGGTACTCGTTCGTGACGATCGGCGCGTTCGCCGTGGTCACGCTGGTACGCGACGCGGGCGGCGAAGCGACCCACCTGTCCAAGTGGGCAGGCCTGGGCCGCCGTTCACCGCTGGTCGCGGCGGTGTTCGCGGTGTTCCTGCTGGCCTTCGCCGGTATTCCGCTGACCTCCGGATTCGCGGGTAAGTTCGCCGTGTTCAAGGCGGCGGCGGACGGCGGCGCGGCCCCGCTGGTCGTGGTCGGTGTGATCTCCTCGGCGATCGCCGCGTTCTTCTACATCCGCGTGATCGTGCTGATGTTCTTCAGCGAGCCGAGGCCCGAGGGCCCGACCGTGGCCGTCCCCTCGCCGCTGACCATGGCGGCGATCGGCGTGGGCGTGGCGGTGACGCTGGTGCTCGGTGTGGCACCGCAGTACTTCCTGGACCTGGCGAGCCAGGCGGGAGTGTTCGTGCGCTGACGCGCGCGGTACGGCCGTACGGCCCCGGTTCCCGCTCGGGAGGGGAACCGGGGCCGTCGCATGTCAGTGCCCGGACATGCCCTGCCCGGCCGAGGGCGGACACTTCACTTTCGGGTTCCATGGGGAGAAGAGGCCTTCGGGGTTCTTCTTGTACAGCCATACGTGCAGGTCGTAGTGGGTGGGCATGCCCGGGTAGTGGCCGGCCATCGGACCCTGGAAGGCCTGCCCGAACAGGTGGGGCCGCTGCATGTTCTTGCCGGTGACCGGGACGACCCACTCCACACCGACGAGCCGGCGCTTCCCCTGGCCGGCGTCCTCGTAGAGCAGGCCGGCGGGCTTCTCGGGATCGAGGGAGCCGAAGCGAGACTCGTTGAAGTAGTGGAATCCCATGCCACCCTGCGGGCGCGCCAGGCACATGTGCGGCTCGTAGCCGTCGGCGGTCGCGAGCGGCAGGTAGCTGTACTGCGCCGTCGCCGCGTACGCCGCGCCCAGTTCCTCGCCGACGAGAGGGCTGCGGTCGGTGGCCTGGGCGGGCGCGGACCCGGGTAGGACGAGGGCGGAAACGAGGACGAGGCCGGCTCCGGCGAGGCGAGCGATCATGACGTGGGGCTCCTAGGGGGAGAGGGTGGGATCGTGCGCTCGTGAGCGGGGTGCGCGAAGCGGGATCCCCGAGCGTGCGGGCCTCCTCCCGGCCCGCTTCAGCAGCCTGGCCCCGGGCGAGGGGAAGCGGCCATCCGAAGGCACCCAATGGGGTTGAGCGGGGGCTGCACGGAGTCGTCCGATGGGCCAGGTGGCCGTTACTCGAGACGTTCCATGGCGTTGATACGACAAGCGGGCCCCGCCTGTGGACAACGGTCGGGTGTTGTCGGCGCGGGCGCCTATCGTGGACGCAGTGGTCGACGGACGAGCACGGGGGAACCGACGGGGGACAGGACGATGGGCGCGACGGGCGGAATCAGCGAGATGCCAAGGATGACCGAGGGGCCGGGCGCGGCCGACAGCGAGGCGCTGGCCACACTCCACCGGGTCTTCGGATACGAGGTCTTCCGGGGCGAGCAGGAAGAGATCATCGAGCACGTGGTGGCGGGCGGCGACGCCGTCGTCCTCATGCCCACCGGCGGCGGCAAATCGCTGTGCTACCAGATCCCGGCCCTGGTCCGGCCCGGTACCGGCGTGGTGGTGTCACCGCTGATCGCCCTGATGCAGGACCAGGTGGACGCCCTGCGCGCCCTCGGTGTGCGGGCCGGCTTCATCAACTCCACGCAGGACTTCGACGAGCGGCGCATGGTCGAGGCCGAGTTCCTGACCGGAGAGCTGGACCTGCTGTATCTGGCACCGGAGCGACTGCGCCTGGACGCCACGCTCGACCTCCTCTCCCGCGGCAAGATCTCCGTTTTCGCGATCGACGAGGCGCACTGCGTGTCCCAGTGGGGCCACGACTTCCGCCCCGACTACCTCACCCTGTCCCTCCTCGGCGAGCGCTGGCCGGACGTCCCGCGGATCGCCCTCACCGCCACGGCCACGCGTGCCACCCACCAGGAGATCACCCAGCGGCTGAACCTGCCGACGGCCCGCCACTTCGTCGCCAGCTTCGACCGGCCCAACATCCAGTACCGGATCGTGCCGAAGGCCGACCCCAGGAAGCAGCTGCTCGCCTTCCTCCGGGAGGAGCACGCGGGCGACGCCGGCATCGTCTACTGCCTCTCGCGCAACTCGGTCGACCGGACGGCGGAGTTCCTGACCGCCAACGGCATCGACGCGGTGCCGTACCACGCGGGCCTGGACGCGGGCACCCGCGCACGGCACCAGTCCCGGTTTCTGCGCGAGGACGGCCTGGTCGTCGTGGCGACCATCGCCTTCGGCATGGGCATCGACAAGCCGGACGTACGCTTCGTCGCCCACCTGGACCTGCCCAAGTCCATCGAGGGCTACTACCAGGAGACCGGCCGCGCGGGCCGTGACGGCCTGCCGTCCACGGCCTGGATGGCGTACGGCCTGAACGACGTCATACAGCAGCGCAAGCTGATCCAGTCCGGTGAGGGTGACGAGGCGTTCCGCCGCCGCGCGGCCGCCCACCTCGACGCCATGCTCGCGCTGTGCGAGACGGCCCAGTGCCGTCGCGGCCAGCTGCTCGCCTACTTCGGCCAGGACCCCGATGCGGCGGGCTGCGGCAACTGCGACACATGCCTCATCCCACCGGAGACCTGGGACGGCACGATCGCCGCGCAGAAGGCGCTGTCGACAGTGGTACGGCTGCAGCGGGAGCGCGGGCAGAAGTTCGGCGCGATGCAGATCGTCGACATCCTGCTCGGCAAGCGCACCGGCAAGGTGATCCAGTTCGACCACGATCAGCTGTCCGTCTTCGGTATCGGGCAGGACCTCACCGAGGGCGAGTGGCGGGGCGTCATCCGCCAGCTGCTCGCCCAGGGGCTGCTCGCGGTCGAGGGCGAGTACGGCACGCTGGTGCTGACCGAGGCGAGCGGCGCGGTCCTGCGCCAGGAGCGTGAGGTGCCGCTGCGCAAGGAGCCGAAGAAGCCGGCCGGCTCCCGTTCGCGGTCGGCCGGTGTCTCCGGGGGCGACCGCAAGGCCAAGGCCGCCGCGGCGGAGCTGCCCGAGGAACTGCTCCCCGCCTTCGAGGCCCTGCGCGCCTGGCGCGCCGAGCAGGCCAGGGAGCAGGGCGTCCCCGCCTACGTCATCTTCCACGACGCCACCTTGCGGGAGATCGTCTCCCGTCGGCCCGGCTCGGTGCCCGAGCTGGGCACGGTGAGCGGCGTCGGCGAGAAGAAGCTGGCTACGTACGGGGAAGGGGTGCTCGAGGTGCTGACCTCCCTGGACGGGCCGGGCCCCGCCGGTGCCGCGGACCCGGCGGGCACCGAATCTCCGGAGGACCACTGGCCCGAGCCGGCGGACGAGCCGGAGCCGGACGACTGGATATAGCCCGGCCCGGCGGGTGGGGCGCGGCGCTAGAGTCCCCGGCCCGCGTAGGCCCGGACGTCCGCGTCCGAGTCCGCCGTGGCCGTGGCGAGGGCTGCCCTGGCCTCCTCGGTGGCCCGGTGCCGGATGAGCGCCAGGACCGCCGCCTTGCGGACGTCGGCGTTCGGATCGGCGAGGGCCTTGGCGAGGGCAGGGACAGCCGTGTCCGCGGGTGCGGCCGACAGCGCGGTGGCGGCGCCGGACCGCACCTGCCAGGCCCGGTCGGACAGCGCGGCCACGGAGCGGGCGGTGAGCGGCGCCGGGCAGCCGGTGGTGGCCAGCGCGCCGAGCGCGGCACCGCGCACCAGCGGATCGGCGTCCTCGGTGAGCCGGTCCAGGGTGCCGGTGAGCAGCTCCCGGTCGGACGCGGCCAGGGGCGCCGAGGCGACGGCGGCCAGGGCCTTGGCCACAGTGACCCGGACCTCCCGGGAGGGATCGTCGGCGGCACCCGCCAGTGGCCCGACCGCGTCGACCGAGACGAGCGCCCGTACGGCCTCGGTGCGGACGGCGATGTCGGGATCGTCCAGCGCCGCCGCGAACACCCCCGCCTCGCCGAGCCGCAGAGCCCGCAGCACATCGAGAGCGGCGGCACGGACCACAGGGTCGGCCTCGCCGAGCGCACCGGTGAGCGCGGCGCCCAGAGCGGGTTCGGGCGGCAGGGTCTCGACGAGTTCGCGCAGTGAAGCCGCGGCGGCCGCGCGGACCTCGGCGTCGGTGTCGGCGAGGGCACCGGCCAGGGCCTGCCCGGTGCCGGGCGGCACGGTCTCGGTGAGCACCGAGACGGCCGTACGACGCACGGCGGCGTCGGGGTCGGCCAGGTAAGGCTCGACCGCGACGAGTTCGGGTTCCGCCTCGGCCAGCTCCAGCAGTGCCAGGAGCCGCGGCGAGGCGGTGCTCCGGGTGCCGGCCCGGTCGGCGGGCCCGGCGGCAGGCGCGGAGGCCGGTCCGGTGGCGACCGGCGCCACCTCGCGCGGCCCGGCCGTGGCCACGTGCTCGGGATGGACCTCACCCAACCGCCGGGAGAGACCGCCTACGGGCGTGAACTCCTCCACCGGCACCAGATACGGAGCCACGGGACGCGCCGTGAACTCCATCGCACCTGAGGGGGACTTGTGCAGATCGAGATGGTGGAACCAGGAGACGTCGTCCCGCCCGGGGTGGTCGAGACGATCGTGGTAGAGGCCCCAGCGGGACTCGGTACGGGCCAGGGAGGCACGAGCGGCCATCTCCGCACAGTCGCGGATGAAGGAGACCTCGGCGCAGCGCATCAGGTCGTGCGGGGTGCGCGCGCCCATCGCCGCGATGTCGTCGCGCATCCGCTCGAAGGCCTCCAGAGCGAGGGAGAGCCGCGCACCCGACTTGGGCGGGGCCACGTAGTCGTTCACGAAACGGCGCAGCTTGTACTCGACCTGGGTCTGCGGCGGGCCGTCGGGGTTGCGCAGCGGGCGGTAGATCAGCTCGTGCGCCTCGCGCACCTGGTCCGCGGGAAGCTCGCCGTCGTAGGCCGTGTACTGGGCGGCGTCCGCGCCGGCGAGGTCACCGAAGACAAAGGCGCCGATCATGTAGTTGTGCGGGACGCAAGCGAGGTCGCCGGCGGCGTACAGGCGGGGGACGGTCGTGCGGGCGTGGTCGTCGACGCGGACACCGGAGGCGGAGTGCCCGCCGCACAGGCCGATCTCCGAGATGTGCATCTCGACGTCGTGGGTGCGGTAGTCGTGTCCGCGACCGGAGTGAAAGGTGCCGCGGGTCGGCCTCTCGGTGGAGTGCAGGATCGACTCCAGCGCGGAGATCGACTCCTCGGGGAGATGGCTGAGCTTCAGGTAGACCGGGCCCCGGTCGCTGGCGACCTCGGCGGCGAACTCGGCCATCATCTGCCCGGACCAGTAGTCGGAGTCGACGAAGCGCTCACCGTGCCGGTTGACCTGGTAGCCGCCGAAGGGGTTGGCGACGTAGGCGCAGGCCGGGCCGTTGTAGTCCTTGATCAACGGGTTGATCTGGAAGCACTCGATGCCGGTCAGCTCGGCGCCCGCGTGGTAGGCCATGGCGTAACCGTCACCGGCGTTGGTGGGGTTCTCGTAAGTGCCGTAGAGGTAGCCGGAGGCGGGCAGCCCGAGACGGCCGCAGGCACCGGTCGCGAGGATCACGGCGCCCGCGCGGATGGTGACGAAGGCACCGGTGCGGGTGTGGAAACCGACGGCGCCCACGGCCCGTCCCTCGGCGGTGAGGACCCGGACCGGCATCACTCGGTTCTCGATCCTGATCCGCTCCCGCATCTCGCGCCGCCGCAACTGCCGGTACAGGACCTTTTTGACGTCCTTGCCCTCTGGCATCGGCAGTACGTACGAGCCGGAGCGGTGGACCTGGCGGACCGCGTACTCGCCGTACTCGTCCTTCTCGAACTTGACCCCGTACGACTCCAGCCGCTGGACCATCGCGAAGCCGCGGGTGGCGGTCTGGCGGACGGTGGACTGGTCGACGATGCCGTCATTGGCGCGGGTGATCTCGGCGACGTAGTCGTCGGGTTCTGCACGGCCGGGGATGACCGCGTTGTTGACGCCGTCCATGCCCATGGCGAGCGCGCCGGAGTGGCGGACGTGGGCCTTCTCCAGCAACAGGACGTTCGCGCCGCGCTCGGCGGCGGTCAGGGCGGCCATGGTGCCGGCGGTGCCGCCACCGATGACGAGGACGTCGCAGGTCAGCTCCTCGGCGTCGGTGACGGCGGGAATCTCCGGGGAAGTGGGCGCGGGGGTGGTCACCGGGGTGCCTTTCAGGAGCCGAGCGAGGTGAGGATGTCGCGGCGCAGGGCCACACGGGCCGGGGCGTCGAAGGCCGCACGGTCACGGGGGCGCGGCACGTCCCGTACGGCGGCCACCCGGCCGGAACCGAGCAGGGCCACGCGGTCGCCGAGGAAGAGGGCCTCGTCCACGTCGTGCGTGACGAAGACGACGGTCGCGCCGGTGCCGCGCAACACCTCCACGAGCAGGTCCTGCATGCCGGAGCGGGTCTGGGCGTCGAGCGCGCCGAAGGGCTCGTCCATGAGGACCGCGCGCGGGCTGTCGGCCAAGGCGCGGGCCAACTGGGCGCGCTGGCGCTGCCCACCGGACACGCGGTGCGGCAACTGCCCGGCCTGCACGCTGAGTCCGACACGGTCGAGCCAGGCCTCGGCTCGGGAACGGCGTGCGGCGCGCGGTACGCCCCTGATGGCGAGCGGCAGCTCGACGTTTCCGCGCAGCGTCCGCCAGGGCAGCAGCGCGTCCTCCTGGAAGACCAGCGCGCGGTCGGCCGACGGCCCGGTCAGCGGGCTGCCGTCCGCTTCCGCCGTACCGCCCAGCGGAGCCAGCAGTCCGGCGAGCGTGCGCAGCAGCGTGGACTTGCCGCAGCCGGACGGGCCGACGACGGTGAGGATCTCGCCGGGGCCGACCTCCAGGTCGACATCGGCGAGGACCGGGGCGTCCGGGCGCCCCAGCACGGCGCCGCGGAACGCGAGCCGGGTGCCGCGCACGGCTCCGGGTGCCGGCGTGGCCGCGGTGGCGACGGTCTCAGACGAGGTGCTCATCGCGGGCCTCCTCGGTGTCGTTCTCGCTGTTCTGCTCGGGCTGGGCCTTGTGCTCGGGTTCGCCGTCGGCGTGAGCGGGGACGGCGAGCGGGCGGGACGCGCGGGTGCGGCCGCCGGGGACGTACGAGGTGCGGGGCAACCAGCGGGTCAGGCGCCGGCCGAGGAGTTCCACGGCCGTGGAGGTGACCCAGCCGAGGACGCCGATCGTGACCATGCCGACGAACACACCGGGGTAGTTCACGACCGTGTAGTCCTGCCAGGTGCGGTAGCCGACCCCGTACTGGCCGGAGATCATTTCGGCGGAGATCACGCAGATCCACGACACGCCGATGCCGACCGACAGCCCGCCGAAGATGCCGGGCAGCGCTCCCGGCAGCACGACCGAGCCGAGGATCCGGAGCCGGCTGCCGCCCATGGTGCGCACCGCCTCCTCCCACACCGGGGTCAGCGCGCCGACGGCGTGCCGGGTGGAGACCAGCACGGGGAAAAAGGCGGCGGTGCAGGTGATGAAGACGATGCCCTGTTCGTTGGAGGGGAAGAGCAGGATCGCAACAGGGACGAGGGCGATCGCCGGGACCGGGCGGATCACTTCCAGGACCGGGCCGAGCAGATCCTCGGCGAGGCGCGAGCGGGCCACGACAACGCCCGTCGCCACGCCCAGTACGGCCGCCAGCGCGAAGCCGGTGAGGATTCGCGTGAGGCTGTCGGTGAGGTCGGTCCAGTAGTCGGCACCGGAGAGCCGGTCGGAGAAGGCGTGAGCGACGTCGGTGACGGTCGGGAACTGCGAGAAGCGCAGCCACAGGTCGACATCCAGGCTGGTCAGCAGTTGCCACAGGCCGAGCGCGGTGGCCAGGGACGCCGTCCGCAGCGCATACCGGGCGAGGGGGTGCCGGGTCATGAGGCGCGCCCCAGAGCCTCGTTGTAGGAGACCGTACGGGCGCCGCCGTGCGCGGAGACATAGGCCTGCGCGGTCGCCGGGGTGACGAAGGGCAGCAACTGGTCACCGTCGGCCACCCAGACCGCCTTGTCGGCGAACCAGAGGGTGCCGGTGGTGGTGTCGGGCACGTAGGCGGCGCGGATGCCGTTCCGGTGCTCGGCCACGTAAGCCAGCAGCTCCTTCGGGGCCTTGAAGGCGGACGTCTTCTCGCGGCCCTTGGCCCACACCTCGCTCGCGGCCGGTGCGGGTGAGGCGGCGAGCCGCTTGGCGTACGAGGTGCCGAGGGCCTTCTTCACGTACTGGTCGTCGACGAACGAGTCCACGTCGATGTCGCCGGTCAGCTTGGCGTCCTTCAGCACGGATACGTCCTGCTTGAGCGCGGCGACGAGCTGCGGCTTGACGGCCGGGTCGAAAGTGGCGATGCCGTGGGCGCCGTTGTAGAGGTAGACGACCTCGGCGGGCAGCCCGGTGGCCTCGGCGACCTTCTCGGCGGCGGTGACGGGGTGGCCGTTGAGGTAGTCCGTCGCCTGGGCCTGAGCCTTGAGGAAGGCCTTGAGCACGGCCGGGTGCTGCGTGGCGAAGTCCTCCCCGGCGGTGACGCCGTGGAAGGTGGGCAGGTTCAGCTGGGCGCCGTCGTACAGGGCCTTCGCCTTGCCCTGGTAGGCGAGCAGGCCGGGCCAGGCGACGAACTGGGACAGTGCGTCCACGTTGCCGGCGGAGAGCGCCGAAGCGCCCACCGCCGGTTGCTGGTTGAGCTTGGAGATCCCCTTGTCCGGGTCGATCCCGGCACGCTGCAGGGCCCGCACGAGGGTGCCGTCGGCGGCTGAGCCGACGCTCGTGGAAACTTTCTTCCCCTTGAGGTCGCGCAAAGAGGTGAGCTTGGAGTCCGGTGCCGTCACGACGGTGTTGAGACCGCCGCGCAGGTTGTAGCCGGTGACCGACACCAGATGGGTGGGGCGGCCGAGCTGTTTGCCGCGGGCCGCGTTGAGCAGTAGCGGGAAGTCGCCCATCGAGCCGATGTCGATCTTCCCCGCCGTCATCTGGGCGGTGATCGGGGCACCGGTGGCGTAGTCCTGCCAGTCGACCTTGTAGGTGTGGCCGTCGTGCAGGGAGTTCAGCTGCTTCTCGAAGTAACCGAGGGAGCGCAGCAGCGTGCCTGCGGTGACGGTGTTGATGGTCTTGGACTGGTAGCCGACGGTCACGGTGACCGTGGAGCCGTCGCCTGCCTCGGCGCTGCCGCCACAGGCGGACAGAGGAAGGAGGAGCGCGGCGGCGGACAGGGAAACTGCCGTGCGTTTCATGGTGGTTCGGCCTCTCACCGGAGCGGTTCGGAAGGGTCAGCGGAGCAGGTAGGGCATGTTGACCGTGACGGCTCCGGTGGGGCAGCGGGCCGCGCACGGGCCGCAGTACCAGCACTCGTCGACGTGCATGTAGGCCTTGCCGCTGCTGGTGTCGATGGCCAGGGAGTCCAGCGGGCACATGTCCACGCAGAGGGTGCAGCCGTCGATGCACTTCGACTCGTCGATGGTCACGGGCACGTCGGCCCGCTGGGGCACCAAGGGCATGACTGTCTCCAGGAAACGTGCAGGCAGGGATGTGTGCGGGCAGGGATGTGTCAGATGGGATCGGGTGAACGCGAGGTGGTCACGACCGGTGGAGCAAGCCGCTCATGGTGATGCGGTCGCCACGGAAGCGGATGAACTCCAGGTCGACGGGGCGGCCGTCGGCGAGGTGCGTGAGGCGTTCCAGCATCAGCACGGCGGCACCGCGCGGGGCCTGGAGCACGGCGGCGGAGTGGGCGTCCGCGTTCACCGCCTCCAGGGTGATCTCGGCGTGGCCGAGCGGCTGTCCGGTGCTGGCTTCCAGAAGGCGGAAGACATCGGTGTTCTCCAGATCGGCGCCGAGCAGGGCCGTGCCGATGTCGAGCGGGACGTAGGTCAGGTCGAGGGAGAGCGGGAGGCCGTTGAGGCGGCGCAGGCGTTCGATGTAGAGGACGTCGGCGCCGGCCGGGACGTGGAGACGCTCGGCGACCGGGGCGGGTGCGGGGGCGGGGCCCATGGTGCGGACCTCGTTGGTGACGTGGCCGTGTTCGCGGAGGGTTTCCGCGAGGCCCATCAGACGGTCGAGCCCGTGCGGGTACTTCTGGGCGACGACGACGGTGCCGACTCCGGGCAGCCGCTCCACCAGACCCTCGGCCCGGAGCAGGTCCAGGGCCTGACGGACGGTGTTGCGGGAGGCGCGGTAGTCGGTGGCGAGGGTGGACTCGTGGGGGAGGGGGCCGTCCTGGAAGGCGCCGGTGAGGAGCTGGTGGCGCAATAGGTCGGCGAGCTGCCGGGCCCGGTCCGCACGCAGCCGACGACGTGCGCGGTGGGCCGCGACGGTGGTCGCTGCGCCCTGACCGGCGTGGTCGCGGGGGCGGTCGGTGGGTGGCATGGCTGGAACCATACCGATGAGGTAGGGAAAGAGGTGTTGCTGGATTGTTGCGCCAGGTGAGGGGACGTTGGATAAGTCGCTGACCTGGGACTTCGTAGTGGGCGGGGGTCGGATCTGCCACCCGGCCGGTGGCTGGTCCATGTCGGCTGGGACCGGCCGGGGGCTTGCCGGAGCGGTTCGGCTCCGGGGCGGCACCTCCCTCGGTTACGACAGTGCCGTCAGCCCAGGAGCGAACGTGATGAGCAGCGGGAGCAGAGGAACCAGCGCGGCCATCGTCGTCGTGAGGGCCCGGTGCCGGCGCAGCAGCCGCGGTGGCGGTTCCAGCAGGCGGTCCACGCGTTCGCCGAGGAGGCGGCGGCTGGAGGCGCAGGAGAGGACACCCCGGTGCTGGTTCAGCTCGATCAGCGCGAGGGCCGTGGTGAGGTGCCCGCAACGCCGGGACGCCGTGTCGTCGGCGGCCAGCTCGACCAGGCGGTGCGTCTGGTCGCAGAAGTGGGCGAAGAGCGGAACGCGCGGGAAGCCCGTGGCGAGCGCGGTGGACAGGTGCAGCAGCCAGTCGTGGCGGGCGCGGGCGTGACCCCGCTCGTGTGTGAGGACGGCATCGAGCTGGTGGTCCGTGAGACGGTGCAGTGCCCCCGTGGTGACGACCAGCTGCGGTGGATGGCCCGGCATCCACCAGGCGTCCGGGTACTCGTCCTCCAGCACCAGCATCGGCCCGCGTGCCGCCGGCAGCCCGGCCGGCAGATCGGGAGCGCGTTCACGTAGTTGCGCCCGCGCCTGACCCCGGCTGCGGCGGGCCTCGAGGAGTTCCCGGCCCAGCATCGCCGTGGTCCAGGCGGCCCCGCAGGCCAGCAGGACGGTGAGGGCGGCGGCCCACACCGGTGCGGAGGAGAGGTCGTACGCGGCGGTGACGGCGGGCGGCGCGGGGGCGAACACACGGTCGCGCACGGTGTGGAAGACAGCCGCCGCGCCCAGGGCCAGTGCGGTCAGGCAGCACAGCAGGACGGTGGCGACGAGACACTGCCACACCCACAGCGCGACCACGGGATCCCGCTCGGGCCAGACGGCCCGGGTCAGCGCACGCGGCGCCGGTACGGCGGCCGTCAGAGCGACGACGCTCAGCAGGAGCAGGCAGACGGTCATGCCGGGGCTCCGGTTCCTGGTCGGAGACTTGCGCGGGTGTCGGAGCGGTGCGGGGCGATGCGCCAGGGGCGCGTCGCGTGGTGCGTGTCCCGCCAGTATGACGGTGCGGGACGGCTCGAGACAGGTGCCGGCGGCGAACCGGCCGCCTTTCTTCGAGGCCGGCTCGCCTCGGCTGCGAGTCTGCAGGCCCCCTTCCCCGACGCCCTCGCGGCCTGCTCGCTGTCCCCGCTCGACCACGGGAACGGGCCGCTGTGGCCATCCCGGCGCTCGGTCTACGGTGAGGGAAGTCCCCCGTGGAAGCGAGTACTCACCGCTCGTCTCCAACGGTGAGTACCGGATGCCCGGCATGGGGGACTTGTGCGAACTCGTTGCTACACGCTGTCGCTCAACGCGACACAACCCGTCCGCTGACCTCTCCCAGCCCCACGCGGTGTCCGTCCGCCCCAGGAGCCCACGCCGACAGCGTCACCACGTCGCCGTCCTCCAGGAAGGCGCGCTTGCCGTCCGGGAGTTCCAGGGGCTCGCGGCCGTTCCACGTCAGCTCCAGCAACGAGCCGCGCTGGCCCTCCGCCGGCCCGCTCACCGTGCCCGAGCCGTACAGGTCACCGGTGCGCAGCGAGGCGCCGTTCACCGTCATGTGGGCGAGCTGCTGGGCGGCGGTCCAGTACATGGTCGAGAAGGGCGGCTCCGACACCACATGGCCGTTGATCGCGACGGAAATGCGCAGGTCGTAGCCGCCGGAATCGGTCCCGGGGGCCGAGTCGTCCAGGTAGGGCAGCAGTGGGTGCGTGCGTTCCGGTGGCGTCACGCGCGCGTGCTCCAGTGCCTCCAGCGGGGTGATCCACGCCGACACCGAGGTGGCGAAGGACTTGCCGAGGAAGGGACCGAGGGGGACGTACTCCCAGGCCTGGATGTCCCGCGCGGACCAGTCGTTCAGCAGGCACAGCCCGAAGACGTGCTCCCGGAAGCCGTCGAGCGCGACCGGGCTGCCCAGTTCGGAGGGCACGCCCACGACGAAGCCGACCTCCGCCTCGATGTCCAGCCGGATCGACGGGCCGAAGACGGGGGCGGGGTCACCGGGGCCCTTGCGCTGCCCGGACGGCCGGACGACGTCCGTGCCCGAGACGACGACCGTGCCGGAGCGGCCGTGGTAGCCGATCGGCAGATGCTTCCAGTTGGGGGTGAGGGAGTCCTCGGCGTCCGGGCGGAAGATCTGGCCGACATTGCGGGCGTGGTTCTCCGAGGCGTAGAAGTCGACGTAGTCCGCGACCTCGAAGGGCAGATGGAGGGTCACCGACGACAGGGGGTGGAACAGGGCTTCGACCGTCGGCCGGTGCGAGGGCACCGTCACCCACTCCGTCAGCGCGCGCCGCACCTCCGACCAGGTTGTGCGCCCGGCGGCCAGCAGCGGGTTGAGGGTGGGCTGCGCGAGCAGGGAGGCGTACGGCGAGCCGAGCGCGGCGGCCGCGGCGCCCGCGTCGAGGACGTGGTCCCCGAGCCGGACGCCGACCCTCCGCTCCGTGCTGCCGGAGGGCGAGAACACGCCATAGGGAAGGTTGTGCGGGCCGAAGGGGTCGCCCTCGGGGACGTCGAAGGGGGGCATGGGGTGCTGCCTCACTCTCATCCGCGCCATGCATGGCGATGCGTTCCATGTGGTCGCGGCACACGTTACGGCCGCGATGCGGGTCTTGGGCAGTGTCCTCGGGCGTCCCCCCGGTGGAGATCGAAAGCTTGCCGGGGGGCGATCGAATGGTTGCCCGATCAATGACTAAAGAGTTTGCAATGTCCAAAAAGCCCTTGTCGGAGGCGGCAATTCCGGCTTAGCGTCCTTTGGGGGCACGGACGGGGTGGGTCCGTTCCATTGGGGGGGACACGTGGGGGGACCCGTGGCCGGAAGCGCCGTCAGTGTGCCGTTCCAGGCCGACCGTGACGTGCCGGGGCTGATCGTCAAGTTCGGCGACTACCCGCTGCACCACGGTGGCGTCGGCGCGATCCGCAGTCTGGGCCGCCTGGGCGTGCCCATGTACGCGGTCACCGAGGATCCGTACACACCGGCGGCCTCCTCGCGTTACCTGAAGAAGGCGTTCGTGTGGCCGACGACCGGCGCGGAGGACCCGGCTCGTCTGGTCGAGGGCCTGCTGCGCATCGGCCGCCGGATCGGCCGCCCGGCCGTCCTGATCCCGACGGACGAGGAGGCCGCCGTACTGATCGCCGAGCACCAGGACGAGCTGGCCGGTTCCTTTCTCTTTCCGCGCGTCGATCCCGCGCTGCCCCGTCGGCTCGCCAGCAAACAAGGGCTGCACGAACTGTGCGCGGAGCACGGCATCGTGAGCCCCCCGGCCGCGTTCCCGCAGTCGTACGAGGACATCGTCGCCTTCGCCGACAGTGCCCGTTTCCCGGTGGTGGCCAAGAACCGCGAGGCGTTCCTCCGGCGCAGTCACCCGGCCGTGAACGGCACCACGCGGATCACCACCCGTGAGAACCTGCTCGCACTGGCCCGGGACTGGGGCGAGGAACCCGGCGTGATCCTCCAGGAATACCTGCCGCGCGAGGAGGCCGAGGACTGGATCGTGCACGCCTGCTTCGACCGGGACTCCAGCCCCCTCGCACTGTTCACCGGGGTCAAGGTCCGCTCCTGGCCGCCGCACGCGGGCATGACGGCCAACGCGTACGTCGTCGACAACCCGGAACTCGCCGACCTCGCCGCTCGTTTCATCAAACAGATCGGCTTCAGCGGCATCATCGACCTCGACCTGCGCTTCGACCGCCGCGACGGACAGTACAAGCTCCTCGACTTCAACCCGCGCATGGGCGCCCAGTTCCGCCTCTTCGAGAACGAGTCGGGCGTGGACGTCGTCCGTGCGATGCACCTGGACCTGACCGGCCGCCCCGTCCCGGAGGGGGAACAGCGCACCGGTCACCGTTACATCGTGGAGAACATCGACCTTCCCGCCCTCCTCGCCTACCGCCGCAGCGGCTACACGACGCCGCACGCGCCGGCGAAGGCGAGCGGGACGGAGCTGGCCTGGCTCGCGGGTGACGACCCGCTGCCGTTCCTCACGATGCTCGCCCGCTTCGTGCGCCCGGGCGCGAAGCACCTCTATCAGCTGTGGCGGACCAACCGCCGCGGCAGCGGCACATCCACGAAGTAGGCAAGGCCACCAAGGTGGCACAGCGTGTCTCTGGGGAGGGACTTCGTGATTCGACCGGTTGCAGTCATCGGGGCCGGGCCGTTCGGCCTGTCCACCGCCGCCCATCTGCGGGCGCGCGGTATCCCCGTCCGCGTCTTCGGTGACCCCATGGTCAGCTGGCGCGACCACATGCCCGAGGGCATGCTCCTGAAGTCGACCCCCGTCGCCTCGAACCTCGACTGCCCGCAGCCCGGCCACACCCTCGCCGACTACTGCGACGCGGCCGGCATCCGCCGTCTGGTGACCGACGAGGACATCATTCCGGTGGAGACCTTCATCTCCTACGGCGAGTGGTTCCAGCAGAAGCTGGTCCCGGGCCTGGAGCCGGTGCGTGTCGTCTCCGTGGACCGTGACGGCAGCGGTGGCTTCGAACTCAAGCTGGACTCGGGTGAGTTGTTCACCGCGCGCGCGGTCGTCGTCGCCACCGGCCTGTCCGGTCTCGCCCATCTTCCGGCGGAGCTGGCCGGGGCGGCGGCCGACGGTCCCGCTCCGACGGGCCCGGTCTCGCACAGCGGCCAGCATCACGACCTCGGCCGCTTCGCCGGCAAGGAGTTGATCGTGATCGGCGCCGGCCAGTCCGCGCTGGAGACGGCGGCGCTCGCGGCCGAGGCGGGCGCCCGGGTTCGGGTCGTCGCGCGGGGGCGCGGCCGGGTCGCCTTCGGCGCCCCACCCTGGAACCAGCCCAGGTTGCGCCCCGAGTCCCCGTTCGGCCGTGCCTGGTCACTGTGGGCGCTCAGCTACTATCCGCACCCCTACCGCTTCCTGCCTGAGACCGCCCGCCACTACCTGGTCCGCCGGGTCCTCGGTCCGCTGGGCGCCTGGTGGCTGCGCGAGCGCTTCCTGAGCGGCGTGCAGGTCCAGGAGATCGAGCGGCTCGTGGGCGCCGAGGCCCCGGACGGCAGCCCCGTTCTCACCGTCCGCTCCCTCGGAGGCCGGACCGAGCAGCTCACCGCCGACCACGTCATCGCCGCCACCGGCTACCGTGTCGACATGGGGGCGATGGACTTCCTCGGCCACGAGCTGCGCACCCGTCTCGCGGTGAGCCGTGGCACCCCGAAGCTGGGCCCTGGCTACGTCTCCTCCGTACCCGGCCTGTACTTCACCGGGCTCCCGGCGGCGTCCTCGTACGGCCCGGTGATGCGCTTCGTCTGCGGCACGGAGTTCGCCTCCCCACGCCTGACGAAACACCTGGCCGCCGCACACGGCTGACCTCCTTCGGGCGCACTCACCCGGAACACCGTGCGGGATGGATGCCTGAAGGGCGCCGCCGCCGGCACGGTCTTCCAGGCGGTCGGTGAGGGCGGACCGCCGTGGGAGCCGACCGAGATCACCGGGCTTGGAATCCGTCACCGGCACGGCCAATGGCGTCGCCATCACCATCCGGGAGTCCGCAGGCCTCACTTGGGGCTGAACAGTACGTAAGTGCGTGGAAAGAGCGGTGAGTCGGCGGGACGCGGTGTCCGTATTCTCTGATCATGGCACCCACCCCCGCGTACGCACTGATCGCCACCGACCTGGACGGGACGCTGCTGCGCGGCGATGACACTGTCTCCGACCGGTCGCTCGCCGCGCTCGCACGGGTGGCGCGGGCGGGCGCCCGGCACCTGGTGGTGACGGGCCGGCCGGCTCCGCGGGTGCGGCCCCTGCTGGCGAACCTGGGCTGCACGGGGCTCGCGGTGTGCGGACAGGGTGCGCAGGTCTACGACGCCGCCGCCGACCGCCTGCTGTGGTCGGTCCGGCTGGACCGGGAACTGGCCGAGACCGCGCTCGGCAAGATCGAGGCGGAGGTGGGGCAGGTCTACGCGGCCGTCGACCAGGACGGCGTGGACGGGCTCACGCTCATCGAGCCCGGGTATCTGATGCCACACCCGACCCTGCCCGCGGTACGTGTTGGCCGGCGTGACGACCTGTGGTGCGAGCCCATCAGCAAGGTGCTGCTGCGGCATGCCACTCTGTCCGACGACGAGTTGGCGGCCGTCGCGCGCGCGGTGGTGGGCTCGCTGGCGACCGTCACCATGTCGGGGCCGGGGACCGTGGAGCTGCAGCCGTGCGGGGTGACGAAGGCGACCGGGCTGGCGCTGGCCGCCGAGCGGCTCGGGATCGGCCCGCAACGGGCCCTGGCCTTCGGGGACATGCCCAACGACATCCCCATGTTCGACTGGGCCGGACACGGGGTCGCCATGGCCAACGCGCACCCCGAACTCAAGGCGGTGGCGGACGAGATCACCTTGTCGAACGAGGACGACGGCATCGCCGTCGTCCTCGAAGGACTCTTCTCGACCGACTGACCGGCACTTCAGTAGCTCACTGTCGGCCGGAGGCCGGTGCGCGCCGGTCCGTCAGGTGCCGGTGCGCGCCGGTCCGCCGTGTGCCGGGCGCCGGTCCGCCGTAGGTCAGTACGCGCCGAACACGTTGTCGATCGACCCGTACCGCGCGGCCGCGTAGTTGCAGGCGGCGGTGATGTTGGCGACCGGGTCGTAGATGTCGAACGACGTTCCGGCCACGTGGTAGGTGTTGAACGTCGGGTCGATGACCTGGAGCAGGCCCTTGGACGGGATGCCCTTGGCCGCGTTGGAGTCCCAGAGGTTGATGGCCAGCGGGTTGCCCGACGACTCGCGGATGATGTTGCGGTGGATGCCGTTGTAGGTGCCGGGGATTTTCTTCTCGGCCATGATCGCGAGGGACTCGCGGATCCAGCCGTCGAGGTTGTTCGGGTACCCGGCGGTGGTGGTGGCCGGGGTGGTCGTGGTGCCGGCCGCGGAGGCGCTGGTCGCGCCGACGAGCGGAAGCGCGAGGAGGGCGGCGCCCGCGCCGACGGCGGCGAGGGTGCGGACGAAGCGGTTGTTCCGGGTACGGCGGTACTGAACGGCAGCGGGCATGGGGAAGTTCCTCTCCGGCGCCTGCGAGGTGAGCTGTCGGGTTCGGGCGGGGAGGTGCCCGGCCGTGCCCTGGGAAAGGCACGACTTAACCCCTAGCCGTTCCGGTGCGACATGTGTCGTCCGGTCCAGCGGCTTACCTGGGTCCCCCGCTCCTGCCCTACGAATGTGTTCGTCGAATGGTTATGCGGGCGGCGGCAGGATTCGGCGTCCGCCCGACGGCCCGGAACGTATGCGAGAGCACATGTCGGGAACAAGACCCGGATTCGTACAACGCACTATTTGACCTTGATCTGTGCTGTATGAGGTACTTGATCCTTTGCGGTTGCCAACCCTCAACTCGCCGATGACGCAAGGGGAGAAGGGGTGCCTGGTGAGCGGAGTGGGCGATGGGACCGCGTGACCCAATTCACGAAATAGCAAAGTGCAGCAAATCAGACATGGGGGATTCGGGTGAATCGCGCTCGAAGTCGAGGGCGGAGGTGGGTGGGCCATCCGGGCGGATTCGGGCGCGATCGGGTATTCGCCGCCTCGGCCGGGCGTGCCTCGGTGGTGGGCCGGGCGTTACTCCGCTCACCCCCGGGTCGCGACAAAATGTACGAGTTCCTGTTAAGTCGATAAATGTCCGTTCTTACTAGCCGATCGAGACCATGCCGGTCATGATCCGATACCGCCCGGGCTGGACCGGTGGGCGCTATCGGTGATCGAAAGAGGACCGGATACGCTGACTTGAGTGATGGCAGCGACCTATCGACAAACCGTGTAACCGCCAGCAGACACCAGCAGACAGGAGACCCCTCGTGACCGTCGTCGGGCCGTTCGGGCTGAGCGTGCGGGACCAGGCTCTGGAAGCCGATGTCCAGGTCGGATTGGCGGCTGTCGAGGAAGGGCTGCTCGAGGCCACCAAGAGCGAGGTCCCGTTCATCACGGAGGCCGCGCAGCATCTCGTGCGGGCCGGCGGGAAGCGGTTCCGGCCGCTGCTCGTGATGCTCGCGGCACAGTTCGGCGACCCCTACGCGCCCGGCGTCGTACCGTCGGCCGTGGTCGTGGAGCTCACCCACCTCGCCACGCTGTACCACGACGACGTCATGGACGAGGCGGCCGTGCGGCGCGGCGTGGACAGCGCCAACACGCGCTGGGGCAACTCCGTCGCGGTCCTCACCGGTGACTTCCTCTTCGCCCGTGCCTCCCAGATCCTCGCCGACCTCGGCCCCGAGGCGGTCCGGGTGCAGGCCCTCGCGTTCGAACGGCTGGTGACGGGCCAGATCCTGGAGACCGCCGGTCCCTCGGACGGCCGTGACCCGGTCGAGCACTACCTGGACGTGCTCGGCGGCAAGACGGGCTCCCTGGTGGCGGTCTCGTGCCGGTTCGGCGCGATGATGTCCGGCGCCGACGAGAGGGTCGTCGACGTGCTCAGCCAGTACGGCGAGCGGCTCGGGGTCGCCTTCCAGCTCGCGGACGACGTCCTGGACATCGCCTCCGACTCCCACGAGTCCGGGAAGACCCCGGGCACCGACCTGCGCGAGGGCATCCCGACCCTGCCCGTGCTGCGGCTGCGCGAGCGTGCCGCCCGGCTCGGGCTGCCCGAGGACATCGCGCTGTGCGAGCTGCTGGACTCCGACCTCAGCGACGACGCCCGGCACGCCGAGGCGCTGGCCGGGCTGCGCGCGCATCCCGCGCTGGAGCAGGCCCGCCGGGACACCGTCCGGTACGCGGAGGAGGCGCGGGCCGCGCTGGCGCCGCTGCGGGAGTGCGACGCCAAGGCGGCCCTGCTCGAGCTGTGCGACGCCGTGGTGCACCGCGCCGGCTAGCGCTGTCGGCCTCCCCGTCGGCCCGCCTGGGCCGGCGCACCCGGGCGGCGCCGTCCCCGCTCGCTCCAGCGCGTCGGCCGTGCGCCCCCGCGCGTCGGTCGTACGCCCAGCGCGTCGGCCATGCGGCTGCGGTACGACCGGGGTGCGACCCCTACGGGTCGGGGGAGCTGCCGCCCCCATGTGTCATACCGCAGGCGTACACGGAGTTGGCTCCGAGGTCTGACGCTTCCTCATGGCCGATTTGGTGAGATGGAACCACGGAAATCACCACTCCTCACCGATTCGGGTGAGAATGGCGGCTCAGGTGGACCAGCGTGAGGACAGCCGCCGCCGACGACGGAGGTAAGGCACACATGGCACCGTACGAATCCGACGACGCAGTGGGCGCCGCGCGGGACGAGGACGCGCGCTCCGGCCGCCGCAAGGCCGCCCGGTACGCCGTTCCGGTCGCGGTGGTGGGGGTGGCGGCGGCCACGATCGGGCTGGTCCCGGCGCTCGCCGACTCAGGTGACCCCGACCTGCCCAGGATCACGGCACAGCAGCTCATAGAGAAGATCGCCAAGTCGGACGTGCAGCAGCTGTCCGGCACCGTGAGGATCAGCACGGACCTGGGTCTGCCCGACCTGGGCGGCCTGGAGAGCAGCATCGCCTCCGGGGCGGCCCGGGGCTCCGGCGACGGCTCCTCCGCCGACCCGCAGTCCAAGCTCACCGAGCTGGTCACCGGCACGCACACCCTGCGCGTGGCGGCCGACGGCCCGGACCGGCAGAAGCTGTCACTGCTGGAGCAGGGCGCCGAGTACAGCCTCATCCATGACGGCAAGGACGTCTGGGGCTACGACAGCAAGAGCAACGAGGTCTACCACTCCACCGCGGCCGGCCCCGGCAAGGACCGCAAGGCGGAGCCGCCGGCCACGCCCGGGGACTTCGCCGACGAGGCCCTCAAGGCGGTGGACGACACCACGTCCGTCACCGTCGACGGCACCGTCCAGGTGGCCGGCCGCGACGCCTACAAGCTGCTGATCAAGCCCAGGCAGTCCGGCACCACGGTCGGCGCCGTCAGCATCGCCGTGGACGCGAAGACCGGCCTGCCGCTGAAGTTCACGCTGACCCCGAAGAGCGGCGGCGCCGCCGTCGTCGACGCGGGCTTCACCCAGGTCTCCTTCGCCGAGCCGGCCGCCTCGACCTTCGACTTCACCCCGCCCAAGGGTGCGAAGGTCACCGAGGAGAAGAAGGACTCCACGGCGCGGGACCACGCCCCTGAAGCAGGCCGGGCCTTCGGCAAGGGCCTGGAGGGGGCCACGGTCCTCGGCAAGGGCTGGACGTCCGTAGCCGCCTTCGACACCGGTGCCGAAGGCGGTCTGCCGACCGGCTCCCGGAATGGTGACCTCGGTGGCTTCCTGGGCTCGCTCGGGGACAAGGTCTCCGGCAAGTTCGGCAAGGGCACGGTGTTCTCCACCCGCCTGGTCAACGCCCTGATCACCGACGACGGCAAGGTCTACGCCGGCGCGGTGACCAAGGACGCCCTGGTGAAGGCGGCGGACGCGGGGAAGTAACCCTTCCCGGGGCACGACGAATCGAGGGGGAGCCGATGGACGCACCGTCCGCCACGCAACGGGGGGAGCGTGACCCGGGCGACGCGCCGGAGCGCGATCCGGAGGACGCGCCGGCGAGCGTCATCGCCACGCGCGGCCTCACCAAGCGCTACCGCGGCGGACAGCTCGCCGTCGACGGTCTCGACCTGACCGTCCCGGTGGGCAGCGTCTTCGGCTTCCTCGGTCCGAACGGTTCCGGCAAGACCACCACCATCCGCATGCTGATGGGGCTGATCGAGCCGACCACGGGCACGGCCCGGGTGCTGGGCCGCCCCATGCCCCGGTCGGCCCGTGCCGTCCTCCCGCAGGTCGGCGCGCTCATCGAGGGGCCCGCGCTGTACGGCTTCCTCTCCGGCCGGGACAATCTGCTGCGCTACGACGCCGCCGACCCGACCGCCGACCCCCGCACCCGGCGTGCCCGCGTCGCCGCCGCCCTGGACCGCGTGGGACTCGCGGCGGCCGCGGGCAAGAAGGCGAAGGCATACTCGCTGGGCATGAAGCAGCGCCTGGGCCTCGCCGCCGCGCTGCTCCAGCCGCGCAGACTGCTCGTCCTGGACGAGCCGACCAACGGCCTCGACCCCCAGGGCATGCGCGAGATCCGCACCCTGATCAGGGACCTGGCAGCCGACGGCACGACCGTCTTCCTCTCCTCCCACCTCCTCGACGAGATCGAGCAGGTGTGCACCCACGCGGCGGTCATGACACAGGGCCGGCTCGTCACCCAGGGTGCGGTGGCCGACCTGTCGGCCGGAGCGCGCGGCCGGCTGGTGGTGACCACCCCGGACGCGGCCGAGGCGGCCCGGGTGCTCAAGGAGCAGGGCGTCGGGGACGTCACCGCCGACGGCGACCGGGTCACCGGTGAGCCGCCGGAGCGGGATCTCGCCGACGTGAACGCGGCCCTGGTCACCGCGGGCGTTCGCGTCCGGGGCCTCACGCTCGAACGGGCCTCCCTGGAGGACGCGTTCGTGGCACTGACAGGGGAGGGCTTCGATGTCGCGGGCTGAGGCGATCGCGGTGACCGCCGTACGCCGGCCGAGTCCCCTGTGGACCTTCGGGCTGCTGCGCAGCGAGATCGTCACCACGCTCCGCCGCTGGCGCACACTCGCCCTGCTCGCGGTGCTGGCCGCGGTGCCGGTGCTGGTCGGCATCGCGGTGAAGATCGAGACGCGGGGTGACTCGGCGGTGGGCCGGGGCGGCGGTGAGGGCCCCGCGTTCATCACGCAGATCACCAACAACGGCCTGTTCCTGGTGTTCACGGCGCTGGCCGCGACCCTGCCCTTCTTCCTGCCGATGGCCGTCGGCGTCGTCGCGGGTGACGCGATAGCGGGCGAGGCGGGCGCGGGCACCCTGCGTTATCTGCTGGTCGCCCCGGCCGGACGCACCCGACTGCTGCTGACCAAGTACACGACCGTGATGGCGTTCTGCGCACTGGCCACCCTGGTCGTCGCCGGCTCGGCGCTGATCGTCGGTGCCCTGCTCTTCCCGCTCGGCGATCTGACGACGATCTCCGGCACCCGGATCAGCTTCGCCGAGGGACTCGGCCGGGCCCTGCTGATCGCCTTGGTCGTCGCCGCCTCACTGGTCGGCGTGGCGGCCCTCGGTCTGTTCGTGTCGACCCTCACCAACAGCGGCATCGCGGCGATGGCGACCACCGTCGGCCTGCTCATCACGGTCCAGATCCTCGACCAGATACCCCAGCTGCACACGCTCCAGCCGTACTTCTTCTCGCACTACTGGCTGTCCTTCGCCGACCTGGTGCGCGACCCCGTCTACTGGGACGACCTGGTGAAGAACCTCGGTCTCCAGGCGCTGTACGCGGCCGTGTTCGGCTCGGCGGCCTGGGCGCGGTTCACGACGAAGGACATCAGCGCCTGAGTTCCCGGCGCGTGAGTCGCCCTGCCCTCACGCGGTCTCGTACGGGAAGCGCGCGAGGGGCGCGTCCTGCGCGAAGAACGTCTTCGCGCGCGCCAGCGCCTCGGTGTCCTTCAGCACGTCACCGCGACCGCTGCCGTTGCCCAGCAGAACGCCGCCGAAGCGCATCCCCAGGTAGGCGGCCGAGTTGTTGAGGGTGCCCACATAGGGATCGGCGACCGACGGCTCGCGGTCCGCCAGTGCGGCGATGCCCCAGAGCGTGCGGCCGGCCATCGTCGCCTTGAAGCCGAGGTCCGGGGTGCGCAGCCAGGCGGACCAGTAGTCCAGGTAGGTCTTGGTCAGGCCGGACACCGAGTACCAGTACAGCGGCGAGGCGATCACGATGTCCGTGGCCGCGAGCGTGGCGTCCAGCAGCAGGCGGGTGGCGGTGTCCGCCGGCGGCCGTACGTGGTCGCTGTCGTGCCTGAGGTCCACGAAGTCGGGCAGTGGGTGTTCGGCGAGGCGGATCCAGTGCTGTTCGACGTCACCGGGAAGCTGTTCGGCGGACCTGCGGGCCAGGAACTCGGTGTTGCCCCCGGCACGGGCGCTGCCCAGGACGAAGAGGAAGCGACGGCTCATGAGTCCCCCAGGTGAGTGGTGTCGTAACCAAAATCAAAGCGTATGCATTTTATGCACATGCAATCAATTATCGCCAGGGTGTGGCTGGTGCGAGGCTGTGACGCCGCGGTGACCCGGAAGCCGGCGGAAACCGACACACTGGTTGGCAGGACGCGTACGACCGGAGCGCGACGCCGGGGGAGTGAGGGAAACCGATGTCTCGACTCAGCTTCGAGAAGAAGCGGACGCAGGAACCCGCAGCGCATCCGGCGGTGGTGGCCGTCCGGGTGTTCGGCACGGGAGGCGCGTCGGTGGGCGGGACGTCCGTCGTGGCGGCACCGGGCGAACAGATCCAGCAGGCCGTCCTGAATCACCTCCAGCGCCTGGCGATCAGCCTCGGCACGCCCATACGGGCCACCATCCACGACGACCGCGCGGGCTGCGTGGTCCCCCTGGAGGTCTCGGCCGACGGCTCAAGCCGGGTGACGGGGGAGCCGGCCCGGGTGGCTTCCGGGGAGGAACCGGAAGTGGTGGTCGTGGCCACCGAGCCGCAGCCCCTGCCGACCGGGACGGTGCAGGCGCCGACGGGGCAGTTCGGGCCCGCTCCCGTCATGGCTGCGCCGACGGCCGGCGCCGAGGCACCAGTGGTTCTCAGGGACGCGCCGGCGAACTGCTCCGACGTTCCGGTGGCCTGCTCGGACGTTCCGGTGGCCGTGGCCGCGCGGGCGGCCGCCACGCCCGCACCGCGAGCGGAATCCGCCCCCATCTCCGTGTCCGCGGAACCGGAGCTGCCCTCCGCCTCGACCCACACCCCGCCTCGCGGGTTCGACGCCGTCGCCGAGGAAGTGCTCGGAGACGGGCCCGTGACCGAGACCGCGGAGGGGGCCGAGCTGCTCACCGAACCGATGACACGGATCAACGAGGCAGTGCGGGAGGGCCGCATCGAGGCGGCGGCGGAACTCGCCGACCGCACCGTCACCGAGGCGTCCGCCGTGCTGGGCCCCCGCCACGCCGAGGTGCTGCACCTGCAGGAACTGACCGCCTACATCGCCTATTTGGCGGGCGACCCGGTCCGCGCCTTCCGTCTCTCCCTGGACGTCGCCAGGCTGCGCCGCCACGCGCGGGACGCGGAGGCGGCCTACGGGAACGTGCGGAGCGCGGCGACCGCCTGGCGCGCGGTGCGCGACCCCGAGGAGGGACTGCGGATGGGCCGCGATCTGATCGGCCTGTGGACCGACCTCACCGCGGAGCCGGGTCCCGCCGCCGACGATCCGGGCCCCCTGGAGTCCGCCCGCGCCCGCATGGTCCGCCTGACCGACCGGGCGGCGCGCGCCGCACAGGCGTAACCGGCAGGATCCGTGCGAGCGGTACGCGTACCCCGGCACGCGTACCAGCACGCACGTGCCGGCAGGACCGGTGGAAGCAGGACTAGTGCACGCAGAACTCGTTGCCCTCCGGGTCCGCCATCACCACCCACGCGCCGGCGGGCTCCTTCACCTCGTGGAGGACCCGCGCGCCCAGCGCCTCCAGCCGGGCCACCTCGTGCGCGCGCAGCCCCTCGCCGGTGTGCAGGTCGAGGTGGAGCCGGTTCTTGACGGTCTTGGCCTCCGGCACACGCTGGAACAGCAGCCGCCGCCCGAGCCCGGTGCCGGTTGCCGGGTCGTAGGGGTCGTCGGGGTGCCGTACGGCGATGAGGTCACGGAAGGCGGGGCGGCCGTGGTACTCGACGGTGGACTCACCGGACAACGCGCCCAGGGACAGGAGCCGTTCGACCAGGGCGCTGTTGTCCTCGGCCTCGTAGCGCAGGGCGGCGGCCCAGAAGTCGGCCTGGGTGTGCGGGTCGCCCGCGTCGATGACGAGCTTCCAGTGCAGCGGGGCGGGGGTGGGTGCGGGTGTCTGGGTCATGCTGACCACTTATAGCCGTGGCCGGTCCCGGACGCGCCGATTCCGTGGCGCCTGGACCCGGTTCGGTCCGGCCCTCGGGATCTCGGCGGTGACCGCCGTCTACGGCCTGGCGGCCTCGGGGTCCGGCCCGGGCCCGGAGGGCACGCTCTCCGCCTTCCGTGCGGCCCTCACCGTGCCGGCCGCCATGATGGTGCCGGGCACGCCGGTCTCCCCGGCGAGTGTGCGGTCCGTCCGGCGGGCGGAGCGCAACGCGTCGCCCGTGAGCAGCAGCAGGGCCAGCCAGACCAGCGCGAACCCGGCCCAGCGCTCGGGCGGCATGGCCTCGCCGAAGTAGAGGACGCCGAGCAGGAACTGGAAGACGGGGGCCAGGTACTGCAGCAGGCCGAGCGTGGACAGCGGCACGCGGATCGCCGCCGCGCCGAAGCAGACCAGCGGCAGCGCGGTGACGATGCCGGTGGAGGCGAGGAGGGCGGCATGCCCGGCCCCGTCGTTGACGAAACTGCTGTCGCCGTGCGCGATCAGCCACAGCAGATAGCCGAGGGCGGGCAGGAACTGGATCGCGGTCTCGGCGGCCAGCGACTCGACCCCGCCGAGACCGACCTTCTTCTTCACCAGGCCGTAGGTGGCGAAGGAGAAGGCGAGGCAGAGCGAGATCCACGGCGGGCGGCCGTAGCCGACGGTCAGGACGGCGACGGCGGCGACGCCGGTCGCGACCGCCGCCCACTGCACGGGCCGCAACCGCTCCTTCAGGAGCAGCACGCCCATCGCGATGGTGACCAGCGGGTTGCTGAAGTACCCGAGGGAGGCCTCGACGACACGGCCGGAGTTCACGGCCCAGATGTAGACGCCCCAGTTCACGGTGATGACGGCCGCCGCCAGGGCGATGAGCGCGAGCCGGCGCGGCTGGCGCAGCAGTTCCCCGGCCCAGGCCCAGCGTCGTACGAAGAGCAGGGCGACGGCGACGAAGGCCAGCGACCACACCATGCGGTGGGCGAGGATCTCCGTCGCCCCGGCGGGCTTGAGCAGCGGCCAGAACAGGGGGACCAGTCCCCACATGCCGTAGGCGGCGAAGCCGTTCAGCAGGCCTATCCGGTGCTCACCTCTGGATGTCCCGGCCACGGGCCCCTCCCTCTCATGTCAGGCACGCGAGAACGAAGGTAGCGCCGAGCACCCCCGCCTGTCATGCCCGTATCGTCATACGGTCATGACAGGGGTGGGTGGGACGCGCCCGAGGGACTGCCGGGGGCGAGCTCAGCCCTTGAGGGCGGCGGTGACGGCCTCCGCCAGCGGGGTGGCCGGGCGGCCGATCAGACGGGACAGGTCGCCGGAGGAGACGATCAGCTCACCCTTCTCGATCGAGGCGTCCACGCCGGCCAGGAGCCCGGCCAGCGGAGCGGGCAGCCCGGCGCCGGTCAGGATGCCGGTGAAGGCCTGGACGGACACCGGGCGGTAGGCGATCTCCCTGCCGGTCTGCCGGCTCAGCTCCGCCGCGTACTCGGCGAAGCCCCACGCCTCGTCGCCGCCCATCTCGTACGTCGTGTTCTCGTGCCCCTCGCCGGTCAGTACCGCGACCGCGGCGGCCGCGTAGTCGGCGCGGGAGGCGGAGGAGATCCGGCCGTCACCGGCGGCCTGGACGACCGCGCCGTGCTCCAGTACCGGTGCCAGGTTCTCGGTGTAGTTCTCGTGGTACCAGCCGTTGCGCAGCAGGCTGTACGGCAGGCCCGAGGCGAGCAGCACCTCCTCGGTGGCCCGGTGGTCGTCCGTCAGCGCGGCCGTCAGGCTGCCCGGGGCGCTGGTGTACGCGAGCAGCGCGACGCCCGCGGCCTTCGCCGCCTCGATGACGGCCTTGTGCTGCCGCACCCGGCCCTTGTCGAACTCGTTGCCCGAGATCAGCAGGACCTTGTCACCGGCCGCGAACAGGCCGTCGAAGGTCTCGGGTGCGTTGTAGTCGGCGACGGCGAGCCTCACACCCCGGGCCGCGAGGCCGGCGGCCTTCTTCTCGTCCCGCACGACCGCGGTGATCTGCTCCGCCGGAACCCTCTCCAGCAGCTGCTTCACGACGTGGCGGCCGAGATGTCCGGTGGCTCCGGTGACGACGATGCTCATGGTTCAGAACTCCTCGGGTGACGTGATGACAACGGGTCTCTGTATGTCACTCACCTTAGGATTGGCGCTAACCAGGCGAAAGTACCCACTTTGAAGTAAGGTACTGGCATGTCGGTAAGCAAGCAGATGGCGGTGGCCGAGGCGCTGTGTCCCTACCGCCTCGTACTGGAGCACGTCACCAGCCGCTGGGGCGTCCTCGTCCTGATCGAACTGCTCGACCGGCCGTACCGCTTCAGCGAGCTGCGCCGGGCTATCAGCCGGTTCGGCGGCCGGGATGTCAGCGAGAAGATGCTGACCCAGACCCTGCAGACCCTGGAGCGCGACGGCCTGGTCCACCGGGACGCCAAGCCGGTCATCCCGCCCCGCGTCGACTACTCCCTCACCGGCCTCGGCCGCGAGGCGGCGGAGCAGGTGCGCTCCCTGGCCCAGTGGACCCATGACCGCATGGGCGAGGTGGAGAACGCCCGCCGGGCCTACGACGAGGCCCGGGAGCTCAGATCCCGGGCCTCGTGAAGCAGCGAGGAACTCAGCCGACGACCGTCCAGGTGTCGCCGCCGGCCAGCAGCGCGGTCAGGTCGCCCTTGCCCCGCTGCTCGATCGCGGCGTCGAGCTGATCGGCCATCGCCGTGTCGTACACCGGCCGTTCCACCGAGCGGAGGACACCGATCGGGGTGTGGTGCAGGGTGTCCGGGTCGGCGAGGCGGGACAGCGCGAAGGCGGTGGTGGGGGACGCGGCGTGCGCGTCGTGCACCAGGACGTCCGCCTCGTTCGCCGGCGTGACGGTGACGACCTCCAAGTCGCCGGTGGCCGGGTTGCGGACGACACCGCGTGTCCCGTCGGCGCCGAAGCGGATCGGCTGCCCGTGCTCCAGCCGGATCAGCGTCTCCTCGGCCTGTTGCTTGTCCTTCAGGGCGTCGAACGCGCCGTCGTTGAAGATGTTGCAGTTCTGGTAGATCTCGATCAGGGCCGTGCCCGGATGGTCGGCGGCGGCGCGCAGCACCTCGGTCAGGTGCTTGCGGTCGGAGTCGATCGTGCGTGCCACGAAGGACGCCTCCGCGCCGATCGCCAGCGACACCGGGTTGAACGGTGCGTCCAGCGAACCCATGGGCGTCGACTTGGTGATCTTGCCGACCTCGGAGGTCGGCGAGTACTGGCCCTTGGTCAGGCCGTAGATCCGGTTGTTGAACAGCAGAATCTTCAGGTTCACATTGCGGCGCAGCGCGTGGATCAGGTGGTTGCCGCCGATGGACAGGGCGTCGCCGTCGCCGGTGACGACCCACACGCTCAGATCGCGGCGGGAGGAGGCCAGGCCGGTCGCGATCGCCGGGGCGCGGCCGTGGATGGAGTGCATCCCGTAGGTGTTCATGTAGTACGGGAACCGGGAGGAGCAGCCGATGCCGGAGACGAAGACGATGTTCTCCTTGGCCAGCCCCAGCTCGGGCATGAAGCCCTGCACGGCGGCAAGGATCGCGTAGTCACCGCAGCCCGGACACCAGCGCACTTCCTGGTCCGACTTGAAGTCCTTCATCGACTGCTTGGCCTCGGCCTTGGGGACCAGCTGCAGCAGCCCGTGGGTGGCGTCAGTCATCGATGGCCTCCTTCAGCGCCGCGGCGAGCTGTTCCGCCTTGAACGGCATGCCGTTGACCTGGTTGTAGGAGTGGGCCTCGACCAGGTACTTCGCCCGGATCAGGGTGGCCAGCTGCCCCAGGTTCATCTCCGGGACGACCACCTTGTCGTACTGCTCCAGCACATGTCCGAGGTTGCGCGGGAAGGGGTTGAGGTGGCGCAGGTGCGCCTGCGCGATCGACTCGCCGGCCGCGCGCAGCCGCCGTACCGCCGCCGTGATCGGGCCGTACGTCGAGCCCCAGCCCAGCACCAGCGTCCGCGCGCCGTGCGGGTCGTCGACCTCGACGTCCGGGACCTCGATCCCGTCGACCTTGGCCTGGCGGATGCGGACCATGAAGTCGTGGTTGGCCGGGTCGTAGGAGATGTTGCCCGAGCCGTCCTGCTTCTCGATGCCGCCGATGCGGTGCTCCAGGCCCGGCGTGCCCGGGATCGCCCACGGCCGGGCGAGGGTCTGCGGGTCCCGCTTGTAGGGCCAGAAGACCTCCGTGCCGTCCGCCAGGGTGTGGTTCGGACCGGAGGCGAACCGCACGCGCAGATCCGGCAGTTCGTCCAGGTCCGGGATCCGCCACGGCTCGGAGCCGTTGGCCAGATAGCCGTCGGAGAGCAGGAAGACGGGGGTCCGGTACGTCAGCGCGATCCGGGCCGCCTCCAGCGCCGCGTCGAAGCAGTCCGCCGGGGTTCTGGGCGCGACCACCGGCACCGGGGCCTCGCCGTTGCGGCCGTACATCGCCTGCAGCAGGTCCGCCTGCTCGGTCTTGGTCGGCAGGCCGGTGGACGGGCCGCCGCGCTGGATGTCGACGACCAGCAGCGGCAGCTCCAGGGAGACCGCGAGCCCGATCGTCTCGCTCTTGAGCGCCACGCCCGGCCCGGACGTGGTCGTGACCGCCAGCGAGCCGCCGAACGCCGCGCCCAGCGCCGCACCGATGCCCGCGATCTCGTCCTCCGCCTGGAAGGTCCGCACACCGAAGTTCTTGTGCCGGCTCAGTTCGTGCAGGATGTCCGAGGCCGGCGTGATCGGGTACGACCCCAGGTACAGCGGCAAGTCAGCCTGCTGTGAGGCGGCGATCAGGCCGTAGGCCAGGGCGAGGTTGCCGGAGATGTTCCGGTAGGTGCCGACCGGGAACGCCTTGGCGGCCGGAGAGACCTCGTAGGAGACCGCGAAGTCCTCAGTCGTCTCGCCGAAGTTCCAGCCCGCCCGGAACGCGGCGATGTTGGCCTCCGCGATGTGCGGCTTCTTCGCGAACTTCGACTTCAGGAACCGCTCGGTGCCCTCGGTGGGCCGGTGGTACATCCAGCTCAGCAGGCCCAGCGCGAACATGTTCTTGCTGCGCTCGGCCTCCTTGCGGGAGAGGTCGAACTCCTTGAGTGCCTCGACCGTGAGCGTGGTCAGCGGTACCGGGTGGAGGTTGTATCCGTCGAGCGTGCCGTCTTCCAGCGGCGAGCTGTCGTAGCCCACCTTCTGCAGCGCCCGCTTGGTGAACTCGTCCGTGTTGACGATGATCTCGGCGCCGCGCGGCAGATCGCCGATGTTCGCCTTCAGCGCGGCCGGGTTCATCGCGACCAGCACGTTCGGTGCGTCGCCCGGGGTGAGGATGTCGTGGTCGGCGAAGTGGAGCTGGAACGAGGAGACGCCGGGCAGGGTGCCGGCGGGGGCGCGGATCTCGGCGGGGAAGTTCGGGAGGGTGGAGAGGTCGTTGCCGAAGGACGCGGTCTCCGAGGTGAACCGGTCCCCGGTGAGCTGCATGCCGTCACCCGAGTCCCCCGCGAACCGGATGATCACCCGGTCCAGGCGCCGCACGTCCTTGGCTCCGCCCGGTTTGCGCTGCTCTCCCACGACCGATCCGTCGGTCGGCTCCGCTGGGCTGCTGACCTGGCTGGTCACTGAACTGGACCTCCTTCGAGGCGGCTGTCCGGGGCGTGGTCTGTCCCGCGGACCATCCCAGGATCAACCCTACGTCGGTCAGGGTCGCCTTCCCGAGGTCATCCACGGATCGGATGACATTTCGGGACGGCCTGTCGCGCTGGACCTCCCATGATGTCCGGCATCTCTCAAGCACCCCTCAAGGCGCTCCCCGCGCGTCCCCCGGATCCCCGGGTTCCGTCCTCCCGCTCCCGTCGTCCGTCACGGGGGTTCGCAGTCCGGCACGGGTTCGGAGGGTGTTCGGAGAGTCCGGCACGGGTTCGGAGGGTCCGTCACAGGGGTTCGGAGATGCCGTCACGAGTTCAGAGGAGAGGCCGTCACGAGTTCAGATAGGTGAGAACGGCCAGCACACGCCGGTGGTCGCCGCCGCTCGGGGCCAGACCGAGCTTCAGGAAGATGTTGCTGACGTGCTTCTCCACGGCCCCGTCGCTGACCACCAGCTGCTGGGCGATCGCCGAATTCGTACGGCCCTCGGCCATCAGCCCGAGCACCTCGCGCTCCCGCGGGGTGAGCCCCGCCAGCACGTCCTGCTTGCGGCTGCGGCCGAGAAGCTGCGCGACCACCTCCGGGTCCAGCGCCGTACCACCCTCGGCCACCCGCACCACCGCGTCGACGAACTCCCGGACCTCCGCGACCCGGTCCTTGAGCAGATAACCCACGCCCCGGCTGGAACCGGCCAACAGCTCGGTGGCGTAGCGCTCCTCCACGTACTGCGACAGCACCAGCACCCCGAGCCCCGGGTGCGCCTTGCGCAGCGTCACGGCCGCCCGCACGCCCTCGTCGGTGTGCGTCGGTGGCATCCGTACGTCCGCCACCACCACGTCGGGCAGCGCACCCTGCCCGTCCAGGTCCGCGATGGTCTTCACCAGCGCTTCCGCGTCCCCGACACCGGCCACCACATCGTGCCCACGGTCGGTCAGCAACCGGGTCAGGCCCTCTCTGAGCAGCACTGAATCCTCGGCGATGACCACCCGCACCCTGTCCTCCACGATCTTCCGGCCCCCCACTGCCCGCCTCCCGCGACGACGTCCCGTCCTTGACGCGTCCATACGGAAGTCCAGCATTCCAGCATTCGGGCCGCGCCGCCGCAGCACTTGGGAATACCGGCGTGGAGGAGACCGACGTCCGGGGCAGTACGGGGAAGCAGCAGGATCAGGCAGGCATCCGCCTCACGGGGACGTCCGCCAGGGCAGTTCCGCGATCACGCGGGTCGGGCCGCCGACCGGTGAGTCCACCATGAGGATGCCGTCCACCGCGTCCAGACGGCCGGCGAGTCCGGCCAGGCCCGAACCGCGGGAGACGTCCGCGCCGCCCACGCCGTCGTCGATCACCTGCAGCATCAGCCGGTCCTCCGAGCGCCACACGTCCACCGACGCGGACCGGGCCCCGCTGTGCTTGCTGATGTTCTGCAGCAGCTCACAGACGGTGAAGTAGGCGATGCCCTCGATGGCCGGGGCCGGCCGGGCGGGCAGGTCGACCTCGACCCGCACCGGCACCGTGCAGCGGGAGGCTACCGCGGACAGGGCCGCGTCCAGCCCCCGGTCGGTCAGTACGGCCGGATGAATGCCCCGGGCGAGATCGCGCAGCTCCTGCAGCGCCGTCTTCACCTCGCCGTGCGCCTCCTCCACCATCCGGGCCGCGGCCCGCGGATCCTCCCGCAGCTTCTCCTTCGCCAGCCCCAGATCCATGGCCAGACCGACCAGCCGGGCCTGGGCCCCGTCGTGCAGGTCCCGCTCGATGCGCCGCAGGTCGGCCGCGGCCGTGTCGACCACCACCCCCCGGTCCGACTCCAGCTCCACCACCCGCTCCGACAGCGGCGACGGCCCGAGCAACCCGCGTACGAGCAGCCCGTCCACGGTCGTCAGCGCCCGTACGAGCCAGGGCGTGGCCAGGGTGAACAGCAGCCCGACCAGCGCGGTCACGGTGATCTCGAACGGGTTGTCGAGATAGACGCTGTGGTGGGCGTCTCCGAACAGCTGCAGACCGCCGGTCCCGGCGTACGCCGGGAACACCCAGAACCACAGCGGATACGTCAGCAGCGACCAGCCGGCGGTCCAGAAGCTCACGGCCACCGAGAACGAGAACACCGCCCACGGGAACTGGACCAGCGCGTACAGCAGCTGCCGCCAGGAGGCACCGCTCTTGAGCACCGCGCCCATCCAGGCCAGCGCGCCCGGCTTGCCCACCCGCAGCGGCTCCGGGGCGGCCACGTCCACCTGGAGCAGCCCGCGGGCCCGCGCCCGCTCCAGCGCGCCGAAGCCGCGGCAGCCGGCCAGTGCCGCCGCCAGCACCGGGATGCCGAGGAAGGTCACCAGCAGGGCCGCCCCGAGCGAGGCCATCGTCACCGTCCAGGTGAACAGGAGCGTGGAGATCGGCAGACTCAGCAGGACATAGCCGAACTCGCGCCAACTGCGTTCCTCGAACGGCGCCCGCAGCGCGGCGGGCAGCCGGTGACCGGTTCCGGCGGGCTGCCCGTGCCCTCGCCCGTATCCCTGCGCGTACTCCGTGGCCATCGATTGTCGTCCCGTTCTCCTCGTCCGAGCGGCGGTTCAGCCGTATCTCCAGAGTCGTCCGCGGCGCGGCCCCGGGCCATGAAGGCCGTCGGCGTCTTGGACCGGGGGTTTTCCCCACCCCGGTGGACCGGGGACCGGGGACGGTGGGTGGGCGATGCGTCCGGTGGGGTGTGCGGTTACGCCTTCCGGTCCCGCCACGGCAGTTCCGCGGTGATCACCGTCGGGCCACCGGCCGGGGAGTCGAGTACGAACAGGCCGTCCACCGCACCCAGCCGCTCCGCGAGGCCCCGCATGCCGCTGCCGCCGTCCAGCCGGGCGCCACCCCGGCCGTCGTCCCGGACCTGGATGAGCAGCCGGTCCTCCGAGCGCCACACGTCGACGGAGGCGGACCGGGCCCGGCTGTGCTTGCTGATGTTCTGCAGCAGCTCGGAGACGGTGAAGTAGGCGATGCCCTCGATGGCCTCCGCCGGCCGGGCCGGCAGGTCCACGGTCACCTTCACCGGCACCGTGCAACGGGTGGCGACCGACGACAGGGCCGCGTCCAGGCCCCGGTCCGTGAGCACCGCCGGATGGATGCCCCGGGCCAGATCGCGCAGCTCCTGCAGGGCCAGCTTCACCTCGCCGTGCGCCTCGTCGACCATCGCCGCCGCGGTGTCGGGGTCCTCCAGCAGCTTCTCCTTGGCCAGGCCGAGACCCATCGCCAGGTTGACCAGCCGGGCCTGGGCCCCGTCGTGCAGGTCCCGCTCGATCCGGCGCAGGTCCGCCGCCGCCGTGTCGACCACGACCCCGCGATCGGACTCCAGTTCGGCGATGCGGCGTTCCAGTTCGTCCGAGGGCGACAGCAGCCCCCGCACCATCGCCCGGTCGACGTTCGCGAGCGCCCGCGCGAGGTACGGCAGCACCGGCCACAGCACGAAGAGCGACACCAGCACGGTGCAGAAGGTGAGGATGCCCCAGGGCAGCCGGATGGCGTCGTACAGCAGCGTCCGCCAGCCCACCGGGTCCTTCAGCGCCATCCACAGCCGCTGCATCGGCCCTCCGCTCCTCGCGAGCGGCAGCGGCGTCGGCTCCTCCACCCGCACCCCGAGCAGCCTGCGGGCCCGGGCCCGTTCCAGCTTCCCCAGCTGCCGGGCGCCCAGCAGGCAGAGCGCGAGCAGCGGCAGGCCGATCACGGTGAGGGTGAGCGTCCCTCCGGTGACCAGCACCGTGAACGCGTAGGTGAAGCCGAACACCGCCAACGGCAGGTTCAGCAGGAGATGCGCGATCTCCTTCCAGGTGTGCGCGTCGTAGGCCGGGCGAGGCCGGGGCAGGCGGTCGGCGCCTTCGGCCCGGTCGATGCCGTCGGCCCGGTCGATGCCGTCGGCGCGGTGGATACCGTCGGTACCATCGGCGCCGTCGGTCCGGTGCATGCCGTCGGTCCGGCCGGCGGCGGAGCTGGGAGCGGTCATACCGGTCAGCCTGCCGTGCGCGGCACCCGTGGCGCCATGCGGTATGCCGCCCTCCGCCGAGGGGGGAAATCCCCACCCCGGTCTTCGCCCCGGACCCCCACCCCGCGTCTCACGGTGTGACGGGCTGCTTACCCTTTCTTTATCAGGGCCTAGACTCCCGTGCGTAGAGATCCTCGAAGCACGTTGCAGCACAGAGTTCACTAGGTCACGAGGTCAGGGAGCGAGGGACGGATGGTCCGGGAGACGTTGGGGAACTCGCCGGTCGCCACGGCGAACGTCATCGCGGCCGGCTACTTCCGGTCCTATGCGGTCGTCGGACTGCTCGCCCTCGTCGGCGTGCTGTTCGTCGCGGTCGCCTTCGGCGCCGGCCGCCTGCTGCGCCCGGTCGTGCCGACCCCCGAGAAACTCCTGACCTACGAGTGCGGCGTCGACCCCGTCGGCGAGGGCTGGGCCCACACCCAGGTCCGCTACTACGTCTACGCCTTCCTGTACGTGATCTTCGCGGTCGACTCGATCTTCCTGTTCCCCTGGGCGACGGTCTTCGCCGCCCCCGGCTACGGCGCGACGACCCTCGTGGAGATGTTCGTCTTCCTCGGCTTCCTCGCCGTGGGCCTGCTGTACGCATACAAGAAGGGCGTCCTGGCATGGACGTGAACCCCTCGGTCTCCGAGCCCGTTCCGCTGCCCGAGCCCAAGCGGCTGGGCGCCCTGGCACGCCTGGCCCCCGAGCCGATGAAGGTGGTCCTGAACTGGGGCCGCCGCTACTCGCTGTGGGTCTTCAACTTCGGCCTCGCCTGCTGTGCGATCGAGTTCATCGCCGCGTCCATGGCCCGCCACGACTTCATCCGGCTCGGCGTCATCCCCTTCGCACCGGGCCCCCGCCAGGCCGACCTGATGGTCGTCTCCGGCACGGTCACGGACAAGATGGCCCCCGCCGTCAAGCGCCTGTACGAGCAGATGCCCGAGCCGAAGTACGTCATCTCCTTCGGCGCCTGCTCCAACTGCGGCGGCCCGTACTGGGACTCGTACTCCGTCACCAAGGGCGTCGACCAGATCATCCCGGTGGACGTCTACGTTCCCGGCTGCCCGCCGCGCCCCGAGGCGCTGCTCCAGGGCATCCTCAAGCTCCAGGAGAAGATCGCCCACGAGTCCCTGGGCGAGCGGTACGGCGCCGGTTCCGCCCGGCCGTCCGTGGCCGCCCTGCAGAGCGACCTGGTCAAGCCCCCGGCTCCGGCCCCCGAGGGGGACGTCCGATGAGCACGGTCGGTTGGCTGCCCGCGCCCGCCGAGGACCTCTTCGGCACGGACGCCACGGCCGAGGAGTCGTACGACGTCCTGACCGTGGACGTACCCGCGTCCTCCTGGCTCACCGCCCTGGAGACCGCCCGTACGACCCTGGCCTGCACCTACTTCGACTGGCTGAGCGCGGTCGACGAACCGGGCACGGGCTTCCGTGTGTCCGCCCATGTCGTCGCGCTGGACCCGGTCCGCCGGCTCCTCGTCCGCACGACGGTCCCGCACGAGGCACCGACGCTCCCGTCGGCCGTCGGCGTCTACGCGGGCGCCACCTGGCACGAGCGCGAGACCCACGAGATGTTCGGCGTCGTCTTCGCGAACCACCCCGGCCTGGAGCACCTGCTGCTCCCCGAGAACTTCGAAGGCCACCCGCTCCGCAAGGACTTCGTCCTCGCCGCCCGTGTCGCCAAGGCCTGGCCGGGCGCGAAGGAACCCGGTGAGTCCGATCACGGCGGTCCCAAGCGCCGCCAGATGCTGCCCCCGGGCGTCCCCGACCCGAACGAGTGGGGCCCGCTCAAGGGCCAGCTGCCCCCTGCCCCGGCCCGCCCGGCCCGGGCCGCGGGCCGCGCCACGGGGGACCGGCCCGCACGCGCGGCCGGGGAACGTCCGGACCGCCGCACCCGTTCGGCGGCGCAGGGCTCCGCCAGCCAGACGGAGGCAGCCGCTGCGGACGGCGCCACGGACACGCGGACGGCACAGGAGGCCACCGCCCCCGGCGCCCCGGCCACGCAGACACCGGCCACGAGGACGGAGACGCCTGCCACGGGCACGGAGGCGCCGGTCACGGCCACGCGGACACCGGCCACGGAGACGGCAGCTGGCACGGAGACGCCGGCCACGGCCACGCAGACACCGGCCGAGACAGCAGCTGGCACGCAGACGCCGGCCACGGGCACGGAGACGGGAGCCGGTACGCAGGCACCGGCCGCGCGCGCGAAGACGGGAGCCGGGGGCGCGCAGACGGAAGCCGCCGGTGCTCCGGCCCGGCCCCGCCGGACGAGGAGCGCGAGCGAAGGCTCGGTGAGCCAGACGGCCGCGGCGGCCGAGGACGCGGCAGCAGCCGACGACACGTCGGTACCGGTCGAGGACGCGGCGGTACAGAAGCAGGCCGCGGCCGAGGGCGACGCGGCCCAGGCAGCGGCGGCGGAGGGACCGGCCGCCGAGGCCTCGGTGGCGCATGAGCCCGGCCCGCCGCAGGTGGCCGCCCCCGCACCGGCACCGGTACGCCCGCGTCGCGCGCGCACCGCCTCGGAGGGCTCGACCTCGCAGCGGTCCCGGCCCACAGACCCGGCACCGGCACCAGCACCAGCACAGGAACCGGCGCCGGCACCGGCTGAGCCGACAGCGTCGATGGAACCTGTGCCGACGGAAACTGGGCCGGCCGAGCCCGCGGAACCTGCGCCGACGGAACCTGCGCCGACGGAACCGGGCAGTGCCGCCCGGCCCGCACGCCGGAGCACCACCCCGCGCAGCTCGGACGCCCCCTGGCACCACGCCCGCCCGGCCTTCGACGAGCCCGCGCCGACGCCCCGGTCCCGCCCGGAGGAACCGGCGGAACCCCGGGAGACCCCCGAGGAGCCCGCCCAACGCCGCGGCGAGCAATCCCGCGGAACCGGGCAACCCCGCGAAACCGCCGAGCACCGTCGCAAACCCGGCACCCCCGATGAGCCCGGCGAGCCCGACCAGCCCGGCGAGCCCAACGAGCCCGCCGGTGAATCCGGCCAGCCCGACCACCCCACAGGAGGCCCGCAGTGAACGACGCGCTGGACGTCGCCCTGCGACTCCTGGTCGTGTTCGTCGTCTTCCTCACGTTCCCGCTGATCGTCGGCCAGACCGAGCACAAGGTGATGGCCCATATGCAGGGCCGGCTCGGCCCGATGTACGCGGGTGGCTTCCACGGCTGGGCCCAGCTCATCGCGGACGGCGTGAAGTTCGCCCAGAAGGAGGACGTGGTCCCGGCGGGCGCCGACCGCCGCGTCTTCCAGCTCGCCCCCGCCGTGGCCCTGCTGCCGTACCTCCTCGTCCTGCTCGCCATCCCGATCGGCCCGAGCGAGGGCGCCGTCGGCCAGGTCATCGACGCGGGCGTGTTCTTCGTGCTCGCGGTGATGGGCGTCGGCGTGCTGGGCTCGCTCATGGCCGGCTGGGCCAGCGCGAACAAGTTCTCCCTGCTCGGCGGCTTGCGCACGGCCGCCCAGCTGCTCGCCTACGAACTGCCCATGCTGCTGGCGGCGGCCTCGGTCGCGATGGCGGCGGGCACCGTCTCCCTCCCCGGCATCCTGCACGCCTTCCACTGGTGGTGGGTGCCCTGGCAGATCGTCGGCGCGATCATCTTCTTCGTCGCCGGACTCGCCGAACTGCAGCGTCCGCCGTTCGACATGCCCGTCGCCGACTCGGAGATCATCTTCGGCGCGTACACCGAGTACACGGGCCTGCGTTTCGCCCTGTTCCTGCTCGCCGAGTACGCGGGCATCGTCGTCCTGTGCGGCCTGACCACCGTTCTCTTCCTGGGCGGCTGGCACGGCCCGTGGGGTGCCGACGGCCTGGGCTGGCTATGGACCCTGCTGAAGACCGCGATTCTCGCGTTCGTCGTCATCTGGCTCCGTGTCACCTACCCCCGGCTGCGTGAGGACCAGCTCCAGAAGCTCTCCTGGACGCTCCTCGTCCCCTTCTCCCTCGCCCAGATCGCCCTCACCGGCATCGTCAAGGTGGTGATCTCCTAACCATGGCCCCCTTCCCCGGCTCCGGCCTCGCCAAGGGTCTGGCCGTCACCCTGCGCACGATGACGAAGAAGACCGTCACCGAGCAGTACCCGGACGCCCTGCCCGAGCTGCCGCCCCGCACCCGCGGCGTGATCGGCCTGTTCGAGGAGAACTGCACCGTCTGCATGCTGTGCGCCCGCGAGTGCCCGGACTGGTGCATCTACATCGACTCCCACAAGGAGACGGTCCCCCCGGTGGCCCCGGGCGGACGTGAGCGCAGCCGCAACGTCCTCGACCGCTTCGCCATCGACTTCTCTTTGTGCATGTACTGCGGTATCTGCATCGAGGTCTGTCCTTTCGACGCCCTGTTCTGGTCCCCGGAGTTCGAGTACGCCGAGACCGACATCCGCGACCTCACCCACGAGCGCGACAAGCTCCGCGAGTGGATGTGGACCGTTCCGGCCCCGCCCGCCCTGGACCCCGCGGCGGAGGAGCCGAAGGAGATCGCCGCCGCCCGCAAGACCGCCGAGAAACTGGCCGCCACACAGGCCGAACCGGCAGAACCGCAGGAGGGTGAGTCGTGAGCCTCGCCGCAGCCCAGCACGGCTTCCTGTCCCCGACCGGGGTCGAGATCGCCTTTCTCCTCGTCGGCCTGGCCACCCTCGGCGCCGCGCTCGTCACGGTCACCACCCGGCAGCTGGTGCACGCCGCCCTGTGGCTCGTGGTCGCCCTCGGTGGCCTCGCCGTGGAGTACCTGCTGCTCACGGCCGAGTTCATCGCCTGGGTGCAGGTCCTGATCTACGTCGGTTCCGTCGTCGTCCTCCTCCTGTTCGGTCTGATGCTCACCAGGGCCCCCATCGGCCGCTCGCCGGACGCCGACTCCGGCAACCGCTGGGCCGCCCTGACCGTCGCGGTCGCCGCCGCCGGCGCCCTGGTCTGGGTGGTCGTCGACGCCTTCCGCACCACCTGGATCGACCTGGACGGCCCGGCCGCCGGCACCACCCGCGTCACCGGGCAGAGCCTCTTCCAGAACTGGGTGCTGCCCTTCGAGGCCCTCTCCGTCCTGCTCCTCGCGGCCCTGGTCGGCGCGATCGTCCTGTCCCGGAAGGCGAAGGCGGACGCGGCCGCCTCCGGTGCGGCCGCTCCCGCCGCAACCCCGGCTGACACCCCCGCGACCAGCCCGGCGACCAGCGCGGCGACCAGCCCCGCGAGTTCCCCCGGCGAGCAGGAAGGCGCCCGCTGATGCACCTCGCCTACCCCGCCGTACTCTCCGCCCTCCTCTTCTGCACCGGCCTGTACGGCGTCCTCGCCCGCCGCAACGCGATCCTGGTCCTGATGTCGGTCGAGCTGATGCTCAACGCCGTCAACCTCAACCTCGTCGCCTTCGACGTCTGGCTCAGCCGGACCGCCGAGGAGACCCTGCACTCCGGCCAGGCGCTGACCCTGTTCACCATCGCCATCGCCGCGGCCGAGATCGGCATCGGACTGGCGATCGTCCTCGCCGTCCACCGCAACCGCGGCACCGCCGACATCGACAAGCTCCGCGACACCGCCGAGGGCCCCGAGACCGACGGCCCCGACTCCTCCGCGGCCGAGAAGGCTGAGGCCACCGCGTGACCACGACCACCCTCGCCGTCCTCGTCCCCGTGCTGCCGTTCCTGGGTGCCGCGGCGGGCCTGCTCCTGGGCCGCACCACCCCCGGTTTCGTCCGCCCGCTCGCCGTGCTGCCGCCCTTGGCCGCGCTCGTGGTGGCCGCGCTGGTCGCCGTACGGCAGGGCGGTGGCCAGGCGATCGAGGCCCATACCGAGCTGACGCCCACCGGGTCGGTCCCCATCGAGCTCGCCCTGGACATCGACGGCTTCGCCGCGCTCGTCGCCGTCCTGGTCGCCTTCGTCGCCACGTGCGTGCAGATCTACTCGACGGGCTACCTGCGCGACGACCCGCGCTACCCCTCCTACGCCGCTCTCGTCTCCCTGTTCACCTCCGCGATGCTCCTGGTCGTCTACTCGGGCGACCTGATCGTGCTGCTGGTCGGCTGGGAAGTCATGGGCATCTGCTCCTACTTCCTGGTCGGCCACTACTGGGAGACCCCCGAGGCCCGCGCCGCCTCCCTGAAGGCCTTCCTGGTCACCAAGCTCGGCGACGTGCCCTTCCTCATCGGCCTGTTCGCCCTCGGCACCGACGCCGGGTCGTTCCGCATCACCCGCGTCCTCGGTGCCGTCGCGAGCGGCGGCCTCGATCACCCGACACTGATCGCCCTGCTGCTGCTCGCCGGCGTGGCGGGCAAGTCGGCGCAGTTCCCGCTGCACACCTGGCTGCCGGACGCGATGGCGGGCCCCACCCCCGTCTCGGCGCTGATCCACGCCGCGACCATGGTCGCCGCCGGTGTCTACTTCGTCGCCCGTCTCCTTCCTGTCTTCGAGGCCTCCTCGGCCGCGATGGTGGTCCTCGCCGTCATGGCCGCCGTGACCATGACCGGCTCGGGTCTGGCCGCGCTCGCCCAGGACGACATCAAGCGCGTCCTCGCCTACTCGACGATCGGCCAGCTGGGCTACATGACCGGCGCCCTCGCCGTCGGCGATCGCGGTGCCGCCGTCTTCCACCTCCTGTCCCACGGCGCCTTCAAGGCGCTGCTGTTCCTCGCGGCCGGCGTGATCATTCACGCCGCCGGCACCAACTCGCTGGCCGCCATGTCCCGGATGCACGGCCTGCGCGACCGCATCCCGGACGCCTACTGGACGATGACCGTGGCGCTGCTCGCGCTCGCCGCGATCCCGCCCTTCAGCGGCTTCTTCTCCAAGGAGTCCGTCCTCGGCGCCGCCGAACACGTCACCGACGGCCACACCGAGCAGGTGCCCGGCGCGGCGGGCTGGATCGTCCTCGTCGCCGGCCTGGTCACCGCCCTGCTCACCGCCGCCTACGCGACCCGGCTGTGGCTGCTGGCCTTCCGCGGCCGGGGCATCGAGGCCCCCGACCACGGCCGTCAGCCGCTGACGATGACCGTGGTGCTGTGGGTGCTCGCGATCCCCTCCCTGGCCTTCGGTGGGCTCGCCTACCGCTCGCTGCCCGGCTGGTTCGACGGCCGCGACCTGACCCCCACCCTTCTCACCTCGATCCTCGGCACGGGCCTCGCCCTGGTCGGCGGACTGCTCACGTACGGCGCCTGGCAGCGCACCTCCGCGCTCGCCGCCCGAGCCCCGCTCGGCGCGGTCGCCGCCCACCCGGAGGGCGACGCCGGCCTGGTCGAGGCCGAGGCCATCGCCACCCACCAGCCGGCCTACGGCGACATCGCCTACGCCCCCGACCCGGCGGATCCCGGGCGGCTGCTGCTCGGTCCGCTGCACCGGCACGCGGCCGTCGGCTTCCATCTGGACGCGGTGTACGCGGCGCTGTTCGTTCGCCCGGTCCAGGCCGGAGCGAGTCTCGTCCGGTTCCTCGACCGCGAGGTCGTCGACACCTATGTACGCGGCGCCGCCGCGCTGCCCCGGTTCCTCGGGGCCGCCGTACGGCGCGCGCAGACCGGCAATGTGCAGACCTATGTGAGCGCGCTGCTCGCCGGCACCGTCGTCCTGGCGGTCGCCGTCGTCCTCGTCGCGACCGGAGCGTGAGCAGGCGTGATCGATATCAACGAGTCCCTGATGCAGTTCCTTCTGGCATTCGTCGTCGTCGGCCCGCTCCTGGGCGCCGTCGCCGCTCTCCTGCCGGCCCCGCCCGGACTGAAGGGGAAGTCACCCGAGCAGGCGGTGCTCCGGCACGGCGTCACCGTCACCGGCGTGGTCCTCATCGCCGCGATCGTCCTCGCGCTCGGCTTCGACCACGACCATCCGTCGAAGATGCAGGCCACGACCGACATCAGCTGGATCCCCGCACTGGACGTGCGGATCCACCTCGGCATCGACGGCATCTCCCTCCCCCTCCTGGTCCTGACCGCGCTGCTGAGCTTCCTCTGCGCGCTCTACTCGTACTTCAAGCTGCCCTCGGGCCCGTCCCCGAAGGCGTTCGTCGCGCTGCTGCTCCTGCTCGAGTCCGGCACCCTCGCGACCTTCGCCGTCCTCGACCTGCTGCTGTTCTTCCTCGCGTTCGAGACGGTGCTCATCCCGATGTACTTCCTCATCGCCCGGTGGGGCGGCGAGGGCCGGACCCGGGCCGCGTGGAAGTTCATCCTGTTCACGCTGCTCGGCTCCGTCGTCATGCTGCTCGGCCTGCTTCTGATCGGAATCAAGGCGGGCACGTTCGACATGGTGGCACTCGCCACTGACAACGGCCGGTCGCTGACCACATCCGTGCAGGTCATCGCCGTTCTGGCGATCGGGATCGGGCTCGCGGTCAAGACGCCGATGTGGCCGCTGCACAGCTGGCTGCCCGACGCCCACACCGCGGCCCCGACCGTCGGCTCCGTCCTGCTGGCCGGTGTCCTGCTGAAAATGGGTACGTACGGGTTCGTCCGGATCCTGCTGCCGATCGCGCCGCACGGCTTCCACACCTTCGCGCCCTACCTCGCCGCGTTCGCCGTCGTCGGGATCATCTACGGATCCCTGGCGTGCCTGGCCCTGGCCAAGCGGGGCGCGAAGGGCGACCTCAAGCGCCTCATCGCCTACTCCTCCGTCGGCCACATGGGCTTCGTCCTGCTCGGCATCGCCACGATGACCCCGACCGGCGTGAACGGCGCCCTGTTCGCCAACATCGCCCACGGCCTCATCACCGGCCTGCTGTTCTTCCTGGTCGGCGCGTTGAAGGACCGCACCGGCACCACCGACCTCGACACCCTCGCCGAGGAGACGGGCGCCGCCCTGTACGGAAGGGCCCCGCGCCTCGGCGGCCTGCTCGCCTTCGGCGCCGTCGCCTCGCTCGGCCTGCCCGGACTCGCCGGATTCTGGGGCGAGATGCTGGCCCTGTTCGGCGCGTTCGACCCCGCCGCCGACCTCAGCCGGCCCGCGTTCCTCACCTTCATGTCCATCGGCGCGTTCGGCACCCTGCTGACGGCCGCGTACATGCTGATCGTGGTCCGCCGGGTCTGCATGGGCGGAGTGGAACAGGAGGTCCCGAAGCTCGCCGACGTCCGCGGGTACGAGTTCGCCGCCTGGACCCCGCTCGTCACCCTCACCGTCGTCGCCGGACTGTGGCCCAGGTCCCTGCTCGGCCTGACCGACCCGGCCGTGCAGCAGCTCCTCGCAGGAGGCACCCGATGAGCGCCCAGCCGCTCGCCGAGTCGATGGTCCAGTCCGTCGACTGGCTGGCCATCGCCCCGCCCACCGTCGCCGCGGCCGTGGCGATCGTCGTCCTCGTCGCCGACCTCTTCGTGCCCGAGCCCCGCAAGGCCGTGCTCGGCTGGGTCTCGGTCGCCGGACTGGCCGCGGCCGCCCTGCTGCTCCTGCCTCTCCGGGACGGCGACCGCAGCACCTTCTGCCTGACCGGCCACGCGCGCGCGTGCAGCTACACCGCGGACCGGTTCACGCTCGTCATCCAGTTCCTGGTCCTGGGCGGCGCCCTGCTGGCGGCCCTGCTGTCGGTCACGAACCTCGACGACGACCGACGGCGCGTCCCGGCGGGCGAGTTCTGGTTCCTGCTGCTGTCCTCCGCGGCCGGCGCCGCCCTGTTGCCCGCCTCCCGCGACCTGGCGACGCTGATCGTCGCCCTGGAGGTCGCCTCCCTGCCGGCCTTCGCCCTGGTGGGCATCCGGCACGGCGACAAGCGGTCCTCCGAGGCCGCCCTGAAGTTCTTCCTGTCCTCGGTCACCGCCACCGCGGTGAGCCTGATGGGCATCAGCTTCGTGTACGCCTCCACCGGCACCCTCTACCTCACCCAGGTCGCCCAGCGCCTGACGCACGTCGACGGTCAGTTGCACACCCTGGCCCAGACCGGGGTCGTCCTGACCCTCGTCGGCTTCGCCTTCAAGACGGCCGCCGTGCCCTTCCACTTCTGGGTGCCCGACACCTACGTGGGGGCACCCCTGCCCGTCGCCGCCTACCTCTCGGTCGTCGGCAAGGCGGTCGGCTTCTCCGGCCTGATCCTCGTCACCGTGGTCGCGTTCCCGTCGTACGCCGACGTCTGGGGGCCCGCGCTCGCCGCTCTGGCCGCCCTCACCATGACCATCGGCAACGTCGGCGCCCTGCGCCAGCAGGCCACGCGCGCGTACAGCGCCGTACGACTGCTCGCCTGGTCCTCCGTGGGCCAGGCCGGTTACCTCCTGGTGCCGATCGCCGCCGCCGGATACGCCAAGGACCCCCAGAAGGCGATCGGCTCGACGGTCGCGTACGCCCTGATGTACGCCGCCGTGAACCTCGGCGCGTTCGCCGTGGCGGCCCTGGTGGGTCGCAGCCGGACCCTGAACCGGATCGCCGACTACCGGGGCCTGTACGCCACCAACCCGCTCACCGCGCTCCTCCTGGCCTTCTTCCTGCTCTGCCTGGCCGGGCTGCCGCCGGGCATCATCGGCCTGTTCGCCAAGGTCACCGTGTTCTCGGCGGCCGTCGACGCGGGCCTGGGCTGGCTCGCCGTCGTCATGGCCGTGAACGTCGTGATCGCCCTCTTCTACTACCTGCAGTGGACGGCCCTGCTCTTCCGGGCACCCGAAGGCGAACCCGCCCGGCACCGCGTCCCGGCCCCCATCACGGCCGCCATCGCCCTGACCGGAGTGCTCGGCGTCGCCCTGTCCGGAGCACCCCAGCTGGTCCTCCGCTTCGCGGCCACCGGCCTGTTCTGAGGAGTCGCCACGCGCGCGTGGGGCACACGTGCCACCACGCGCGCGTGAGGCCGAAGGCGCACGTCACCCGTACGGCCGATCCGTGCCGCCGCACACACCAGGGAACTCGGGACCGCCGCCTGGCGTTGTCTCCAGCGGGAGGGTCCACTGGACCGAAGTGTTCCCCAGTTGCACGACTTGGAGGGCGCACCGTGCACCGCCGGCACAACGGGCTCAGGACCGCCGTACTCCTCGGGGGACTGTCCGCACTCATCATCGTCATCGGCAGCTTCTTCGGCCGCGCCGGACTGATCGTCGCGGTCCTGATCGCCCTCGGCACGAACGCGTACGCGTACTGGAACAGCGACAAGCTCGCACTACGCGCGATGCGCGCCCGCCCGGTCAGCGAGTTCGAGGCCCCGGCGCTGTACCGAATGGTGCGCGAGCTGTCCACGCAGGCCCGCCAGCCCATGCCCCGGCTGTACATCTCCCCGACGGAAGCCCCCAACGCCTTCGCCACGGGCCGCAACCCGCGCAACGCGGCCGTGTGCTGCACCGAAGGCATCCTGCGCCTGCTGGACGAGCGCGAACTGCGCGGGGTCATCGGCCACGAACTGAGCCACGTCTACAACCGGGACATCCTCATCTCCTCGGTGGCCGGCGCCCTGGCCTCGGTGATCATGTTCCTGGTGAACTTCGCCTGGCTGATCCCGATCGGCCGCTCGGACGACGACGACGGTCCCGGCCTGCTCGGCATGCTCATGATCATGATCCTGGGCCCGCTCGCCGCCAGCCTCATCCAGCTGGCCATCAGCCGTTCCCGGGAGTACGAGGCGGACGCCTCGGGAGCCCAGCTCACCGGCGACCCGCTCGCCCTCGCGCGCGCGTTGCGCAAGCTGGAGATGGGCACCAAGCAGCTCCCGCTGCCGCCCGAACCCCGGATCGAGACCGCGAGTCACATGATGATCGCCAACCCGTTCCGTCCGGGTCAGGGGCTGTCCAAGATGTTCTCCACACACCCGCCGATGGCGGAGCGGATCGCCCGGCTCGAGAAGATGGCAGGTGGCCACCAGTGAGAACCATCCTGAACGTCATTTGGATCATCCTGAGCGGCTTCTGGCTGTTCCTCGGTTACCTGTTCGCCGGCGTGCTGCTGTGTGTCACGATCATCGGCATCCCGTTCGGCATCGCCGCCTTCCGCATCGGTGTCTACGCGCTGTGGCCCTTCGGGTACACCACGGTCGAGCGCCGCGACGCGGGCGCCCCCTCCTGCGTCGGCAACGTCCTGTGGCTGATCCTGGCCGGCTGGTGGCTGGCGCTCGCCCACATCGTCACCGGCATCGCCCTGTGCGTCACGATCATCGGCATCCCGTTCGGTATCGCCAACTTCAAGCTGATCCCGGTCTCCCTGCTGCCTCTGGGCCGCGAGATCGTCCCGACGGACCAGCCGTTCGCGGCCCGTTGAACACACCGACGGGCAGCGGGCGCGCAGTGCGCGGACGGCCACTCGCGCGCTGACGGCACATCACGCGGCGTGCCGTCCCGCCCACCACCGTCGTACGCCGTAGGCCGCCACGCCCACCGCGAGCACGCCCGCCCCCGCGGCCACCGAGAGCGCGGGCAGCGCGAACGCCAGCGTGGCGCAGCCCAGCAGGCCCACCACCGGTACCACCCGGGACAGCGGGGCCGGACTCAGCGTCCAGGCCGAGGCGTTGGCGACGGCGTAGTAGGCCAGCACGCCGAAGGAGGAGAAGCCGATCGCGCCGCGCAGGTCCGCCGTCGCGGCGAGCACGGCGACCACCGCGCCCACGGCCAGCTCCGCCCGGTGCGGGACCTGGAAGCGCGGGTGCACGGCCGCCAGCGCCCCCGGCAGGTGCCTGTCCCGGGCCATGGCGAGCGTCGTACGGGACACCCCGAGGATGAGCGCCAGCAGCGAACCCAGCGCGGCCACCACCGCGCCCGCCCGCACCACGGGCACGAGCCCCGGCACCCCGGCCGCCCGTACCGCGTCGGCCAGCGGCGCCGCCGCTCGACCGAGGCGGTCCGCGCCGAGGACACCGAGAACCGCGACGGCCACGCACGCGTACACCAGCAGGGCGATCCCCAGAGCCAGCGGGATGGCACGCGGAATCGTGCGCGCCGGGTCGCGGACCTCTTCGCCCAGGGTCGCGATCCGCGCGTACCCGGCGAACGCGAAGAACAGCAGCCCGGCGGCCTGAAGGACCCCGCCTGCACCCGACGACGCCCCGATGCCGAGCCGCCCGGCGTCGGCCCGGCCGGAGGTCAGGCAGACGACGACCACGGCCGCGAGGACGGCCAGCACGACGGCCACGATCACCCGCGTCAGCCACGCCGACTTCTGGATCCCGCCGTAGTTCACGGCGGTCAGCGCCACCACGGCCGCGACCGCCACCGCGTGCGCCTGCCCAGGCCAGACATAGGCGCCCACGGTGAGCGCCATGGCCGCGCAGGAGGCCGTCTTGCCGACCACGAACGCCCAGCCGGCGAGATAGCCCCAGAAGGCGCCGAGCCGCTCCCGCCCGTACACGTACGTGCCGCCCGAGGCCGGATAGCGGGCAGCGAGACGAGCCGAGGACAGGGCGTTGCAGTAGGCCACCACGGCCGCGACGGCGAGCCCCGGCAGCAGTCCCGGGCCGGCCGCGCGCGCGGCGGGTCCCAGGGCCGAGAAGACACCGGCCCCGACCATCGACCCGAGGCCGACGACCACTGCGTCCCGCACCCCCAGGGTGCGTCGCAGGGCGGTACCGGTGCGTGTCATGCGCCGCACCCTACTGACCGCCGCAACCGGGGGGTGGGCCGGTGACGTCCCCTTCATCAACACAACACGAACACACGCGCGTGGGTCAGCCGATCCGCACCGGAACATCAGGGACCGGACAGCGCGGACACAGCGCGGAAGGGCAGGTTCACGGCATGGGCATCATCGGTTGGATCATCCTGGGACTGCTGGCCGGAGCCATCGCCAAGGTCCTGCTGCCGGGCCGCGACCCCGGCGGCTTCATCGGCACGACCCTCATCGGCGTCGCGGGCGCGTTCATCGGCGGCTGGATCTCGGCCCGCTGGCTGGACCACCCGATCAGCAAGGACTTCTACGACGGCGCCACCTGGGCAGCGGCCGTCGGCGGCTCGCTGGTGCTGCTGATCGTCTACCGCATCCTGTTCGGCAACTCACGCGACTGACCGAGGGGTGGGCCCCGGCCGGTGCCCACCCCTCCCGTTCAGGTCCTGCCGGAGTCCTACCGGTAGTTCACGAACTGCAGCGCGAAGTCGAAGTCCTTGCCCTTGAGCAGGGCGATCACGGTCTGCAGGTCGTCGCGGCTCTTGGAGCTGACCCGCAGCTCGTCACCCTGGACCTGGGCCTTCACGCCCTTGGGGCCCTCGTCGCGGATGATCTTCGCCACCTTCTTCGCGTTGTCCTGGGAGATGCCCTCCTCGATCGACGCGAAGATCTTGTACTCCTTGCCGGAGAGCTGCGGCTCGCCCGCGTCGAGCGCCTTCAGCGAGATACCGCGCTTGATCAGCTTGGACTGGAAGACGTCGAGGACAGCCTTCACCCGGTCCTCGGAGTTCGCCTCCATGAGGATCTTGTCACCGGACCACGAGATGGAGGCGCCGACGCCCTTGAAGTCGTAGCGCTGCGAGATCTCCTTGGCGGCCTGGTTGAGGGCGTTGTCGACCTCCTGCCGCTCGACCTTCGAGACGATGTCGAAACTGGAGTCGGCCATGTCCTGTGGCTCCTTGTATCGGGGTGCTGGTCGGGTGCGTGCCGGCGTGCGCGGCGGCGGCCGCCGGGCCCGGCGTCGTGCCGGGCCGCATCCGCACCAGCCTAGCCACCCCGCGACCCCGGGAGTGGAGATCAATCGGGTGGCGAAGCACCCCTGTGCATCAGGTATTGTTTACGTCGTTGCCAAGGAGCACCGCCGAAGGCGGGGCGATTGGCGGCACAACCCGGCGGTGTGCCCGAGCGGCCAAAGGGAGCAGACTGTAAATCTGCCGGCTCAGCCTTCCCAGGTTCGAATCCTGGCGCCGCCACACGGGAACAAGGGCCCCGTGACCTGTGAGAAAAGCAGGTCACGGGGTCCTTGTCGTGTGCTTGGAGAGCGACACGGTGTCTCGCGTTCGAACGCCCGATTTCGAAGCGCGTGGACGGAGCGTGGACGGGAGTCTCGGCCTGTCACCCGGACTGCCTCAGCCGAGCGGAGATCTTGGCGTTGGCGGCCTCGTCTCGTCCTTGGAGGAACTCGGCGTACACCCGGAACAGGACGGCCACGCTGTGGCCGATGCGGTCTCGCGGCCTCCCGTTGAGACTCTGCCTCGGGGCTGAGTCAGGTGGACACCGCCGCGTGACGGAGATCATAAGGGCGCTTGGCCGGTGCCGATCGAACTCGTCTGCGCTCAGGGCCCGTTCACGGCCCCGGCCCAGACTTCGCCGTAGCCGGTGTCTTGGACCAGCCCGCCGCGCGTCGCCTGGAACACCCGGCCACCGGGGCCCAGGGCGACGACGGCCAGGTCGCGCCGGGAAGCGGCGGCGCTCCGTCACATCGCCGGGTGCCGGAGCGCCAGCGGCTCATTCCGGCCGCGTCCCGAGCCGCTCGGCCAGAAAGGCGATGATCTCGTTCCGGGCCCGCATGGTGGGGTGACCTTCCTGGTCGACGAGGTGTGCCGTGACGACGCTGTGGGCGCAACCGACGACGTCACGGAAGAAGGGCGGAGGGTTCGTGTTCGCCGACTCGGCTTTCAGTACGCGGCCGTCGAATGCGTCCCCGAGCAGCTCTCGGTAAGCCGCGAACCGCTGGCCAGTGCACCACCTGTCGTTGTCGAAGCGGTAGGCGAGAACCTTCAATCCGTCTCGCGCTGCGCGTTCAGCCACGGCAGCAGCGTCCTCGTCGCTGATCTCCAGACGGCCGGGGTCGTCGAGCGGAAGCGACGGATGGTTGACCACTGGTGCGATGACAGCGGGTTCGAGCGCCATGGTCAAGGCGAAGTTGCCGGTGAAACACAGACCGACGGCGCCGACGCCAGGGCCGCCACGCTCGGCGTGCGCCAGGCGAGCGAGGCCGCGCAGCCATGTGACGACCGGGCTGGTGCCGCCACCGGCAAACGCGCGGAACTCGGCGCTGACGCACGCGCGTCGAACGATGGTCTCGCGTGCCTCGGCGAGCGGATAGGCACCGTCGACACCGAAGAGAGAGGGCATGTACACGGAGAAGCCGGCATCACGCACCCAGCGCGCGAACCGCGCGACGTCGGGGCTGATACCCGGCATCTCGGGCATGAGGATGACTGCCGGTCCTGACCCGGCAACGTACACGGTCTTGTCGACGTCATCGACGCTGACGGCTCTCCGCGAGAAGTCGTCCAAGGGGTCGCTCTGTCCTCGCCTGATTGTCATGACCGAGATGATGATGAGTGTCCGACCTTCCTGAGAAGCGGCGGCATCGCCAGGTATCCCGGTAATATCGCCACCCGTTCCAAGGCGCCGGAGGGGCCGCGTGAGTCCGCTGCGAGTCGGTGTGCTGGCCTACCCTGGCTGCTTCGCGTCGGAGGTGTTCGGAGTCCCCGACCTTCTGGCCATGGCAAGGCACGTCGCCGCGGCGCAAGGGTCGGTTCAGTCGGCCTACGAGGTGTCGGTCATCTCGCCCCGGCGGCGTGTGACGGCGTCCGGCGGCTCGGTCCTCGACGTCTCGGCGGTTCGTCCCGTAGACGTCCTGATCGTGCCGGGCTTCGAGCTTTCGCCCACGCTCGATCTTGACGCGACACTCGCGAACCTGGGACCGGAAGTAGCGTCGATTCGCTCGCAGGCTGCCTCCGGGACCGCTGTGGTATCGATCTGTGTGGGCGCCTTCCTGGTCGCTGAAGCCGGGCTGCTCGGCGGGCGCGAAGCGACCACGTCCTGGTTGTTCGCGGATCGGTTCGCTCGCCGGTACGCCGACGTGCGCCTCCGCCCGGAGAGCTTGGTCGTGACCGACCGGGGGGTGACGACCACGGCGGCCTTCAGCGCCATGTACGACTTCGCGCTGCAGCTCATCCGCGAGCACGACGGCCCCCGCGTCGCCCGTAGCACCGCGCGTATCGCGCTTGTCGATGATGCGCGTTCCACGCAGGCCCCCTATGTCGACTCGGCGCTCATACCCACGGTGGGCAGGGAGTTCTCCTTGAGCGTCAAGCGGTGGCTCGACCAGAACGTCAGTGCCCGCTATGACCTGCCCGCCCTCGCCCAGGAGTTCCACGTCAGCACGAGAACAATGCTCCGCCGCTTCGGTGCCGAAGCCGGCGAGACGCCACTCGCGTACCTGCAGACGGTCCGGGTGCGTCGCGCCAGGCATCTGCTGGAGACGACCGACAGGACCGTCGCGAGCATCGCTGCTGATGTCGGGTACCGCGACCCCGGGACGTTCAGCGGCATCTTTGCCAGACACACGGGCCGGCGGCCGAGGGAGTACCGCGCGATGTTCCATCGTCGCTGTGAGCACCACGGGTCAACCCGGCGAACAGAGCCGTGAGACTCGCTCGCGACGGCAGCAGGCCCCTCGCGGCCGGGGCGAGCGCAACCCCACCGGCACGGCCTGCACATGGGCCGGGCCGGTCTCCGGGCTGGGACAAGGGGGCGGGCGTCGGAGTGGAGCCGTGAGGCTCGGCAAGGCAGGCTTGGTGCATGAAGTCGCTCTTGCGCTCGCCCCAGCTGCCAGGAGCACGTGGTCATAGCCGGGTCCTCTTCACACTGATGCAGTGTGTGCCCTTCCTGATCGCGCTGGCCGTGCTGGTCATCGAGCTCACGCCTGCGCACTTCATCTATACCGGCCCCTTTCTCGCCGCGGTCCCGGCGCTGGCGGCAGTGACGATGGGCCCCAAGGGCACCACCGCGGCGGCTGCTCTCGCGCTGGTGATCAGCGTGACCACCGCGACCTACAACCAGGTATGGGGCACCTTGCAGGTCTACACCAACTTCCTGGCGCTGGCCCTGGTCGCCGTGGCCGGGTTCATCACCAGCAGCGCTGTGCAGACGCGCAGGCAGAGAGAGCTCGACCAGGTCCGCCGGATCGCCGTCGCGGCCCAGGAGGTCGTACTGCGGCCCGTACCCGCGCGACTGGGCCCCGTGCAGGCGGGCAGCCTGTGTCTTGCGGCCGGGACCGGGGCACAGGTGGGCGGTGATCTGTACGAGGCCGTGCAGACGCAGTACGGCGTCCGGATGATCGTGGGGGACGTCCGGGGCAAGGGGCTGTCCGCGGTGCGAGCCGTCGCGGTGGCGCTGGGGGCGTTCCGGGAGGCCGTGCACTACGAGGATGAGCTGGTGGAGGTCATGAACCACTGCGCGGCTGCGCTGCGACGGGAAGTCGCCGTGCCGGGTGCGTACGGTCAGGAAGTTCTGCTGGAGGGATTCACCACGGCGCTCATCGCGCAGGTGTCGGACGAACCCGTGGTGCAGCTGGTCAACCGTGGGCATCCGCCGCCGCTGCTGCTGCACCGGGGCAGGGCTACGACACTGATGCCGTCCTCGCCCTTGCCGCCTCTCGGGCTGGAAGACCTCGCCCCCGGCCCCCCTGCCAAGCCCGAGACCTATCCGTTCGTCCCCGGTGACCGTCTGCTGCTGTACACCGACGGCGTGATCGAGGCCCGCAACAGCGGCAACGAATTCTTCGCTCTGCCGGAGACCATGGAGGGGATACGCGCAAGCACCACCCCGCAAGAATTCCTGGAGCAACTGCACCATGCGTTGATCAGCCACACCGCGGGCGACTTGGCGGACGATGTGGCGATGATTCTCGTTGACCGGCTCAACGGTGAACCTGGGGTCGAAGGCGTAGCCGGCTCCCTGGCGGAGCCGCCTTCCGGTGGGGCGGACATGGGGTAGCGCTCCTTGCGGGCTGGGTGTGAGTCCTGGCGCCGCCACCCGGGAACAAGGGCCCGTGACCTGCGAAACAGCAGGTCACGGGCCCTTGTCGTTCCCCTCGTCCCCCGCGTGGCTGGCGGACTGTCTCACCTTGGGAGCGTGCCTGGACTGACCTGTCGCACCGAAGGTTGAGCATTCTCAGCGAAGGTTGAGTGGCCGCCCCACTTGCCCCAGTACTGTGGCTTCGCATGACCGACGCTGAGATCGAGATCACCGCAGACCTGGTCCGCGACCTGCTGCAGGAGCAGCATCCAGACCTTGCAGGGCTCGCCATCCGCGAGGTGGCGGGCGGCTGGGGCAACCAAATGTGGCGCCTCGGGGACGAGTTGGCCGTGCGCATGCAGCGCATGGACCCCACTCCGGAGCTCCAGCTCAAGGAGCGGCGGTGGCTGCCCGTGCTGGCCCCGCGTCTGCCGCTCCCGGTGCCGACCCCGGTGCGGTTCGGCGAACCGTCCGCGCGCTTCCCCAAGCACTGGACCGTGATGACGTGGGTTCACGGCGAGCCGCTGGACTACTCCTCCATCAGCCGCGGCGATCACGCGGCCGACACCCTGGCGGGCTTCCTCAGGGCGCTCCACGTGGAGGCGCCCGCTGACGCGCCGATCAGTGAGGATCGCGGTGACCATCCCATGAAGTGCACGGAGGGCTTCGACCACTTCTTCCACTCCGTCGTCCCCGACGACCTCGCCGACGATGTCCGGGCCGTCTGGGACGACGCCGTCGCGGCGCCCGAGTGGGAGGGGCCTCCGCAATGGGTGCATGGCGACCTGCATCCGGCGAACGTCGTCGTCTCGGACGGGACGCTCTCGGGCGTGATCGATTTCGGTGACATGTTCGCCGGCGATCCGGCGTGGGACCTCGCTGCCGCATGGGTCATCCTTCCCGCAGGCGCCGCCTCACGCTTCTTCGACGTATATGCGCAGGCGGACGCGGGGACGATCCGGCGCGCCCGCGGGCTGGCCGCCCTGAAGGGCCTGTTCCTCATGCTGATGGGCCAGGCCGGAGACCGGGGCCTTCCTGGCGGCAAGCCGACGTGGGGGCCCGCAGGCCGGGCCGCGCTCGATCGTGTTCTGAGAGGCTGATGCAGCGCGAAGCGATGAGCCTCAGTGGTCCACCCGACTCCCATCCGTCCGGTCTCGCGCGTCGCGGCGGCTGCGCGCATCGCGACGCCGCGGCTTTGTCCAGGGATCGACTGATCTGCCCGGTCAGCTGTGGCCCGAGGCGCTAGGCTCGCTCAACATGATCTTGCTGAGTGATCCGCGAGTGATCGACACCCCGGTGGCAGACTGCGGTGAACCCCTTGCGGACATCACCGCCGTTCCGGCCGTAATACTGGACCCGCGAGAACGGGACGAGCGCGGAGCATACAGACGAGTCAGGACCGGCGTGCTCGAACGCCTGCGCTCAGCTTCTGAGAGGCTCCCCGCCGGCATCAGGCTTCTCTTGATCGAGGGCCATCGCAGCCCGGCCGAGCAGGCCCGTCGGTTCGCACTGTATGAGGATCGTCTTCGGCGTGCGGGCATCAGTGACCCGGCAGAGCTTCGGCGACAGACCAGCGCTTTTGTCTCCCCGGTTGAGGTGGCCCCGCACTGCGCCGGGGCGGCCGTGGACCTGACGCTCATCGACAGGGATGGCGTGGAACTGGACATGGGCGGTGCGGTGAACGGACACCGCACGGGCGATGAGAGGTGGTGTCCCTTCGACGCTCCGGGTCTGTCGCCGACCGCGCGCGACAACCGCAACCTGCTGGCCCAGTGCCTGCGCGAGGAGGGTTTCGTCAACTATCCGAGCGAGTGGTGGCACTGGTCATACGGGGACCGCTACTGGGCGCTCATGACCGGTGCTCCTGCCGCCGTCTACGGACCCATTTGACTCCCACCAGGCCACGTCACTCGCTCATGATCCTCGCGCGATCACGAACCTCAGACCCCGATGTTTTCCGGCTGTGGACGTAGCGGCTGATCGGCATCAGCGTGGTCACCGCTATGCCGTGTTCGTCGTAGAGACGGTCCCAGATCTGTTTGGGCAGAAGACCGGCGTCGATCATGGGATCGATCAGGACTTTGATCGGTTCGATGACCGTGGGAGGTCGGCGCCGGATCACATTCTCCGGGGACGGCTCTGGCGCGTTGAGGGCGCGTCGGACTGTTGCTCGGGAGACGTTAAAGCGTGCCGCCACTTTGCGTAGCGGGAGCCCTCGTCCCTCTGCGAAGCGTCGGATCTGAAGGAACAGCTGTGCTTGGGCATCTTCGTTTTCATCGTGGCCGGCGGGCCGAACCTTGACCAGCAGGCTCGTCGGGTCCACGAGGGATCGTGCGAGGTGCACTTTGGAGTACCCGGCCAGGATCGCCAGTCGGTCGAGCCGCGGTTTACCCCCTTGCCAGAAGGGCGGACCGTTGAGAAAGCCGTGCAGGTAGCTGGGGCTGAGGTGGTTGGCCAGGGCCAGTCGGTGGACGTAGGAGTCAACTGTCTCTCCCAGGACCGGCCGCACGCGTACTGGAAGGATTGTCAGCCGCTCGGGTATGTCGGTATCGGTCATCCTCGGTGTCCAGAGGCTGACTGTTGGGCGCTGTAGTCGAGCGGGACTGCTGTGAGGTCCTTCTTGGTGATCTTTTCTGTGCCGCTGAGGATCGCGTCCACGGCCGCTCCGCGGACCTGGTGGGACAGGGCGCCGATCATCCCGCCGGTCCGATCGTGTAGGTAACGATCCAGCTTGGTGAGGGCCCCCTGGCTGTGATGCCGCAGCAACAGTGTCTGCTCCATGGTGGCGACCAGCCCCTTCCACTCGGTGTTGTAGGGGAATGGATGGGTGGGGATGAGGGTGAAGCGTCCGGCGATCTGCGCTCCGCGGGTGCCGGATAACAGGTTGCCGTGCTCGATGCCGATACCGGCGTAGACGAAGGTGGCGGGGATCCGTTCGGAGAAGTACTTGAGGGTGTCGGCGACCTCGGCACCGTTTCTGGTGGTCAGCGAGATGTTGTGAACTTCGTCGACCAAGACCAGGCCGGTGCGTGTGTCGGTGCAGACGCCGACCACGGCCTCGATGATGTCGGTGATGTTCATGCTCCGGGTGATGGGCAGTCCGAGGAAGCGGCCGAATTCTGCTGCCACCATGCGCCCGGTAGCTGCGGGCGGGACCGTGATGTAGACAACGGGGATCCGCCCTCTGGCGTGGGGGTGCCGGGCACGGTCAGTGAGTTCATGGGAGCGACCCAGTTGTGTGAGAGCGACGGTTTTTCCGGTGCCCGCGGGGCCGGAAATCATCAGTCCACGGCGTGCGCTGATCGCGTGCCGATTCAGCAGAACCAGACGCCGTCCGGTCGTAACTGTGTGCCGAACGGTGGAAGTGGCCACGACCAGAAGCCGGGCGTGGTGGTCCAGGCGCTCCTCGTCATAGGCAAGCTGTTGCTCCGGGGAGAGCTGAGCGTACTCGCTGTCGGACAGTAGCTTCGGCGGCGGAGACGGTTCGGTGAGGAACTGACGCCACCCCGGAAGCGTGGTGAGCTGGTGTCCAGCCTCCTCATCTGCGTCTTCCAGGAAGTTACCTTCTCGGGGGCTGGCGCCGGTCAGCTCCGCTTCCACGGGTCCTCCAGAGGGTCGAAGATCCCCAGAGGGATGACCTCGGCTAGTGGTTCGTCGTCCTGCTGCTGCGAGCGCTCGGGGTCCGGTCCAGAGTGCGGGGCTGGTGCCGGTGTCGGGACGGGAGGAGTGGCCTTGGTGCGGGCGACCACCCGCTGGTCCCGGCGGGTGCGCTTCTGCGGTTTCGCTCCCGACTGTTGCGGTCCGGTATGGGCCCGAGTCAGCAGAGCGGCGGCAGCCTCAGCGATCTCCGCCTCCGTGCCCTTGGGCAGGCCCCGCGCCGCGTGGTCCCAAGCCAGTTCACCGAAGGGAACTGGCGTGTGACGCAGGTGCTTCCAGGTGGCTTCGATCCACTCGCCCTCGCCGTGGTGGTTGCGTACCCAGATCCTGGAGATGTCATAGGGGTCGTGATGGACCTCCCACAGCCCCTTCTTCTCCGTCACACCGGAGTGCTGGCGCCGGATCAGGCCCGCGCCGTCGTAGGTGCGGCGCTTGATCCTGATGCCGTAGTCGTTCACCGCCCGCCAGACCGACGGCAGCAACTCGATGTAGTCCTCGGCGCTGAGCGCGACCGGGACGTATCCGCAAGCCTCGACCAAGGCGGCGTACTTCTCGTTCGGCGTGAAGGACCGGCCTGGGTGCAACGGGTCGCGCAGCCCGTCGTGTTCGCGGTTCTGCCACTTCGCGACGAGCCACTCGTCGAGAAGCTCCTGCAACTCCGGCAGAGACCACAACGGCTGCTTGTCCAGGTTGCGGCCGCGGTGGTCGGTGCTGCGGCCGGTGTAGCCGGCCACGAACTGTGCGAACAGCGTGCCGACGGAGTCCAGCATCTTCTCGACGTGCCCCTTCTGGAACGGGGCAGCCTTGTGCGTGGGCTGGAAATCAATCTCCAGGAAGCGGCAGGAGGCGCGGAAGTTCCGGGAGATGAACGCTTTCCCGTGGTCGCAGACGATCATCTCCGGCACGATCACCGGTTTCGCGGCCGCGTGTTCCAGGCGCTCGTCGATGTCCAGCAGCCGTCGATAGGGCACCACCGACCGTGACATCCGCAGGGCGTCCACCCAGCCCGGGCGCATCAGCTCAGGGGTGACCGTGCGGGCCAGCAGCACGCTCGCGTCGACCGCCTTGGTGGTGGGCCGCAGCACCGCCGCGGTCACCGTCCGGGTCGCGACATCGATCATGCCGGTGAGCTCGACCTTTCCCACCACTCCGTCATCGAGGCGGACCAGAACGTCCAACGGAGTGGAGTCGATCTGCACCACCTCACCCGGTGCGAACACCGTCCACTGTCCGAACGGCGCCTTCGCCCCGTGGGCGCGCGAGCGTCGGTTGCGTGCCGTTCCCGAGACAGGCTTTCCCTGCGTCAGCTTGGCCAGCAGTCGGTAAAGCGTCGCTTGTGACGGCAGCTCGACTGTCTCGCCCGCTTTCTTTAGGATTTCGCCGGTCCGCCAGATGATGTAGGTCCCGGTGCGAGTGGAATCGTCCTCGCCCTCCTTGACTGCCTGCCTCATGGCCTCGACCACCGCGTCGTCGACCGTGCCGTACTGCGGCCTCTTGCGCATCGGGCGCCGGTCGGCCAGCCCCAGCAGCCCTTCGGCCTGGTAGCGGCGGCGGAAGTTGCCGATCGTGCTCACGCTGACCCGGTAGCCCGCGGCCGTCAGCTCGGCAGCCTTGGCTCGCTCCCGCGCGGTCAGCGAATGGCGGGCCGGATCGTACTCAGGCCGGGGCAGGGCATCCTCGCCCGCGGCGGGATCGACGCCGTGGAGAACCTCCAGGATGTGACTCTCCCACCACAGCGCCTTCTGCCGTGCGTGTTCCGGCAGTGCCTCCAGCAGCGAAAGCGGCGGCAGCGGCATTCGCAACTGGCTGCTGAGCACCTCGAACCCCTCATCGCCCAGCAGCATTGCCAACGGGACCTCCTGCGGAGAGTCACGCTCGTCGGTAAGCGCCACCGTTCGAGCGGACACCGCAAGTACTGCCCGCGTCTGCCCGGCGAACCGCACCCGATCACCCACCCCGATCGCAGCCGGCCTCGACAGCCTGCGCATCTGGCTCCCCTCACCGTGTGTGCCGGGCCACGGACGCAGCAGCAGGCCCCGTCCCCGGCTCTCCTGCTCTCGCCTGCCAGCCATCTCGTCGGACGTGCGCACCACGGTGCCGCTGCCCAGCAGAGCCCCATCGAGATCAGCCCGAAGGGCTCCAGCCCAGAGCAAGTGGAAGAGCACCGGCAGGACCCGCAGGACGTCGCCGGCCGCCTCGGCCCCCGCCCGCAGTCGGCAAGGCTGCCGGAAGACCTCCAGCAGACGCTCGGCGACATCCGTCTCACGGCCGCACCGTCTGTGCCGGTAGCGGGCCAACCACCGCAGGTTCGCCATGAGCACCTGGTCCGGGATACCGACATGGACAAAGTCCCACCCGACCGCAGAACAGGCCCGCTCGGTCGCGGCGAAGGCCTCCGCGGTCCGCTCGTCGACCTGGTCCTCGGCACGGACATCGACCACCCGGCCACGACCGTCGGCCAGCCGTACGAAGTAGTCAGGTGCGTGCCGCCGCTTCTCTTCGCCCGTCTGCCAGTGCAGCCAGAACGGCTGGGAGGCGATCCCCACCACATCCGGGGCGAAATCCAGCAAGATCAGCCGATCTCGCTCCAGCCACGACTCATATCCCACGTGGCCGCCGGTCGTCACCGCGTAGTACCAGCCCGGGAAACTGCGGTCTCCCTTGTTCCAGCGGAACCCGCGCACCGGCGGCATGTCCTCAAATCGGACGTCCCACCCGGCGCCCAACGCGACACGCCGACGCCGCCCGCCGTCGAAGAAGTCCAGGTCGAAGGCGCTGAGAACAGGATCGCCGTACGCGTGTAACGCTTCCCCCACCGTGTCCCCAGACAGCCAGGCCCCAACGGCCACTCAATGTTCGCTGAGAAAACCTAGCGGTCACCAATCTTCGCTGACAACGCTCAACCTTCGCCGCGAGAGATCACTGGACCCTGGTGGTCGCGCTTTCGCGGTCGACCTCACTAGAATCGAACATGTGAACGATGACCGTCCGCTGACGCGTCTCGACATGCTGCGCTTCGCGCGCCGCGTCGTCGAGCATCAGGCTGCCAGGCAGCTCGCGCTCATGGACCGGTGGATCGCGGACGAGGAGCGCCGGGAGGGCGAACGGCAACGCCGCCTCGCGGTCCGGCGGACCGCTCCGGACTGGTTGCTCGAGCGCGGTCTGAACGGCCGCAGCGCCGTCTACGTCCACATCGGCGGCTGTTCGAGCGCCGGCGGCCGCTCGAAGGGGGTCGGCCGGGAGCAGGCGGTACGCGCGCTCACCGAAGGAGGTGTCGCGGCATGCCCGCTGTGCCGGCCGGACACCGTGCTGGGGATTGTCGAATGACCGGCCCGGGTGCGGGACCGGACGGTCCGGACGATGCTGGAGCCATGGCCGGGAAACGTCTCATCATCGTCCACCTGCCGTCGCCGACCGGCGGCCGCCGGGTCCGGGTGGACGGCGAGATCCTGGGCCTCGCGCACAGCGTGCGCGACCTGGTGGAGTTCCTGCGCCGGGCCGGGCTGGACATCGAACCCGAGCAGGTGGCCGATTCGCCGCTGATCGACTGGCGCGGGGTGGGCCCGGACCGGTGGGAGGCGGAGACCCGGACCTGACAGCGCTGTCGCCTGCGCCCCGCTGCGGCACACTGACGGCATGTCCTCCCGACGCAGAACCTGTCCCGTGTGCCGCCGCGAAATCGCCGTCGTCGCGGGCCGCTTCGCGCGCCACGACCCGCCCGGGTCGCGGGAGAGCGGGGACCTCGTCTCCTGCGCCGGATCACGGCAGCCGGCGCAACTCGGGGCGCTTCAGCCGTCGTTGGACGGGTACGTCGTGCCGGACTTTCCCGGGCAGCTGCCGCTGTTCTGAGCTGAGGGCTGAGGGGCCCCGGATGGTGTGTGTGGGGGCGGCGGGGTTTCTCGATGGCGGGCCGGCAGGGGCTCCCGACGGGTGGTCAGCGGGCCTTGGGCACCTCGTCGGTGGGGCCGCGCCTCATCCGTGGCTCCGAGCGTTCAACGGCCGGGGGCCGGCGTCAGTTCCCGGCCACCGACTTCACCGCGACCGACACCGGCGTCGATCCGCCGATCAGCTCCAGCGTCAGACCGGCCGTCGCCGACGTGTCCACCAGCTCCGCGAGGACGGCAGCCACATCGTCCCGCGGGATCGAGCCGGACCCGGTGTGCGCCTCCAGCCGGACCAGACCGGTGCCCGCGTCGTCGGTCAGCGAGCCGGGGCGCAGGATGGTCCAGTCCAGCGCGTCCTGCCGGGCGACGTGCGCGTCGGCCTCGCCCTTGGCACGCAGGTACACGTCGAAGACCCCGTCTCCCCGGTGCGCGGGGTCCGCGCCCATCGAGGACACCACCACGAAGCGGCGTACGCCCGCACGGACGGCCGCGTCCGCGAACAGCACCGCCGCGCCCTTGTCCACCGTCTCCTTGCGCTCCCTACCGCTGCCCGGGCCCGCGCCGGCCGCGAAGACCGCGGCGTCCGCGCCCAGCAGGTGCGCCGCGACCCCCTCCGCCGTGGCGGACTCCAGGTCGAGCAGGACCGGTTCGGCGCCGGCCGCCCGCAGATCGTCGCCCTGCTCGGCCTTGCGGATGATTCCCGCCACCTCGTCCCCGCGCGCGGAGAGCAGACGCTCCAGCCGCAGCGCGATCTGACCATGACCACCAGCGATGACAATGCGCATGAACCCGACCGTACGCCCGAAGGGGCGCATCCGCCGCACGAGTTAACCGGCGTGGCTGCGGCGCTCCCGGCTCACGACAGTTCTCCCCGCCCCTGCCGTGGCAGCCCGAGTTCCGCCGCGGCCGCCGAGTTGCAGTACTCGCGGACCGCGCTGGTGCGTGCCACCACCCGGCCCCGGTGCACCACGATCCGGCTGTAGGCCAGGGAGAGCGCGCCGGCCAGGTGGTCGCCGCGTACGGCGAGGAGTTCCGCCGGGAAGCCCGCCTCGACGCGTACGTCCGGCTGACCCAGCACCGCGCGGGCCGAGGCGCATACGGCGTCGTAGGCGTCCTCCGGACGCAGGCCGTGGGCCGAGGCGAGGAGGTAGGCGGCCTCCAGCGGGTCGCCGCGGCCGACGGGATTGGAGACGTCGCGCAGGGCGCCGCTCCCGGCCGCCACCCGCACCCCGGCCGCGCGCAACAGCCGTACCGGAGCCGTGCTCTGCCGGTCGGCGCCGACGCAGCCGCCCTGGGGCAGGCACACCACCGTGACCCCGGCCGCCGCGAGCTGGTCCGCGACGCGGGAGGCGGCGTCGTGGGGCAGGCGCGCAAGACCGGCGCACGGCCCGATCGTCACGCCGGGGCGCAGGCCCCCCGCCATGGCCGCGAGCCGGGACAACCGGGTCGGGTCGTCAGCGTCCGTGTGCAGGTCCACGGGGCAGCCGTGTTCGGAGGCCACCTCCAGGACCGCCTCCACATAGCCCGTGGGATCCGGGTCCAGGTCCGGGCAGCCACCCACCACGGAGGCGCCCATCTTCACCGCGTCCCGCAGCATCGCGAGCCCGTCGGCCCCGGCCGCCCCGGTCAGCAGCCGGGGCATCGCCACCGTCGTCAGCTCCGCGAGCCCCCGCAGCGACCGCCGGGCCTGCAGGACCGCGCCCAGCGCGCCGAGTCCCTGGACGTCGCCCACGCGCACGTGCGCGCGTGCCGCCGTCGCCCCGTGCCCGAGTTGCAGCAGGGCCGCTTCCGTCGCCCGGCGCTGGACGTCCTCGGGGGCGTACGACACGGGGCCGGGGCTTTCGGCGGACAGGGCGGTGTCGCCGTGGGCGTGTGGTTCGGCGGGTGCGGGCAGAAGCAGGTAACCGCTCAGGTCCACCCGCGTTGCGGCCGTCCGGGCCGGGCCCGGCGCGAGGCTGCCGGCCGTGCCCACCGCCTCGATGCGCCCGCCGCTCAGCCGCACGTCCACGGTCCGGCCGTCGGTGAGCCGAGCCCCGCACAGCAGCAGGGCGACCGGGTCGGCCGGTCCGGAGGACCCCGACGAGTTCGACGGCGGATGGGGCTGCGGCTGGCTGTCGGGCATCGCGCTCCTGGGTCGGGGCCGGGGGCTCGGGGCTGGCCGGCGTGAGGGCTTGGAGGCCGGGACCCCAAGATCACACAGAGTGAGTCGAGCCTAGGGTGGCGAGCCGCGCGGGGCGCGTAGGAGCGCAATAGTCGTACCGGGCGTGGTCCACCCTTGGCGGTACACGTGTCGCCAACGCGCCCCACGTGTCGCCCACGAGCGTGGCGTATGCCGCTCCCGGCGGCGGCCGCCTGCCCCCAGCGATCGCTGGCGAGTCGCGAGTGCCGTGCGAGTCCGGCCCGCGCGTGCGGCATGGTCGCCCGCGAGCACGCGCGTGCGGCCACTACGCGCGCGTGGCCACCCATGTCCGTGCGAGCCGCGGCCGCCGGTCCCCGGGACTCCCGGGGCTCAGGAGGTGGCAGCGAGCGCCGGGAACGGGGTCGTGGTGGGCGGCCGGATACGGATTTGGGTGAACGGCGGCGGACCGTGTAATGTCTTCATCGCTCGCCCCAATAGCTCAGTCGGCAGAGCGTCTCCATGGTAAGGAGAAGGTCTACGGTTCGATTCCGTATTGGGGCTCTGGTGTGAAAGGTTCCCGTCGAGAGGCGGGGCCCGATCGCATCGCAGCGGTGTAGCTCAGTCGGTAGAGCAAGCGGCTCATAATCGCTGTGTCACCGGTTCAAGTCCGGTCACCGCTACTGTCAGTAGCCGATTGCGGGGTCGGTCCTTCGATCGGCTACTCTTTCTTGCGTTGAATTAGTCCACTGTTCGTCTTAGGAGCACTCACGTGGCTGCCACCGACGTCCGCCCGAAGATCACGCTGGCCTGCGTGGAGTGCAAGGAGCGGAACTACATCACCAAGAAGAACCGGCGTAACAACCCGGATCGCCTTGAGATGAAGAAGCACTGCCCGCGTTGCAACGCGCACACCGCGCACCGCGAAACGCGATAAATAGGCTCGTCCGTGAGGCCGTCCCCTTCCGAGGGGGCGGCCTCACGGCGTTTCGCCTGCTCGGTGACCCGCTCGTTCGCTTGTTCGGCGCCGCCGCTCGTCCGCAGGTGCGGTGATCGCCCGCCACTCGCCGACTCGCACCCGCGCACGTTCCCCGGCTGGTTTCCGGCTAATTTGGGGCCATCACAGCAGACATCAGGAGGTGCCGGGCCATGGCGCTCGACCAGTCCTTCGTGGGACGGACCTACCCGCCCACCGCGCCCTATGAGGTGGGCCGGGAGAAGATCCGCGAGTTCGCCGAGGCGGTGGGAGAGGCCAACCCGGTGTACACGGACCCGGAGGCCGCAAAGGCGTTCGGTCACCCCGATGTGATCGCCCCGCCGACCTTTGTGTTCTCCATCACCTTCCGCGCCGCGGCGCAGGTCGTCGAGGATCCGCAGCTCGGGCTGGACTACAGCCGCGTGGTGCACGGAGACCAGAAGTTCGCGTACAGCCGTCCGGTTCGGGCCGGTGACCGGCTCACGGTCACCTCCACCATCGAGGCGATCAAGTCCCTCGCGGGCAACGACATCCTGGACGTCCGCGGCGAGGTGCACGACGAGGCGGGCGAGCACGTCGTGACCGCCTTGACCAAGCTCGTGGCCCGCGCGGCCGAGGAGGCGTGAGGACCTGATGACGGCGAAGATCGCGTACGACGACGTCGAGGTCGGCACCGAGCTGCCGGCGCAGACCTTCCCCGTGACGCGTGCCACGCTGGTGCGCTACGCGGGCGCCTCGGGGGACTTCAACCCGATCCACTGGAACGAGAAGTTCGCCAAGGAGGTCGGCCTCCCGGACGTCATCGCGCACGGCATGTTCACCATGGCCGAAGCGATCCGGGTGGTCACCGACTGGCTCGGCGACCCCGGTGCGGTCGTGGAGTACGGCGTCCGCTTCACCAAGCCCGTCGTCGTGCCGAACGACGACCAGGGCGCCCTGATCGAGGTCAGCGGCAAGGTGGCGGCCAAGCTCGACGACAACACCGTGCGGGTGGACCTCACGGCCATGAGCGCCGAGCAGAAGGTGCTGGGCATGTCCCGGGCGGTCGTACGACTGGCCTGACGAGCTGGCCTGACGAGCCGCCGGGAGAGCCAACGGGGTAAGGGGCGTCCGCCATGGCGGGTTGCCCCTTACGCGCACCCACCGCCGAAGGAAGCGGGGCATCCTTGACCAAGTTAGTGATTGAGTACTAACTTAGCCGCATGCCCAGAATGAGCGCAGAAGAGCGGCGCGAGAGCGTCATCCGCGCGGCCACCGCCGAGTTCGCGCGCGGTGGCTACCACGGCACCTCCACCGAGGCGATCGCCAGGCGGGTCGGGGTCTCGCAGCCGTACCTCTTCCGGCTCTTCCCGGGCAAGAAGGCGATCTTCCTGGTGGCGGTGGAACGCTGCGTGGAGGACACCATCCGGACCTTCGAGGAGGCCGCGGAGGGGTTGCAGGGCGAAGAGGCCCTGCATGCCATGGCGAACGCGTACACCAAGGTCATCGCGGAACGGCCCGAGCGGCTGATGTTGCAGATGCAGATGTACGTCGCCGTCGCGGCCGCGGAGCAGGAGGGCGACCGCGAGTTCGGTGAGCGCGTACGTGCCGGCTGGATGCGGTTGTGGGACACCGTGCGCCTGGCGCTCGGCGCGGACGTCCACGAGACGACCGTCTTCCTGGCGTACGGGATGCTCATCAACTGCCTGGTGGCGATGGGCTTTCCTGCTGAGCACCGGGTGTGGGAGGGGCTCTACCCGTCGGCCCGGCTGACGGGGCGCCTCGAGAAGTAGCGCAAGCGGAGAAGGCCGTGCCGCCTTTTCATGGCCGCATAAGTTAGTCAGTGATAACTAACTGGAACTCACTCTCTGGGGGAGAGATGTCGGAGCAGACCGTACGGAAGAGCGCACAGCGTGGGGGTGCCATATGGGCCCTCGTGATCACCAGCGTCGCCGGATTCATGGCGGCCCTCGACAACCTCGTCGTCACCACCGCCCTTCCCTCCATCCGCAGGGACCTCGGGGGCGCACTGGACGACCTGGAATGGACCGTGAGCGCCTATACGCTCACCTTCGCCGTCCTGCTGATGTTCGGTGCCGCGCTCGGTGACCGCTTCGGCCGCCGTCGGCTGTTCATCGCCGGCCTCGCCGTCTTCACCGGCGCCTCCGCCGCCGCGGCCATGGCCCCCGGCATCGGCTCGCTGATCGCCGCCCGCGCGGTCCAGGGCGTCGGCGCGGCCGTGATGATGCCGCTCACCCTGACCCTGCTGACCGCGGCCGTGCCGGCCGCCAGGCGCGGGACCATGTACGGCATCTGGGGCGCCGTCAACGGGCTGGCCGTCGCCTCCGGACCGCTCATCGGCGGCAGCCTCACCGAGCACGTCTCCTGGCACTGGATCTTCTGGCTGAACGTCCCCCTCGGCCTGGCCGTGCTGCCGCTCGCCCGCCTGCGGCTGGCCGAGTCCCACGGCATCGGCGCCCGGCTCGACGTCCCCGGCACGCTGCTCGCCAGCGGCGGGCTCTTCGGAATCGTCTACGGCCTGGTCCGCGGGCCCGCCGACGGCTGGACCGACTCCGTGGTGCTGACCGCGCTGATCGCGGGCGGCGTCCTGCTGGCGGGCTTCGTCCTCTACAGCTCCCGCGCGGCCGCCCCGATGCTGCCGATGCGGCTGTTCCGCTCCCGCGCCTTCTCCGGGATCAACGCGGCCAGCCTGCTGATGTTCGTCGGGATGTTCGGCTCGATCTTCCTGCTCAGCCAGTACATGCAGGGCGTGCTCGGCTACTCGCCCACCGAGGCGGGCCTCAGGATGCTGCCCTGGACCGGCATGCCGATGCTCGTCGCGCCGATCGCCGGGATCCTGTCCGACCGCATCGGCGGCCGTCCGGTCGTCGCCGCGGGCCTGTTCCTGCAGGCGGCCGGCCTCGGCTACCTGGCCCACGTGGCCACCGCCGACGCCTCCTACGCCGCCCAGCTGCCCGCACTGATCATCAGCGGCGTGGGCATGGCCCTGTTCTTCGCCCCGGCGGCCAACCTGGTGATGTCCAGCGTCCGGCCGCAGGAACAGGGCATCGCCTCCGGCGCGAACAACGCGCTGCGTGAGGTGGGCGGTGCGCTCGGCATCGCGGTCATGGCGTCGATCTTCTCCGCGCGGGGCGGCTACGAGAGCGCGCAGAGCTTCGTGGACGGCCTGCGACCCGCCCTGGTCACCGGCTCCGCGGTGGTCGCCCTCGCCGCGGTCGCGGCCCTGCTGATCCCCGCGCGCCGCGACGCCGCCGACCGGGTCACTCCCGGGGCCGGGCAGGCGCCCGTGCTGGAGACCACCACCCGCTGACCCGGAACCCTGCCGGGCGAGGAGCCGGCGATGTCCTGCGGCGGGGAGTTCGGCGCGGTCCAGGGAACCATGGGGGCACATGGGGTCATCGCCTCCCGCTCCGAGAGCCGCACCCCGCGCGGCGCCCCGGCCCCCGGCCCGCATCCCGGCCGGGTGGCGGCAGGTCGCCCACGCGCCCGGCGGCCACGGCGCCTCCCTCAGGGGACAGCCTCTGCGGTGGGTCTTCCGAGGCGGGTCTTCCGGACGCTGATTGCCTGCGAGCCGGCCGATGCGGTCAAGGCCTTCGCCCACTCCGGGGCCCACCGGCCGACCTCCCGCCACCTGGCCCGCCCGGATGCGAGGCGTGCCGTTCGCCACCCGGCCGACCTCCGGCGACCGGCTGCCGGTGGGCTGGGCGAAGGCGATACGGCGGCTGCCGCAGACCGGCGGCCGACAGCACCTCCCGCACGCGCGCGTGGACCTCGAGAGAGGGCCACGCGCGCGTCCAGGCGAGGAAGACACAGAGGGCGACGGCCGACGGGAACGGCCCGAGGCCCCGCGGACGTGCGCTCGCCGCGAACCCCGGCGGTGACCGGCGGGCCAGGTCGTGTCGCGCGCGTACCGCCGCACGACTCCGCCTCGGACCCCCCGACAGAGAGCGGCTCGCCGGTCGTCGTCGGCGGCGGCCCGAAAGGCGCCGCCCGCATGCGTGCGGCACTGTCGGAGGCGTCTCGTAGTCTTGGGCCCGTGCAGGTACTCCACGACGCCCCCCTTGCTCCGCTGACCACCTTCCGGCTGGGCGGTCCCGCCACGCGGCTGATCACCGCCGGGACCGACGCCGAGGTGATCGCCGCCGTTCGCGAGGCCGACGACAGCGGTACTCCGCTGCTGGTCATCGGCGGCGGATCGAACCTGGTCATTGGCGACAAGGGCTTCGACGGCACCGCCCTGCGCATCGCCACGCGCGGTGTCGAACTGCGCGGCACCACACTGGAGCTGGCGGCCGGCGAGGTGTGGACGGACGCCGTCGCCCGCACGGTTGAGGCCGGGCTCGCCGGCATCGAGTGCCTGGCCGGCATCCCGGGGTCGGCCGGCGCCACGCCGATCCAGAACGTGGGCGCCTACGGCCAGGAGGTCTCCGCCACCGTCACCGAGGTGATCGCCTATGACCGGCGGGCCGGCGAGACCGTCACACTGACGAACGAGGAGTGCGCCTTCTCATACCGCCACAGCCGGTTCAAGGCCGACCCGGAGCGCTATGTCGTGCTGCGCGTCCGCTTCGACCTGGAGGACGCGGGCGGACTGTCCGCGCCGGTCAAGTACGCGGAGGCGGCCCGTGCGCTCGGCGTGGAACCGGGTGGCCGGGTGCCGCTGGCCGACGCTCGGGAGACCGTGCTGAAACTGCGCGCCGGCAAGGGCATGGTGCTCGACCCCGAGGACCACGACACCTGGTCGGCCGGGTCCTTCTTCACCAACCCGATCCTCACCGACGAGCAGTTCGCCGAGTTCCGCGCGCGCGTGCGGGAGCGGCTGGGGGAGGGCGTCGAGCCGCCCGCCTATCCGGCGGGGGAGGGCCGCAGGAAGACCTCCGCGGCCTGGCTGATCGACAAGGCGGGCTTCACCAAGGGGTACGGCACCGGGCCCGCCCGCATCTCCGGCAAGCACACGCTCGCCCTCACCAACCGGGGCGGCGCCACCACCGAGGACCTGCTGGCCCTGGCCCGCGAGGTGGTCGCCGGCGTCCGCGAGACCTTCGGCATCACTCTGGTCAACGAGCCGGTCACGGTGGGCGTGAGCCTCTAGCCGCACCGGCTCGAGTGAGCCGTTGGCCCGGTACGGGCCCGCGTGGGCTGTCGAACCCGGGTACAGGCTCTCGAACCCGGGTCAGGCTCGCGTGAGCGGTTGACCCCTACCGGATCGTCCTGAGCGGGTGGCCCGGCACCGGCCAGCCGGGCTCGGTGTGAGCCCGTAGCCGTGCCGGCTCAGTAGGCCACCCCCACCCCCTGCTTCACCGTCCCCCCGTCGTCGATCATCGACAGCATCGCGTGGGCGACGTCCGCGCGCGCGATGAAGCGGCCCTTGGGCGGGAAGCCGCCGATGACGGTGCGGTAGCGGCCGGTGAGCGGTTTGTTCTGCAGGCGTGGCGGCCGTACGGACGTCCAGTCGGTGCTGCTGCCGGCCAGCTCGGCCTCCATCTCGCGCAGGTCGGCGTAGACATCCCTGAGGACCGCCGACACCAGGCCCCGCATGCCGCGGTCCAGGGCGCCGTCGTCCTGAGGAGCCGGCCCGACGGGTGCGGCGCTGACCACGAGCAGCCGTCGTACGCCCTCGGCCTCCATCGCGCGCAGGACCGTACCGGTCAGCCGGGCGGCGACCCCGGCGTCCTTGCGGCTGCGTGCGCCCAGGCCGGACAGGACGGCATCTCGGCCCGCGACGGCGGCACGCAGCCGCTCCGGGTCGGTCAGATCGGCGGGGAACACCTCCAGCGCGTCCCCCGTGACGTCCAGCCGGGCCGGATCGCGGACCACGGCCGTGACCCGGTGGCCGGCGCCGAGCGCCTGCCGGACGACCTCCCGGCCGATCCCGCCGGTGGCGCCGAAAACGGTGAGGTTCATGAGCACTCCCGCACTCGGAAAGCGGTGGGTGAGTGTTCACTCACCACGTGTCCCCCTAGAGTGGGTAAGTACTCACCCACCCGTCAAGGCCGATCGGAGATCCATGGAGACGAAGCCGGCGCGTGTCCGCATCCTCGACGCGGCCCATGAGTTGATGCTCACCGTCGGACTCGCCCGCGCCACCACCAAGGAGATCGCCAAGGCGGCCGGCTGCTCCGAAGCGGCTCTCTACAAGTACTTCGCCAGCAAGGAAGAGCTGTTCGTCAGGGTGCTCTCCGAGCGCCTGCCACGGCTCACGCCCCTGCTCAGCAACCTCGCCGCCGAACCCGGACAGGGCACCCTGCGGGAGAACCTCACCCACATCGCCCGCCAGGCCGCCCTGTTCTACGAGCAGAGCTTCCCGATAGCCGCCTCCCTGTACGCCGAGACCCAGCTCAAGCGGCGCCACGACGACGCCCTGCGCAAGATCGGCTCGGGCCCGCACATACCCATCCAGGACCTGGACGCCTACCTCCGCGCCGAACAGGCCACCGGCCGCGTCCGCGCCGACGCCGACACCTTCGCGGCGGCCTCCCTTCTCCTCGGTGCCTGCGCCCAGCGCGCGTTCGCCTACGACGCCACCGAGAGCGGCGGGCGACCGCCCGTGGACGAGTTCGCCGCCCGGCTCGTGAAGACCCTGCTGGGCGGAATCCTGGTCGCGGAGCCCTCCGCGTGACCCACGCTGGAGGCATGACCAACACGCCCGGGATCAAGCAGCGGCATCGCCACCGGACCCACCCGCCCTACGCCCACTTCAGGCGGCCGGGCGAGCCAGCCAGTCGTCCACGCCGCCCAGCAGTCGCGCCCTGACCTCCTCCGGAGCGGCCGAGCCCCGTACCGACTGCCGGGCCAGCTCGGCGATCTCGGCGTCCGTGAAGTCGTGGGCGTGACGGGCGATCTCGTACTGGGCGGCCAGCCGGGAGCCGAAAAGCAGCGGGTCGTCGGCACCGAGAGCCATCGGGACGCCCGCCTCGAAGAGGGTGCGCAGCGGGACGTCCTCCGGCTTCTCGTACACGCCGAGCGCCACGTTGGAGGCCGGGCACACCTCGCAGGTCACGCCCCGGTCGGCCAGCCGCTTCAGCAGCCGGGGGTCCTCCGCGGCCCGCACCCCGTGCCCGATCCGGGAGGCGTGCAGGTCGTCCAGGCAGTCCCGGACCGAGGCCGGGCCGGTCAGCTCGCCACCGTGCGGGGCCGCCAGCAGACCGCCCTCGCGCGCGATGTGGAAGGCACGGTCGAAGTCCCGCGCCATGCCCCGCCGCTCGTCGTTGGACAGCCCGAAGCCGACCACGCCCCGGTCCGCGTACCGCACCGCCAGGCGGGCCAGGGTGCGCGCGTCCAACGGGTGCTTCATGCGGTTGGCGGCCACCAGGACGCGCATGCCGAGGCCGGTCTCGCGGGACGTCGTATCCACCGCGTCCAGGATGACCTCCAGCGCCGGGATCAGGCCGCCCAGGCGGGGTGCGTACGAGGTCGGGTCGACCTGGATCTCCAGCCAGCCCGAGCCGTCCCTCAGGTCCTCCTCGGCCGCCTCCCGGACCAGCCGCTGGATGTCCTCCGGCTCCCGCAGGCAGGAGCGCGCCGCGTCGTACAGCCGCTGGAAACGGAACCAGCCGCGCTCGTCCGTGGCCCGCAGCTTGGGGGGGTCACCGCTGGTCAGCGCCTCCGTCAGCGCATCGGGCAGATGCACGCCGTACTTGTCGGCCAGTTCCAGCACGGTCCCGGGCCGCATCGATCCGGTGAAGTGCAGGTGCAGATGGGCTTTCGGCAGCTCAGAGAGATCACGTACACGCTCCATCCCAGGATCCTGCCGTACGCGGCCGCTCTCCCGGTAGCCGTTTCCCCGTTCGTGGTCTTGCTCGCACAGACGAACGGGGCCGGCACCTCCGGAAAACCGGAGGCGCCGGCCCCGTCGGTGAGGCGGACGGACCTCAGTCCCGCGCTTCCGCCAGCAGCTTCTGCATCCGGCTCACGCCCTCGACGAGGTCCTCGTCACCGAGCGCGTACGACAGCCGCAGATAGCCCGGCGTGCCGAAGGCCTCGCCCGGGACGACCGCGACTTCGGCCTCCTCCAGGATCAGCGCGGCCAGCTCGACGGTGCTCTGCGGGCGCTTGCCCCGGATCTCCTTGCCGAGCAGGGCCTTCACCGACGGGTAGGCGTAGAAGGCGCCCTCGGGCTCCGGGCAGAGCACGCCGTCGATCTCGTTGAGCATCCGCACGATGGTCTTGCGGCGCCGGTCGAACGCCTCGCGCATCGTCGCCACGGCCTCCAGATCGCCGGAGACGGCGGCCAGGGCGGCCGCCTGGGCCACGTTGGAGACGTTCGAGGTGGCGTGCGACTGCAGGTTCGTCGCGGCCTTGACCACGTCCTTCGGGCCGATGACCCAGCCCACGCGCCAGCCCGTCATGGCGTACGTCTTCGCGACACCGTTGACCACGACGCACTTGTCGCGCAGCTCGGGCAGCAGGGCAGGCAGGGACACGGAGACCGCGTCGCCGTAGACCAGGTGCTCGTAGATCTCGTCGGTCAGCACCCACAGGCCGTGCTCGACGGCCCAGCCGCCGATCGCCTCGGTCTCGGCCTCGGAGTACACCGCGCCGGTCGGGTTGGACGGGGAGACGAAGAGGACGACCTTGGTCTTCTCCGTGCGCGCCGCCTCCAGCTGCTCCACGGTGACGCGGTAGCCGGTGGTCTCGTCGGCCACGACCTCCACCGGGACGCCGCCGGCCAGGCGGATCGACTCCGGGTAGGTCGTCCAGTACGGCGCCGGGACGATGACCTCGTCGCCCGGGTCGAGGATCGCGGCGAACGCCTCGTAGATGGCCTGCTTGCCGCCGTTGGTGACGAGGATCTGCGAGACGTCGGGCTCCCAGCCGGAGTCGCGCAGCGTCTTCGCGGCGATGGCGGCCTTCAGCTCGGGCAGGCCGCCGGCCGGCGTGTAGCGGTGGTACCTGGGGTTCTTGCAGGCCTCGACGGCCGCCGCGACGATGTAGTCCGGGGTCGGGAAGTCGGGCTCACCGGCGCCGAAGCCGATCACCGGACGCCCGGCGGCCTTCAGGGCCTTGGCCTTGGCGTCCACGGCGAGGGTGGCGGACTCGGAGATCGCGCCGACTCGGGCGGAGACCCGGCGCTCGGTGGGAGGGGTTGCAGCGCTCATGGGGCCCATCGTTCCAGACCGGAAATACCCCCGGCACACTGGTTTCACAGACTGAACAACAGGGGGTCGAGGCGTGAACAGGGATCCGAATCCGGCCGTCGGCCAGGACGATCTTCGGCGCGGCGGTCCTGGGCGGCCACTTTCTGTTCGACGCCGGGCCCCGGACCACGTACACTCTCACCTCGTTGGCCTTCAGCAGCCGCCACCGCAACGGGTACACACCGTGCACTCGGTCGGATGCGGTACGTTGGGGGACACACAAAGGGTCGTAGCTCAATTGGTAGAGCACCGGTCTCCAAAACCGGCGGTTGGGGGTTCAAGTCCCTCCGGCCCTGCTACACACACCGCCAGGATGTGTGCGCATGTACGTACAGCATTGCACCGCCGTGCGGCTCAGAAACCGGGCGCGGCACGGCCACGACCCGGGACCAGGTGAGGACAATGACGGACGCCGTGGGCTCCATCGACACGCCTGATGCCCAGGACGAGGTGCCCGAGTCCAAGAAGGCTCGCAAGGGCGGCAAGCGTGCCAAGAAGGGCCCGCTCCGGCGCCTGGCCACCTTCTACCGCCAGATCGTTGCGGAACTCCGCAAGGTCGTCTGGCCGACACGCAACCAGCTGACGTCGTACACCACTGTGGTGATCTTCTTCGTCGCCATCATGATCGCCCTGGTGACCGTGATTGACTATGGGCTCAACCACGCGGCCAAGTACGTCTTCGGCTGAGCCAAGAGCGAAGGGCGCCGTGGTACCGGCGCCCCTTTTCGCATGTTCCACCCCTATGTATCCAGGAAGAAGCAGCCATCGTGTCTGACCCGAACCTGAACGACGCCATCGAGCCGGACGAGACGGTGCACGACGAGCTCGACATCGTCGAAGGCGCGGATGAGCAGGACGAGTTCGAGGCTGCCGAGGCCGAGTCGGGCGAGCCGGCCGAAGAGGCCGCCCTGCACGTCGAGGACGAGGAAGGCGACGCCGAAGAGGGCGACGAGGAAGCCGTCGTCGCCGAGGCGCCCGAGGAGGAGCCGGCCGCGCCGGTCGACCCGATCGAGGCCCTGCGCCAGGAACTGCGCGCCCTGCCCGGCGAGTGGTACGTCATCCACACCTACGCCGGTTACGAGAACCGCGTGAAGACCAATCTGGAGCAGCGCGCCGTCTCGCTGAACGTCGAGGACTACATCTTCCAGGCCGAGGTGCCGCAGGAAGAGGTCGTCCAGATCAAGAACGGCGACCGCAAGACGATCAAGCAGAACAAGCTGCCGGGTTACGTCCTGGTCCGCATGGACCTGACCAACGAGTCGTGGGGTGTCGTCCGCAACACCCCCGGCGTCACCGGCTTCGTCGGCAACGCCTACGACCCGTATCCGCTGACCCTGGACGAGATCGTCAAGATGCTCGCCCCGGAGGCCGAGGAGAAGGCCGCCCGCGAGGCCGCGGAGGCCGAGGGCAAGCCCGCCCCGCAGCGCAAGGTCGAGGTCCAGGTGCTGGACTTCGAGGTCGGCGACTCGGTCACCGTCACCGACGGCCCGTTCGCCACGCTCCAGGCGACCATCAACGAGATCAACCCCGACTCCAAGAAGGTCAAGGGCCTGGTGGAGATCTTCGGCCGCGAGACGCCGGTCGAGCTCTCCTTCGACCAGATCCAGAAGAACTGAGCACACACCCCGAGGGCGCCCCGCCGGTGAAGACCGGGCCGGGGCGCTCTTGCCGTGTCCGGCCCACCGCCGGCGTTCCGCCGGCGGACCTGACGGCCGGTCTTCCGTTGTCACGCGCGCGGGGCCACGCCGAGGGTGACACCGTGGACGCGCGTCACGCGCCCGGAGAGTGGCGTTCACCGACGACCACCGGCCGGGGGCGCGTCGCCGCACTGCCCGCCGTGCCGGGCGTCCTGACCGGCTCGTAGGGCCGGCCGACGCCGCGCACGTGCTGCGCGACCGATGGCTCGGAGGCCCCGCGCAGGTGGTCTGACCTGGGCGATTTCTTGTCTTGAGGGCACACCGGCTATCGTTGTGCGGTATGCCATCTGTGGGATCTTGCCCCGATGGGCGCAGGTCGAAGGCGCGGATGGCAATCAACCTCTCAGTAAGGACCCGGAGAGAGCATGCCTCCCAAGAAGAAGAAGGTCACGGGGCTTATCAAGCTCCAGATCAACGCCGGCGCGGCGAACCCGGCCCCGCCGGTCGGCCCCGCGCTCGGTCAGCACGGCGTCAACATCATGGAGTTCTGCAAGGCCTACAACGCCGCGACCGAGTCGCAGCGTGGCTGGGTGATCCCGGTGGAGATCACGGTCTACGAGGACCGTTCCTTCACCTTCATCACCAAGACGCCGCCGGCCGCGAAGATGATCCTCAAGGCCGCTGGTGTCGAGAAGGGCTCCGGCGAGCCGCACAAGACCAAGGTCGCCAAGATCACCGAGGCGCAGGTCCGCGAGATCGCCCAGACCAAGCTGCCCGACCTGAACGCCAACGACCTGGACGCCGCGTCGAAGATCATCGCCGGCACCGCCCGCTCCATGGGCATCACGGTCGAGGGCTGAGCCCCATCCCCAGCAGTCACGCGGCCGTAGCCGGTCGCACGTGGCAGGGCCTGCTCGGCCCGTACCACGACTCCTTTCAGAACACACAGGAGCAGTTGTGAGCAAGCGCAGCAAGGCTCTCCGCGCTGCGGACGCCAAGATCGACCGGGAGAAGCTGTACGCCCCGCTCGAGGCCGTCCGTCTCGCCAAGGAGACCTCCACGACCAAGTTCGACGGCACCGTCGAGGTCGCCTTCCGTCTGGGTGTCGACCCGCGCAAGGCCGACCAGATGGTCCGTGGCACCGTGAACCTTCCGCACGGCACCGGTAAGACCGCCCGGGTCCTGGTCTTCGCGACCGGTGACCGTGCCGAGGCCGCGCGTGCCGCGGGCGCCGACATCGTCGGCGCCGACGAGCTGATCGACGAGGTGGCGAAGGGCCGTCTGGACTTCGACGCCGTCGTCGCCACCCCGGACCTCATGGGCAAGGTCGGCCGCCTCGGCCGCGTCCTCGGCCCGCGTGGTCTGATGCCGAACCCGAAGACCGGCACCGTGACCCCGGACACCGCCAAGGCTGTGACCGAGATCAAGGGCGGCAAGATCGAGTTCCGCGTCGACAAGCACTCGAACCTGCACTTCATCATCGGCAAGACGTCGTTCGACGACACCAAGCTGGTGGAGAACTACGGCGCCGCGCTGGAGGAGATCCTCCGTCTGAAGCCGTCCGCCGCCAAGGGTCGCTACATCAAGAAGGCCGCGATCAGCAGCACGATCGGCCCCGGCATCCCGGTCGACCCGAACCGCACCCGCAACCTCCTCGTCGAGGAGGACCCGGCCGCCGTCTGAGCCGTCCGCTCACCCCGGTAGCCGCGTCAGGTACGCGTAAGTAGAGGGCGGGCCCTGCAACCTTCCAGGTGCGGGGCCCGTCCTTTCTTTGTGCGACCTTTCATATGACTGTCGGTGGCCTGGGCTACGGTGCAGGCACAGGACTCGCATTAGGGGTGGGACTAGATGAAGAGCACGACCGTGCGCCGGATGGGCCTCTCGATCGCGGTGGTCGCCGCGCTGACGGGTGTGGCCGCCTGCGGCTCCTCGGACGGCGACAAGGGCGGCAAGGCGGCCGGCGGGGGTGCGATACACGTCAGCCCCATCGCGGCCCTGCGCTCCGCCGAGAAGTCCACCGACAAGGCCGACTCGGCCAAGGTGCGTTCCAGCACGTCCGTCGGCGACCTCATGTCGATGACCGCGAACGGCGCACTGACCTGGGGCGACGGCCTCAAGGGCAACCTCACCATCACGTACACCGGCGGCCAGATGGCCGAGATGATGAAGAAGGCCGGCACCTCGTCGATGGAGGCCCGGTATCTGCCGGACGCCTACTACGCGCACATGAGCGACACCTACGCCCAGCAGACGGGCGGCAAGCACTGGCTCAAGTACTCGTACGACGACCTCGCCAAGCTCGGCGGCGCCTCCGGTTCGTACATGAAGGACCAGATCCAGAACGCCACGCCGAACCAGTCCGTGAAGATGCTGCTGGCCTCCGGCGACGTCAGGAAGGTGGGCGAGGAGACCGTCTCCGGCGCCCACACCACGCACTACGCGGGCAGGGTGGACGTCGCCGACCTCGCCGGCAAGAGCAGCGACCTGAGCGCCGGCCAGCTGGCGGCCCTGAAGAAGCAGCTCAGCCAGGCGGGCGTCACCACCGACACCGTCGACATCTGGATCAACGACGAGAACCTGCTGGTCAAGAAGACCGAGAAGGCGGACACCGCCCACGGCACCATGGCCAACACCACGTACTACAGCGACTACGGAGTGAAGGTCACCGCCGAGGCGCCGCCGGCCGGCGACACCAAGGACTTCGCCGACCTGCTCAAGTCCGGCGGAACCGCGGCGGGGGGCACCGGCACCAGCTCCTGAGCCCGGCGACGCAGAGGGACCGGGGCGGCCTCCACGGCCCGATTTGCTCGACAGCGCCCCGGTCCCGTACTCTCCTACAGAAGCCAAAGACCGCTGGTCGTTGCCGTGCGCTCGCAGGAGGGCGCGGTGGCCGAAGGATCCGCTGAAAAGTGGACGACCCGCGCAGGTGACTGGAAGTACTCCCGGACAGACGCGTTCACGCGCGTTCGACCGGTCGAGTCCGCCCCGTGCGCCTGCGCCGGGGCGTTTCGTTTCCCCAGTCCTCCTTCGGGTCCGCGCGGTCAGAATCACCCGGAAGGAGGCCGAGGCTCTATGGCGAGGCCCGACAAGGCTGCCGCAGTGGCCGAGTTGACGGAGCAGTTCCGCAACTCCAACGCTGCCGTGCTGACCGAGTACCGCGGTCTCACCGTGGCGCAGCTCAAGACGCTGCGCCGGTCGCTCGGTGAGAACGCCCAGTACGCCGTGGTGAAGAACACGCTGACCAAGATTGCGGCCAACGAGGCCGGGATCACGACGCTGGACGACCTGTTCAACGGTCCGACGGCTGTCGCCTTCGTCACCGGTGACCCGGTGGAGTCGGCGAAGGGTCTCCGTGACTTCGCCAAGGACAACCCGAATCTCGTCATCAAGGGCGGTGTCCTTGAGGGCAAGGCCCTCTCCGCCGACGAGATCAAGAAGCTTGCGGACCTCGAGTCCCGCGAGGTTCTGCTCAGCAAGCTGGCCGGTGCCTTCAAGGCGAAGCAGTCCCAGGCTGCCTCCGTCTTCCAGGCGCTGCCCTCGAAGCTCGTCCGCACCGTGGACGCGCTCCGTGCCAAGCAGGCCGAGCAGGGCGGTGCCGAGTAATTCGGCTCGCTTTCTGATCCTGGCCGCATGACGCGGCGAGGGTCGCAGCGGGCCGACGTACGCCCGCCACATCCAGTACATCCCGGCACCTGCCGATTGAGTGGAAGGACCGCCATCATGGCGAAGCTCACCCAGGACGAGCTGCTTGCCCAGTTCGAGGAGATGACCCTCATCGAGCTCTCCGAGTTCGTGAAGGCCTTCGAGGACAAGTTCGACGTCACCGCCGCCGCTGCCGCCCCGGTCGTCGTGGCCGGCGCCGGCGCCGGCGCCGGTGCCGCCGAGGCCGAGGAGGAGAAGGACGAGTTCGACGTCATCCTCACCGGCGCCGGCGACAAGAAGATCCAGGTCATCAAGGTCGTGCGTGAGCTGACCTCGCTGGGTCTGAAGGAGGCCAAGGACCTCGTCGACGGCACCCCGAAGCCGGTCCTCGAGAAGGTCAACAAGGAAGCCGCCGAGAAGGCCGCCGAGTCCCTCAAGGCTGCCGGCGCCTCCGTCGAGGTCAAGTAAGACCTTCCGGGTTCGACGAACCCGACTGCACGCTGATTGCGGCCCCGTAGGGCTGTAACGCGAACGCACCGAAGAGCGATCATCCATCCGGGTGGTCGCTCTTCGGTGTATCCGGAGGACCGACCATGGCTGCCTTGCACTCGCCACGGCGAGGGGTATGGTGATCTTCGTCGTGTCTCCGGCCAGTCTCGTTTGGACTGAGGGGCCTTGACGAACCGCACGCAGCGCGCAATTCTCAGGACGCGTCGTCACAAGGATCCGAATCCGAGGCATGGATCGAGGACGAAGAGGGCAGTATCAACGTGCGTTGAGGGCAGCATGCCGAGGGCGTTGAGAAGAGCGGTGAGCACAACGAGGGTCGCGAAAAACCCGCGCTGGACATCAGTGTGCCAAGTGGCTACACTGACCCTTTGCGCTGCCTGTTAGCTGCCCCCTGCCCGTCACCAGGGGTCTGCCCTCACTCGAGCACCGATGACAAAGCTCCCTTGACCTGGGGTTTCTGTCTCTGTGTACGGGAGGGACCGGTACGCGCGTAGTGAGTCCGAGCCCTCGGAAGGACCCCCTCTTGGCCGCCTCGCGCACTGCCTCGACCGCGAATATGAACAACGGCGCCAGCACCGCCCCGCTGCGCATCTCTTTTGCAAAGATCAAGGAGCCCCTCGAGGTTCCGAACCTTCTTGCGCTCCAGACCGAGAGCTTCGACTGGCTGCTCGGCAACGACGCGTGGAAGGCTCGCGTCGAGGAGGCTCTGGAGAACGGTCAGGACGTCCCCACCAAGTCCGGTCTGGAGGAGATCTTCGAGGAGATCTCCCCGATCGAGGACTTCTCCGGGTCGATGTCGCTGACGTTCCGGGACCACCGCTTCGAGCCGCCGAAGAACTCGATCGACGAGTGCAAGGAGCGCGACTTCACGTACGCGGCTCCGCTCTTCGTCACCGCTGAGTTCACCAACAACGAGACCGGTGAGATCAAGTCCCAGACCGTCTTCATGGGCGACTTCCCGCTCATGACGAACAAGGGCACCTTCGTCATCAACGGCACCGAGCGTGTCGTTGTGTCTCAGCTGGTCCGTTCCCCCGGTGTCTACTTCGACTCCACCATCGACAAGACGTCCGACAAGGACATTTTCTCCGCCAAGATCATCCCGTCCCGGGGTGCCTGGCTGGAGATGGAGATCGACAAGCGCGACATGGTCGGTGTCCGTATCGACCGCAAGCGCAAGCAGTCGGTCACCGTGCTGCTGAAGGCTCTCGGCTGGACGACCGAGCAGATTCTCGAGGAGTTCGGCGAGTACGAGTCGATGCGCGCCACCCTGGAGAAGGACCACACCCAGGGCCAGGACGACGCGCTGCTCGACATCTACCGCAAGCTGCGTCCGGGCGAGCCCCCCACGCGTGAGGCCGCGCAGACGCTACTTGAGAACCTCTACTTCAACCCCAAGCGCTACGACCTGGCGAAGGTCGGCCGCTACAAGGTGAACAAGAAGCTCGGTGCGGACGAGCCGCTGGACGCCGGTGTGCTCACCACCGACGACATCATCGCCACCATCAAGTACCTGGTGAAGCTGCACGCCGGTGAGACCGAGACGCTCGGCGAGTCCGGCCGCTCGATCATCGTCGAGACCGACGACATCGACCACTTCGGCAACCGTCGTATCCGCAGCGTCGGCGAGCTGATCCAGAACCAGGTCCGTACGGGTCTCGCCCGTATGGAGCGGGTCGTGCGCGAGCGCATGACCACCCAGGACGTCGAGGCGATCACGCCGCAGACCCTGATCAACATCCGGCCGGTCGTCGCCTCCATCAAGGAGTTCTTCGGCACCAGCCAGCTGTCCCAGTTCATGGACCAGAACAACCCGCTGTCGGGTCTGACGCACAAGCGTCGTCTCAACGCGCTCGGCCCGGGTGGTCTCTCCCGTGAGCGGGCCGGCTTCGAGGTCCGTGACGTTCACCCGTCGCACTACGGCCGCATGTGCCCGATCGAGACGCCGGAAGGCCCGAACATCGGTCTGATCGGCTCGCTGGCCTCCTACGGCCGGGTCAACGCGTTCGGCTTCATCGAGACGCCGTACCGCAAGGTCGTCGAGGGCCAGGTCACCGACGAGGTCGACTACCTGACCGCCGACGAGGAGGACCGCTTCGTCATCGCGCAGGCCAACGCCACGCTCAACGACGACATGCGGTTCACCGAGGCCCGTGTCCTGGTCCGCCGCCGTGGCGGCGAGGTCGACTACGTCGCGCCCGACGACGTGGACTACATGGACGTCTCGCCGCGCCAGATGGTGTCGGTCGCGACCGCCATGATCCCCTTCCTCGAGCACGACGACGCCAACCGTGCCCTCATGGGCGCGAACATGATGCGTCAGGCCGTGCCCCTGATTAAGTCCGAGTCCCCGCTCGTCGGCACCGGCATGGAGTACCGCTCCGCCGTCGACGCCGGCGACGTGGTCAAGGCCGAGAAGGACGGTGTGGTCCAGGAGGTCTCCGCGGACTACATCACCACCGCCAACGACGACGGCACGTACATCACGTACCGCCTGGCCAAGTTCTCCCGGTCCAACCAGGGCACCTCGGTCAACCAGAAGGTCATCGTCAACGAGGGCGACCGGATCATCACGGGCCAGGTGCTCGCCGACGGCCCGGCCACCCAGAACGGCGAGATGGCCCTCGGCAAGAACCTGCTCGTGGCGTTCATGCCGTGGGAGGGTCACAACTACGAGGACGCGATCATCCTGTCGCAGCGCCTCGTGCAGGACGACGTCCTCTCCTCGATCCACATCGAGGAGCACGAGGTCGACGCCCGTGACACCAAGCTCGGCCCCGAGGAGATCACCCGGGACATCCCGAACGTCTCCGAGGAGGTCCTCGCCGACCTCGACGAGCGCGGCATCATCCGTATCGGTGCCGAGGTCGTCGCCGGCGACATCCTGGTCGGCAAGGTCACGCCCAAGGGTGAGACCGAGCTGACGCCGGAGGAGCGCCTGCTGCGCGCGATCTTCGGTGAGAAGGCCCGTGAGGTCCGTGACACCTCGCTGAAGGTGCCGCACGGCGAGATCGGCAAGATCATCGGCGTGCGCGTCTTCGACCGCGAGGAGGGCGACGAGCTTCCCCCGGGCGTGAACCAGCTGGTCCGCGTCTACGTCGCGCAGAAGCGCAAGATCACCGACGGTGACAAGCTCGCCGGCCGTCACGGCAACAAGGGTGTCATCTCGAAGATCCTGCCCATCGAGGACATGCCGTTCCTCGAGGACGGAACTCCGGTCGACATCATCCTCAACCCGCTGGGTGTGCCGTCCCGAATGAACCCGGGACAGGTCCTGGAGATCCACCTCGGCTGGCTCGCCAGCCGCGGCTGGGACGTCTCCGGCCTCGCCGACGAGTGGGCGCAGCGCCTGCAGGTCATCGGCGCCGACCAGGTCGCCCCGGGCACCAACGTCGCCACCCCGGTGTTCGACGGTGCGCGTGAGGACGAGCTGGCGGGTCTGCTGCAGCACACCATCCCGAACCGCGACGGCGAGCGCATGGTGCTCCCGTCCGGCAAGGCGCGGCTGTTCGACGGCCGTAGCGGTGAGCCGTTCCCGGACCCGATCTCGGTCGGCTACATGTACATCCTGAAGCTGCACCACCTGGTCGACGACAAGCTGCACGCCCGGTCGACCGGTCCGTACTCGATGATCACCCAGCAGCCGCTGGGTGGTAAGGCGCAGTTCGGTGGCCAGCGGTTCGGTGAGATGGAGGTGTGGGCCCTCGAGGCCTACGGCGCCGCGTACGCCCTCCAGGAGCTGCTGACCATCAAGTCCGACGACGTCACCGGCCGCGTGAAGGTCTACGAGGCCATCGTCAAGGGCGAGAACATCCCCGAGCCCGGCATCCCCGAGTCCTTCAAGGTCCTCATCAAGGAGATGCAGTCGCTCTGCCTCAACGTGGAGGTGCTGTCCAGCGACGGTATGTCCATCGAGATGCGTGACACCGACGAGGATGTCTTCCGCGCTGCGGAGGAGCTCGGTATCGACCTGTCCCGGCGCGAGCCGAGCAGCGTCGAAGAGGTCTGACGGGAGTCCGGCGGGGCCCTCACCCACAGGGCCCCGCCGACCCCCAGGCCCCCGTTTCAGACCACAGACTTACAACCCTGAGAGGGATTGACGCATAGTGCTCGACGTCAACTTCTTCGATGAGCTCCGGATCGGTCTGGCCACCGCTGACGACATCCGTCAGTGGAGCCACGGCGAGGTCAAGAAGCCCGAGACCATCAACTACCGCACCCTCAAGCCCGAGAAGGACGGACTCTTCTGCGAGAAGATCTTCGGTCCGACCCGGGACTGGGAGTGCTACTGCGGCAAGTACAAGCGCGTCCGCTTCAAGGGCATCATCTGCGAGCGCTGTGGCGTGGAGGTCACGCGCGCCAAGGTGCGTCGTGAGCGGATGGGCCACATCGAGCTTGCCGCGCCCGTCACGCACATCTGGTACTTCAAGGGTGTCCCGAGCCGCCTGGGCTACCTGCTCGACCTGGCTCCCAAGGACCTCGAGAAGGTCATCTACTTCGCCGCGTACATGATCACGTACGTGGACGAGGAGCGCCGTACCCGCGACCTGCCCTCCCTGGAGGCGCATGTCTCGGTCGAGCGCCAGCAGATCGAGAACCGCCGCGACGCCGACCTCGAGGCCCGCGCCAAGAAGCTCGAGACCGACCTGGCCGAGCTGGAGGCCGAGGGCGCCAAGGCCGACGTGCGCCGCAAGGTGCGCGAGGGTGCCGAGCGCGAGATGAAGCAGCTGCGCGACCGTGCGCAGCGCGAGATCGACCGTCTCGACGAGGTGTGGACCCGGTTCAAGAACCTCAAGGTCCAGGACCTCGAGGGCGACGAGCTGCTCTACCGCGAGCTGCGTGACCGCTTCGGCACGTACTTCGACGGTTCGATGGGTGCCGCGGCGCTGCAGAAGCGCCTGGAGTCCTTCGACCTCGACGAGGAGGCCGAGCGTCTCCGCGAGATCATCCGCACCGGCAAGGGCCAGAAGAAGACCCGTGCGCTGAAGCGGCTGAAGGTTGTGTCCGCCTTCCTGCAGACCTCCAACAGCCCCAAGGGCATGGTTCTCGACTGCGTTCCGGTCATCCCGCCGGACCTGCGTCCGATGGTGCAGCTGGACGGTGGCCGCTTCGCGACCTCCGACCTGAACGACCTGTACCGCCGTGTCATCAACCGCAACAACCGCCTGAAGCGGCTTCTCGACCTCGGCGCGCCCGAGATCATCGTGAACAACGAGAAGCGCATGCTCCAGGAGGCCGTCGACGCACTGTTCGACAACGGCCGCCGCGGCCGTCCGGTCACCGGTCCGGGCAACCGCCCGCTGAAGTCCCTCAGCGACATGCTGAAGGGCAAGCAGGGCCGCTTCCGTCAGAACCTGCTCGGCAAGCGAGTCGACTACTCGGCGCGTTCCGTCATCGTGGTCGGCCCGCAGCTGAAGCTGCACCAGTGCGGTCTGCCCAAGGCGATGGCGCTGGAGCTGTTCAAGCCGTTCGTGATGAAGCGCCTGGTCGACCTGAACCACGCGCAGAACATCAAGAGCGCCAAGCGCATGGTGGAGCGCGGCCGCACGGTCGTGTACGACGTCCTCGAAGAGGTCATCGCCGAGCACCCGGTGCTGCTGAACCGTGCTCCCACCCTGCACCGCCTCGGCATCCAGGCCTTCGAGCCGCAGCTGGTCGAGGGCAAGGCCATCCAGATCCACCCGCTCGTCTGCACCGCGTTCAACGCGGACTTCGACGGTGACCAGATGGCCGTGCACCTGCCGCTGTCCGCGGAGGCGCAGGCCGAGGCCCGCATCCTGATGCTGTCCTCGAACAACATCCTCAAGCCGGCCGACGGCCGCCCGGTGACGATGCCGACCCAGGACATGGTCCTCGGTCTGTTCTTCCTCACCACCGACGGCGAGCTGCGTGACACCAAGGGCGAGGGCCGCGCGTTCGGCTCCACGGCCGAGGCGATCATGGCGTTCGACGCCGGCGAGCTGGCGCTGCAGTCGCCGATCGACATCCGCTTCCCGGTGGGCACCATCCCGCCGCGCGGCTGGATGCCGCCGGCGCGCGAGGAGGGCGAGCCCGAGTGGCAGCAGGGTGACTCGTTCCGCCTGCGCACCACCCTGGGCCGCGCGCTCTTCAACGAGCTGCTGCCCGAGGACTACCCGTTCGTCGACTACTCGGTGGGCAAGAAGCAGCTCTCCGAGATCGTCAACGACCTGGCCGAGCGCTACCCCAAGGTCATCGTGGCGGCGACGCTCGACAACCTGAAGGCGGCCGGCTTCTACTGGGCGACCCGTTCCGGTGTCACCGTGGCCATCTCCGACGTCGTCGTTCCCGAGGCGAAGAAGGAGATCGTCAAGGGTTACGAGGCGCAGGACGAGAAGGTCCAGAAGCAGTACGAGCGCGGTCTGATCACCAAGGAAGAGCGCACGCAGGAGCTCATCGCGATCTGGACCAAGGCGACCAACGAGGTCGCCGAGGCGATGAACGAGAACTTCCCCAAGACGAACCCCATCTTCATGATGGTTGACTCGGGTGCCCGAGGAAACATGATGCAGATGCGGCAGATCGCCGGTATGCGTGGTCTGGTGTCGAACGCGAAGAACGAGACCATCCCGCGTCCGATCAAGGCCTCGTTCCGTGAGGGCCTGTCCGTGCTGGAGTACTTCATCTCCACGCACGGTGCCCGTAAGGGTCTGGCGGACACCGCCCTGCGTACCGCCGACTCGGGTTACCTCACCCGTCGTCTGGTCGACGTCTCCCAGGACGTCATCATCCGCGAGGAGGACTGCGGCACCGACCGCGGCCTCAAGCTCAAGATCGCGGAGCGGGGCGCGGACGGTGTGCTGCGCAAGACGGACGACGTCGAGACGTCCGTGTACGCGCGCTGCCTCGCCGAGGACATCGTGGTCGACGGCCAGGTGCTGGCCCCGGCCGGCACCGACCTGGGCGACGTCCTCATCGAGGAGCTCGTCGGCCGTGGCGTCGAGGAGGTCAAGACCCGCTCGGTCCTGACCTGCGAGTCCGCCGTCGGTACCTGCGCGATGTGCTACGGCCGTTCGCTCGCCACCGGCAAGCTGGTCGACATCGGTGAGGCGGTCGGCATCATCGCCGCCCAGTCCATCGGTGAGCCCGGTACCCAGCTGACGATGCGTACCTTCCACACCGGTGGTGTGGCCGGTGACGACATCACCCAGGGTCTGCCCCGTGTCGTCGAGCTCTTCGAGGCCCGTACCCCGAAGGGTGTCGCCCCGATCTCCGAGGCCTCCGGCCGCGTGCGGATCGAGGAGACCGAGAAGACCAAGAAGCTCGTCGTCACCCCGGACGACGGCAGCGACGAGACGGCGTTCCCGATCTCGAAGCGCGCCAAGGTCCTGGTCCGCGACGGCGACCACGTCGAGGTGGGCCAGCAGCTCACCGTGGGTGCCACCAACCCGCACGACGTGCTGCGCATCCTGGGTCAGCGTGCCGTCCAGGTCCACCTGGTCGGCGAGGTCCAGAAGGTCTACAACTCGCAGGGTGTGTCGATCCACGACAAGCACATCGAGATCATCATCCGGCAGATGCTCCGCCGCGTGACGATCATCGAGTCGGGCGACGCCGAGCTGCTGCCCGGCGAGCTGGTCGAGCGCTCGAAGTTCGAGACCGAGAACCGTCGTGTGGTCCAGGAGGGCGGTCACCCGGCCTCCGGTCGTCCGCAGCTGATGGGTATCACCAAGGCCTCGCTGGCGACGGAGTCCTGGCTGTCGGCCGCCTCCTTCCAGGAGACGACCCGAGTTCTGACGGACGCGGCGATCAACGCCAAGTCCGACAGCCTCATCGGCCTCAAGGAGAACGTCATCATCGGTAAGCTCATCCCGGCCGGTACGGGTCTGTCCCGCTACCGCAACATCCGGGTCGAGCCGACCGAGGAGGCCAAGGCCGCGATGTACTCGGCCGTCGGCTACGACGACATCGACTACTCGCCGTTCGGCACCGGCTCCGGCCAGGCCGTTCCGCTGGAGGACTACGACTACGGTCCGTACAACCAGTAAGCGGGCAGCTTGAGTCGAAGGGCGGTCACTCCGTTGGGGGTGGCCGCCCTTCGGCGTTGCCGGCCACCGGCGGGCTGGTGGAAAGCCGCCAGGGGCCCTGGCGGGGTGCCGGCGGCGTCGCGGGGCGCCCGACCGGCCGCGGAGTGCCCTGCGGGCACTGGGGGCCCGTGAGCGCCCCACAGGCGGAGGGAGGCCGGGGCTGGGCATGCCAGGTGGGGCGGAAAAGCGGCGTGCCTGGAGATCGACAGCCGTCGATTTGAAGATCACGTAGGGCACGTGGGCTTGACATGGCCCGCAGGGCGAGGCGGGGGAGTCCCATTTGTTTTGACCACAGCGAATGAGGTAGGTACGCTCAGACCTTGTGCCTGGGGTGTGCCCTGGCTCTTGTGCGTGCCTTCGAACCGTACAGCGAGCCGCAAGCGGCCACCGTGATCTGCGCCCCTCTCCGCCTCGCGGCGAAGGTCCGCAGGATTCGACACACCCGACCGCGTGGGTCGGCGACGTTCCAGGTTAGCTTCACCATTCGGCACACAGAAACCGGAGAAGTAGTGCCTACGATCCAGCAGCTGGTCCGTAAGGGCCGGCAGGACAAGGTCGAGAAGAACAAGACGCCCGCACTCGAGGGTTCCCCTCAGCGTCGTGGCGTCTGCACGCGTGTGTTCACGACCACCCCGAAGAAGCCGAACTCGGCCCTGCGTAAGGTCGCGCGTGTGCGTCTGACCAGCGGGATCGAGGTCACCGCTTACATTCCGGGTGAGGGACACAACCTGCAGGAGCACTCCATCGTGCTCGTGCGCGGCGGCCGTGTGAAGGACCTGCCGGGTGTTCGCTACAAGATCATCCGCGGCTCGCTCGACACCCAGGGTGTCAAGAACCGCAAGCAGGCCCGCAGCCGCTACGGCGCCAAGAAGGAGAAGTAAGAATGCCTCGTAAGGGCCCCGCCCCGAAGCGCCCGGTCATCATCGACCCGGTCTACGGTTCTCCTCTTGTCACGTCGCTGATCAACAAGGTGCTGCTGAACGGCAAGCGTTCCACCGCCGAGCGCATCGTCTACGGCGCCATGGAGGGTCTGCGTGAGAAGACGGGCAACGACCCGATCATCACGCTGAAGCGCGCGCTGGAGAACATCAAGCCGACCCTCGAGGTCAAGTCCCGCCGTGTCGGTGGCGCCACCTACCAGGTGCCGATCGAGGTCAAGCCCGGTCGCGCCAACACCCTCGCGCTGCGCTGGCTCGTCGGTTACTCCCGCGCCCGTCGCGAGAAGACCATGACCGAGCGTCTGCTCAACGAGCTTCTCGACGCTTCGAACGGCCTCGGTGCGGCCGTGAAGAAGCGCGAGGACACGCACAAGATGGCCGAGTCCAACAAGGCCTTCGCGCACTACCGCTGGTAGTCGCTACCCACATCGAGACCGAGAGAAGACTGAAGCCTTATGGCTACCACTTCACTTGACCTGGCCAAGGTCCGCAACATCGGGATCATGGCCCACATCGACGCGGGCAAGACGACCACCACCGAGCGGATCCTGTTCTACACCGGTGTGTCCTACAAGATCGGTGAGGTCCACGACGGCGCTGCCACCATGGACTGGATGGAGCAGGAGCAGGAGCGTGGCATCACGATCACCTCTGCTGCCACCACCTGTCACTGGCCGCTGAACGACGTCGACCACACCATCAACATCATCGACACCCCGGGCCACGTCGACTTCACCGTCGAGGTGGAGCGCTCCCTGCGCGTGCTCGACGGTGCCGTGACGGTGTTCGACGGCGTCGCCGGCGTTGAGCCGCAGTCCGAGACGGTGTGGCGTCAGGCGGACCGCTACGGCGTCCCGCGTATCTGCTTCGTCAACAAGCTCGACCGGACCGGTGCCGAGTTCCACCGCTGCGTCGACATGATCAGCGACCGCCTGGGTGCGCAGCCGATCGTCATGCAGCTCCCGATCGGCGCCGAGGCCGACTTCAAGGGCGTCGTCGACCTCGTGACGATGAAGGCCTTTGTCTGGTCCGCCGAGGCCACCAAGGGCGAGATGTACGACGTCGTCGACATCCCGGCCACGCACACCGAGGCTGCCGAGGAGTACCGCGGCAAGCTGATCGAGGCCGTGGCCGAGAACGACGAAGAGATCATGGAGCTGTACCTGGAGGGCGAGGAGCCTTCCGAGGAGCAGCTGTACGCCGCGATCCGTCGTATCACCATCGCGTCCGGCAAGGGCACCGGCACCACCGTGACCCCGGTGTTCTGCGGTACCGCGTTCAAGAACAAGGGCGTCCAGCCCCTGCTCGACGCGGTCGTGCGCTACCTGCCTTCCCCGGTCGACATCGAGGCCATCGAGGGCCACGACGTCAAGGACCCGGAGACGGTCGTCAAGCGCAAGCCGTCCGACGACGAGCCGCTGTCCGCGCTGGCGTTCAAGATCATGAGCGACCCGCACCTCGGCAAGCTCACCTTCGTCCGGGTCTACTCGGGCCGCCTGGAGTCCGGCACCTCGGTGCTGAACTCCGTCAAGGGCAAGAAGGAGCGCATCGGCAAGATCTACCGCATGCACGCGAACAAGCGTGAGGAGATCGACTCGGTGGGCGCCGGCGACATCGTCGCCGTCATGGGCCTGAAGCAGACCACCACCGGTGAGACGCTGTCCGACGACAAGAACCCGGTCATCCTGGAGTCCATGGACTTCCCGGCGCCGGTCATCCAGGTCGCCATCGAGCCCAAGTCGAAGGGTGACCAGGAGAAGCTGGGCGTCGCGATCCAGCGCCTGGCCGAGGAGGACCCGTCCTTCCAGGTCCACTCGGACGAGGAGACCGGCCAGACCATCATCGGTGGTATGGGCGAGCTGCACCTCGAGGTGCTGGTCGACCGTATGCGCCGTGAGTTCAAGGTCGAGGCCAACGTCGGCAAGCCGCAGGTGGCCTACCGCGAGACGATCCGCAAGGCCGTCGAGCGCGTCGACTACACCCACAAGAAGCAGACCGGTGGTACCGGTCAGTTCGCGAAGGTGCAGATCGGCATCGAGCCGCTCGAGGGTGGCGACACCTCGTACGAGTTCGTGAACAAGGTGACCGGTGGCCGTATCCCGAAGGAGTACATCCCTTCGGTCGACGCCGGTGCGCAGGAGGCCATGCAGTTCGGCATCCTCGCCGGTTACGAGATGACCGGTGTCCGTGTGATCCTGCACGACGGTGCCTACCACGAGGTCGACTCCTCGGAGCTCGCCTTCAAGATCGCCGGTTCGCAGGCCTTCAAGGAGGCCGCGCGCAAGGCCAGCCCCGTGCTGCTCGAGCCGATGATGGCCGTCGAGGTCACCACGCCCGAGGACTACATGGGTGAGGTCATCGGCGACATCAACTCCCGCCGTGGTCAGATCCAGGCCATGGAGGAGCGGGCCGGTGCCCGCGTCGTGAAGGGCCTCGTGCCCCTGTCGGAGATGTTCGGCTACGTCGGCGACCTCCGTAGCAAGACGTCGGGTCGCGCAAGCTACTCGATGCAGTTCGACTCCTACGCCGAGGTTCCGCGGAACGTCGCCGAGGAGATCATCGCGAAGGCCAAGGGCGAGTAACGCACCGCGTTAACACGCCGTAGGCTTGACTCCGGAGCCTCCAGGGGCAAACGTCCGCAATCGTGAGCGTTCGCCCCGGGTTCCGGGCCTTTACAGCAAAGATCACCTGGCGCCGATGAAGTAAGGCGTACAGAACCACTCCACAGGAGGACCCCAGTGGCGAAGGCGAAGTTCGAGCGGACTAAGCCGCACGTCAACATCGGCACCATCGGTCACATCGACCACGGTAAGACGACCCTCACGGCCGCCATTACCAAGGTGCTGCACGACGCGTACCCGGACCTGAACGAGGCCACCCCGTTCGACAACATCGACAAGGCGCCCGAGGAGCGCCAGCGCGGTATCACCATCTCCATCGCGCACGTCGAGTACCAGACCGAGGCGCGTCACTACGCCCACGTCGACTGCCCTGGTCACGCGGACTACATCAAGAACATGATCACCGGTGCCGCGCAGATGGACGGCGCGATCCTGGTGGTCGCCGCCACCGACGGCCCGATGCCGCAGACCAAGGAGCACGTGCTCCTGGCCCGCCAGGTCGGCGTTCCGTACATCGTCGTCGCCCTCAACAAGGCCGACATGGTGGACGACGAGGAGATCCTGGAGCTCGTCGAGCTCGAGGTCCGTGAGCTCCTCACCGAGTACGAGTTCCCGGGCGACGACCTCCCGGTCGTCAAGGTCTCCGCGCTCAAGGCCCTCGAGGGCGAGCAGGAGTGGGTGGACTCCGTCCTCAACCTGATGAAGGCTGTCGACGAGTCGATCCCGCAGCCGGAGCGCGACGTCGACAAGCCGTTCCTCATGCCGATCGAGGACGTCTTCACGATCACCGGTCGCGGTACGGTCGTCACCGGCCGTATCGAGCGTGGTGTCCTGAAGGTCAACGAGACCGTCGACATCATCGGCATCAAGACCGAGAAGACCACCACCACGGTCACCGGCATCGAGATGTTCCGCAAGCTGCTCGACGAGGGCCAGGCCGGTGAGAACGTCGGTCTGCTCCTCCGTGGCATCAAGCGCGAGGACGTCGAGCGCGGCCAGGTCATCATCAAGCCGGGCTCGGTCACCCCGCACACCGAGTTCGAGGCGCAGGCCTACATCCTGTCCAAGGACGAGGGTGGCCGCCACACGCCGTTCTTCAACAACTACCGCCCGCAGTTCTACTTCCGTACGACGGACGTGACCGGCGTGGTGACCCTCCCCGAGGGCACCGAGATGGTCATGCCGGGTGACAACACCGAGATGACGGTGGCGCTCATCCAGCCCGTCGCCATGGAGGAGGGCCTGAAGTTCGCCATCCGCGAGGGTGGCCGCACCGTGGGCGCCGGCCAGGTCACCAAGATCGTCAAGTAAGTTCGCTTGCTTGAGGGTCACTGACTGACCTCAGGGGAGGCCCGTACGACTTCGGTCGTACGGGCCTCTTCGTCGTTTCAGAAGACCGGTAGTGCCGTGAGGGAGTCACCGTCCACGACGAACACGCGGTTGGCGTCGGCTGTCATCCAGTATCTGCCGGGGTTCTTGATGACGCGGAAACTCCACGTGGTCCTGTTCAGCGGGGAGCCGGGGTCGTTGCTGCCCCCGTCCGGCCCGTCGGCCACATTCAGGACGTTGACTGCGCCTTCCGTCGCAGTGACGGCGATCGACCAGAAGCCGTGTCCCTGAACCACCAGGGGGCTGTACGGGGCGCACATCTGCTGGAGGTCGTAGGGCCAGCCGCTCTGTTTGCCGTCCTTGATGTCGAAGCGGAGCGGCGCTCCGAGTGCGGCCGCGAAGACGTAGGGGCCGTGAAGCGTGGAGGGGCCCCAGAAGACCTTCGTGCCGTCCGTCCGTCTCAGGTCCGGGCGCCACAACCGCTTGCCGTCGGTGATGCCACGGGCCGTGAAGTACGGGCTGCCGCTCACGAACAGGGTCCCGCCCGACGCGGCGATCCCCGGCCTGTCGTCGGCCTGGTGGTGCAGCGCCCACAGCGTGCGGCCGGTGCGCGTGTCGACGGCGAGGACGTCCCCCGCCTTCGTGGCGACGGCCAGGATGCCCTGGGCCACGACGCCTCGCGCCGCGCCCGTCGTGCCGAGGCCGGAGCGGGGCTTCGTGGTCCAGCGGATCCTGGCGTCGGAGCGGCTCACGCTGCGCAGCCGGCCGTCGCCCGTAACGACGTACACCGCCTCGGCGTCGGCAGCGAGGACGTAGGAGGCTTCCGCGGGCGCCGCCCACTTGGGTGCGCCGGTGGACGCGACGAAGGTCCGCAGCGTGCCATGACCGTCGACGGCGGCGATCAGTCGGTCGGAGAGTGAGACGAAACGGCGTATCGCCATCGCTTCGGGGGCGGACCAGCGCGGTTTCCCGTCGACGACGCCGTGTGCCGTGACGCCACCCTTGGCGTCTCCGACGATCAGGACGTCGCGTACGGGCAACGGTGCGGGGGTGTCGGAACCGAGGGCGGACGGCCGGCTCCAGAGCGGGGCGGGAGTCTGCCCGAGGACGTAGTCCCCCTTCTCCGCCGACAGCAGGTGTGCCTTCGGGGTCGCGACGGCGGCTGGGATGTCGAAGGGACCGCTGCGGTTCCCGCGCCAGAACCACCAGGTGGCCGTGGCCCCGCCGGCGACGGCGACCGGGCCGCCGACCGCGAGAGCTGTCAGCACGCGGCGCCGGGAGACTCCGGCCTGGGCGACGTCCGTGCCCGGCAGCGTGGTCAGCTCGTGCAGGGCGCGTTCACGGCGCCGCACGTCCTCGGCCAGCGGGCCGGAGCGCCACACCCGGTCGGCGCCGCGTGGCGGGGCGAAGGCCTGCGCGATGGCGTCGGGAGCGGGCCGGTACGCGGGATCCTTGGCCAGACAAGGGCCGATGAGCTGCTGGAGGGCGGACGGGACCCGGTCCATGCGCGGCGTGCCGTGGACGACCTCGTACTGGACGGCGGCGACGTGCGAGCCGCCGTACGCGCGTTGCCCGCTCGCCGCGTACACCAGCAGGGCGCCGAGGGAGAAGACGTCGGCCGCCGGGCCCACGTGCTGCCCGAGAGCCTGCTCCGGGGCCCCGTAGCCCGGGGAGACCGGAACCTGTCCGGTGGTGGTGAGCGTCAGTCCGTGCTCGGGACGGGCGATGCCGAAGTCGATGACGCGCGGCCCCGCCGAGGTGAGCACCACGTTGGCGGGTTTCAGGTCGCGGTGCACCAGGCCGGCGGCGTGGATGTCCCGCAGCGCGAGCGCGAGCGCCGCCGCGAGCGCCCGGACCCCGTTCTCGTCGAGAGGGCCGTACGCGCCGATCGCCTCCTCGAGGTTCGGGCCGCTGAGGAACTCGGTCGCGATCCATGGGCGTCCGCCCTCGGTCTGTGCGCCCAGAACCCTCGCCACGACCGGGCTGCTGACCGCCTGCGCCATCTGGGCCTCGCGCACGAAGCGCCGACCGAGCTGCGGGTCGTCCGCCAGATGGCGGTGCAGCACCTTCACCGCGGCCGTACACCCGTCCCGGTCCTGGCCGACGTAGACCTTGCCCATGCCGCCCTCGCCGAGCACGCCGAGGATGCGATAGGGCCCGAGGCGGAGCGGGTCTCCGGTGTCCAGTGGCTTCATGTCGGTGCTGCTCTCCGTGGTCGTGCCGAGCCGGTCGTCCGGTGTTGTGCCGGCGGCCTTGTCCTGGTCTTCGCTCTCAGAGGAGCGGATAGCCGGCGGCGTAGCTCTCGCCCAGGGCGATCAGGCGCCGGGAGGCGGGGTGGGCGAAGTAGCGGGCTGCCCCGGCGGCCTTGACGGGACGGGTCGTGACGCCGTCGGTCAGAGCGACGGCCGCCAGGTGTGACGACGCCCTGCGGTACACGTAGGCGACGCCGACCACCGGCGGTGCGGTGAGGTCCGCCGTACCGGCGCCGCCGCTCTTCTCCGTCCACCGAGGTGCGCCGTCGCCGGCGTCGACCGCGACGATCCCGCGGCCCGACTCCACCGCGTAGACCACCCCGTCCTTGACGGCGGGTGGGCTGTACGCGGCTCCGGCGGTCCCCTTGCCGTAGCGCCAGGCGACCTTGCCGTCGTTCAGGCCGAGCGCGAGCAGCCCGCCCGCCGACGGGTACACATGCCGGTCGTCGACGGCCAGGTGGGCCCGGCTGAAGGAGGGCTGCTCGCTGTCGAGCGGGCGGCTCCACAGCAGCCGCCCGGTGCCTGTGTCCCTCACGACGAGCTGGGTCGCACCGTCCGCCGACTGCTGGACGAGGACGAGGCGCTCGCCCGTCACCTCGGCCGACAGGAAGTGGAACCGTTCGTTGCCGTCGGGGCGCGCCGGAAGCGGGACGTCCCACAGCTTCTTGCGGGCCTTCAGGTCGAAGGCGAGCAGATGCCAGGCCTGGGCCTTGCGGAAGGAGCTGTTCCCGGTCGGTTGCGGGCCCCGGCCGCCGACCGCGTAGAGCGCGGTGCCGGTGGCGCAGAGCAGCTGGGTTCCGTAGAGGTCCCCGTTGAGGTCCTTGAGCTGGATGAGTGGGTGACCGACCGAACCGTCGGCCGGATCGACCCGGCACACGGCCAGGGGCGCGGCGGCGTCGGCGGCGTAGTCGAGCGTGTGGATCAGCCTGCCGTCCGTGCCCATACGACGCCGGAACCAGACGGCGGAATCCGGCCAGAGCGTCTTTCCCGTCCGTGGGTCCAGGCCCTGGAGTCCGTACTCCCCGACGATGGCGAGCCGGTCCAGCAGGAGCGGCGCCGGGAGAACCCCGGGATCGGTGTAGTCGACCGACACCTGCCAGAGCAGGTCCCACTCGGGCTTCCGCCCCGGGGAGCCGCTGGGCTCGGGCCGCACGGGCGTGCCGCCGTCGTTGCCGAGCCAGGCCCAGGCGCCCGCGCCGGCAGTCGCGACGCCGAGGGCCGTACCGCCGCCGAGTGTCAGCAGACGGCGGCGGGACAACCGCGTCCGGGTGGCGTCGGGTGTGGGGTTGCCGAGGTCGTGCCCGGCCGGGGGCGGCAGCCGGTGCGGCTCGGCCCGCCAGACGCCGGCGGCCCGCCGGGCGATGTCAGCGAGAACCGGCTCCGGCAGACAGTCCGCGAAGTCGCGCTGGTCGCCGCCCAGCCGGGAACGGAGCTGGTCGGTCGTGGGCCGTTGCCGCGGGTCCTTGGCGAAGCACGGGTGCAGTACGGGGACCAGGCCGGCCGGAACGCCGGTCAGGTCCGGCTCCGCGTACCGCACCCGGTACAGCAGATCCGCCGCCTGCCCCCTACCGAACGGCCCCCTGCCCGTCGCGGCGTGGACCAGTACCCCGGCCAGGGCGAACACGTCACCGGCCGGCGTGTGCTCCTCGCCCGCCGCCTGCTCGGGAGACATGAAGGCAGGCGTGCCCGCCGCGGCCCCCGCCCGAGTGAGACGGTCGTCGCCGAGCGCCCGGGCGATCCCGAAGTCGATGACCTTGGGACCGTCCGCTGTCACCATGACGTTGGACGGCTTCAAGTCCCGGTGGACGACGTCCGAGTCGTGCAGCTGGGCCAGTGCGGCGCACAGACGGGCGCCGACGGCCCGGACCGCTCGTTCCGGCAGCGGCCCGCCCAACCGGACGGCGTCGTCCAGGGGCGGCCCGATCAGGTACTCCGTGGCCAGCCAGGGCGTCTCGTGCACGATGTCGGCATCGAGGACCCGGGCGCCGTGCTCACCGCCGATGACCCGGGCCGCGTCCGTCTCCAGCCGGAACCGGGTCCGGAGCACGGGATCCGCGGCAGTGCGGGCGTGCATCGTCTTGAGGGCGACGACGCGCCCGGTGTCCGAGCGGGCGAGGTAGACCGTGCCCATGCCGCCGCTGCCGAGGCGGGCGATCAGGTGATACCCGCCGAGCCGCTCGGGATCGTCGTGGCTGAGAGGGGAGAACATCAGAGCCGCCGCGCCTCCTGGGTATGAGCGGGCGGTTGAGCCACCAGGACCTCCGCCGACTGACGGGCCAGCGCGGCGATGATCCGGGCCGGGAGGGGGAACGGGGGGTGGCCGTCGAGAACCGTGGGGACCGGCGCCGGTGAGGGCCAGGGCGCCTGGGGCAGGGGGTGTGCCGCCAAGCCGGCCGCGAGGTCGGCCGCCGACGGCCGCCGGGCCGCGTCACGGGCCAGGCAGGCCGTGACCGGCTCACGCAGCGACACCGGGAGCTCCTCCCGCTCTGGGACGGTGTAGCCGGTGCTCGCGTACGACAGCACGGCGCCCAGCGCGTACACGTCGCCGAGCGGGCGGGGACGACCGCCCTGAGCCTGCTCCGGTGCCAGACATCCGGGATCGAGTCCGGGCCTCCCCAGCCGCTGCTCGCCGTCCGGAGCCACGGCGCGCACCGCACCGAAGCACGTCAGCAGCGGTCCGTCCACACCGAGCAGCACGGCGGCGGGGGAGAGGCCTGCATGGGTCAGGCCTCGCGCATGGGCCGTGGCAAGTGTGCCGGCGAGGGCCGTACCCAGCGCACGTACGACCGCCTCCGGCAGCGGTCCGCCGTGCGCGGCAAGAGCGGCGGTCAGTGGCAGTACGGGGGTGTACGGCGCCGCGTGCCAGGCCGTACCGGCAGCCTGGGCCACCTCCGCCACGGGCGCCAAGCCGGGTATCGACAGTCGTCGGGCGGCCTCGGCCTCGGCGGCCCAGCGGGCGGGATCGGTCTCGGGGCGCGGAACATGGACGAGGACCGTGCGCCGGCCGTCCGGGCTGCGGGCGATGTACCGGCGATCAGGCGTCCGATGCCGCTCGGTCTCCTCGTCGACCCCGGCCAGAACCGCGTACGGCCCGATCCTTGGCGGGTCGTCGTGGCGCAGCTGCATCATGCGCGCGTTCCCCCCCGGTTGCCGGCACAGGTAAGGGATCTTACCGGGAGGCGACCGGGCCGCTCCGAGCGCCGTTCTTTGTCTGCGGGTGCGTTCAGTGAGCCACCTCGGCGAGGATGCCGGATGGGAGGTGACGGGCGGCTTCCTCCGCTGCGAAGGCGTACTCCCAGGTCCAGCTCAAGCGCGTACTGCCTTCATCGCCTCGTCCAGGACGGCGCTCAGCTCCCGCAGGGCTGCCCGGGCGACGGCCGGGTCCTCGGTGTCCCAGGTCGTTCCTGGCACGGGCATGGCGGGCGGCCAGGTCGGGGCGGCGGGCGATCTCGGTGTCCCGGCCCAGGCCAGGACCCAGCTCCGCACCGGGCCGAGCGACTGCACTTCACGGCCCTGGCGAACCTCGTCCTTCGTCCGCTGCATCTCCGGCAGGCGCCCGGGATCGACGACGGCGAGGGCGGCCCGCACAGCGTCCGGGCCCCGTTCGGGGCGGGGCACCAGCTCGTGTCCGTGGTGGGCCTGCGTTCTCATGGGACGGCGGGGGACGGGAGCGTGGACATGCTGTGCGGTCTTCCTGGTCAGTGGGAGGGGGAGTGGCCGGAGCCGGGCCGACAGCCTGCTGGGCTCGCGGCCGCCGCGCGACAGTCCTGGCAGAGACCTCCGGGCTCGGGTCCACGGAAGCCGCGGTCGCAGCCTTCGCAATTCCGCAGGGGGTGCCGCACGGGTGGTGGGGCGGCCGGGGCCCGGAACGGGGGTGGGGGTGGGAGCTGGGCTGTGAGGCGGTGGGCCAGGAGGGCCGCCGGGCGGCGTACGCCCTCGGGTGGAAGGTCGGTGGTCAGGGCGCGGCGTACGGCGGTCGGGGGTACGTCGCGCAGCAGCCAGGTGGCGACGCCGGGGGCCAGGTGGGCGGTGTCGCAGGCCGAGAGGAGCAGGCGGGGGTCCTCACGGTGCAGGGTGGCGAGGAGGTCGGTGGCCTGCTGGAGGAGGGCGGGGGAGGGGCACGCCGGCTGGGGGACCGGGGGAAGCGGGTGCTGCTTCTTGCGGGGTTCGCGGGGGTTGCCGGTCCTTGCCGGGGACTCGTCGGGGACCGCCGCCTGGTTGTCGGGGGCGGTGGCCCGGACGGGAGCGGGCGGGTGGCGGCGTAAGGCCACCTGCGGCTGGTTGCAGCTGACCGTGCGGGTGACGATGCGGCCGGTGGGGGTGCGTTCGCGTACGCGGCGCAGGTAGCCGTGGGCCTCCAGCTCGCGCAGTCCGGCGGCGATGCGGGTGCGGCCCTCGGGGAAGCGGTCGGCGAGGGTCTTGATGTCCACGGGGGCGTTGGCCGGCAGGGACTGGATGTGCACGGCCAGCGCGATGGCGACCAGGGACAACTCGGCGTGCTGGGCGAGATGGTTGCCGATCACCGTGAAGCGGGTGGTGTGCCGGGTGTTGTCGTGGGTGACGCCGTAGGCGCGGGGGCCGGGGCGAGTGCGTGTGCGTGGATTCGCCCGGGAGGGGGGTTCGTTGGCGGCAACGGCTGACTGGGCGTGTGGGAGCACGCTAGGGTTCTGGGTACCCATCGGGAAGCCCTATTTCCTCGGTGGTCAGGCCCTCGATCGGGATCGCTAGTCCCGGCCGGGGGCCGATGCATGTTTGCGGTCGTTTGCGCTGAGAGTAGGGGAGTTGGGGTCCCTTAAATCCAGCCGAGCCGGTGATGTTCACCCGCCCGAGTGAGGGGAGCACGGGCGGGAGGGGTGGGGCTTGGTGGGGGTTCTTTCCCCCCGAGTTCTTTCAGTGGTTACCGCCTTCGGCACCGGGAACCGTGGGTGCGGGATCCGGCGGTGAGCAGCGCAGTCGGCCCATACCGGCCGACGTCGTCACGTACGCCTCACGGAACACCTGGGCCGCCGTAAAGGAAACACCAAAGCCGCAGCTCAATTACCCGGTGATGTCAGGCGGTTGCTAGCGTGACGCGAGCACGCCAGAGCGGTAGACGGGGGTCGGTAATCGTGACAGGTAGTGGCGGCGAACACGCCGTGGCAATGAGGCTGAACCAATTGCCGGACGGCCCAGGCGGTGGCGGGCCTGACCTCGCGCACTCCACAGCCGAGAAGAAGGCCGCAGCGGACACCCTCCACAAGGACATCGAGCCGCAGACCAAAACGGCGGGGCAGTGGGCGGACGATGAGACGAACGCCGTGGTGAAGGCGTTCGACGCGAAGGACGGGCATGGCTGGCTCACGTCCAGTGCCGTGAGCAAAGCGCACAAGACCTGGGGCGAACAACTGCAGAACTTCCTGAACCGGCTGTCGGGGGACGAATCAGCCCTTCGGAACAACAACACCGTGCTGGGGGGTACGGACGTCGGAGTGGGCGGTACAGCGCGCAAGGTGTCAGTGCTCGACACATACTCACCGCCACCGGGTTACTGACAGACAGCAGAGCCCTCTCGCACGCCACCAGAGCCAACGGGGACCCATGCCGACCTACCACGAGATTCTGACGACCGACCTGTCCACCCTCACCACGGCCGCCGAACGCTGGGACGGCATGGCGAAGGAGCTCCACAAGCAGGAGACCGCGTACCGGCGGGACGTGCACGGCATCACCCTGCGCCCGACGTTCGCGGGTGAGAGCCGGCAAGCCGCCAACGCGCGATTCGGGGTCAGACTCACGGAGTTCCAGAGTGCGCAGACCGAGGCCAAGGCGATCGCCTCGCTCCTCCGCGATGCGCACACCCAGTTCGTGGACCTGCGCAAGAAGCTGGAGTCGGCGCGGGACGACGCCGTGGACAAGGGGATGAAAGTGTCGGACCAGGGCGTGGTCTCGTACGACACCGGGAAGCTCAGCCAGGGGGACCGGCAGGCGCTGGCCCACGATCCCGACTACCAGGAGAGCGTCCGCACGTCCGTCGCTTCCTGGCAGGCTCGTATCGACCAGTGCGTGAAGGACGTGAACGACGCCGACAAGGGCGTCGAGATCGCCTTCCAGGCCGTGGTGATCGACTCCGACACGAACGACGGCACGATCGGCGGCTTCAACGCCAAGGCGCAGGGCGACATCGAGAAGTACGAAGCGGACGAGGCCAAGGACATCGCCACGCGCGTCGACGCCGGCAAGGCCAGTGCGAGCGACTACAAGGAACTGCAGCGGCTCTTCCACGACAACTCCGGCGACACGGCGTTCAGCCAGACCCTGCTGGACGAACTGGGAGCCAAGGGGACGCTGCGGCTCTCCAACAGCCTCGACAGTCTCGCCCACTACGACGACCAGAAGCACGGCAGCCAGTACCTGGACATCCAGAAGGGCCTGGCCACCACGCTGGCGACCGCCACACGGGATCCGCACTCGGACTTCTACAAGGACTTCCGCGCGGACATGCGGAAGGCCGGAACCGAGCAGTTCAAGGTCGACGGCCTCAGCCCCATCCCGGACGAAAAGGTCCGCGGCTACCAGAGCCTCGTCACGCTGATGCAGCAGGGGCACGGCTACTCCGGCCAGTTCCTGGAGGACACCGCGGACGACATCCGGCACACGGAGGAGTCGTACACGGCCAAGGGCAACACCGAGTCCATCTGGAAGCTGCGGGACGAGTTCAGCGGCAAGGACCGCGGCTGGTTCGCCAACGACCCGCTCGACGGGGTGCTCGGCATCATGTCCCAGGACCCCAGGACCAGCACCGAGTACCTGGACCCGGCCCACAACGACAACCTGCAGTACCTGCTCCACGGGCGGGACTGGGACACCGTCGTGGACCACTTCGCGACCCCGCCCGGCGGCACGACGACCGGCATGCCCGTCATGGCGGAGGACGGTGACGTCCGCAAGGGCTTCGGCGCGGTCCTGGAGGCCGCCACGACCGGAGAGGCGCCGGGCGGCTATCACGCGATCGGCCGGCACACCGAGCCGCAGGCACGCATCCTGCAGCACACCATCGACGAGCTGAACTCGGCGGACCAGGCACAGAAGCTGCCGAAGAACTTCTCGCTTCCGCTGGCGCACATTCTGACGTCGTACACACCGGACACTCATGAGATCAACGCGCAGTCGGACTCCCGCTTCGAGATCGCTCCGGGCACCACGGGGTCGGTCTGGAGCGACAAGGACGGAGCGCACATCACCGTCGCGCGCGACTACCTCACCAAGGTGATGCGGGGGATCGCCGACGATCCAACGGCCTTCGGGCATGTCTACGGAGCGGAGCAGCGCCATGCTCACGACCTGCTGGCCGCGCTTCCGCAGGACGCCGACAAGACCGTGATCGGCAATCGCATCACCGACTGCTCGCGGGCCATGGGCGCGTACGACGGAGTCCGTGCCGACATCATCTTCGATGAACGGTTCAACAAGACTCAGTGGGCCGCCGACTTCAACCACGGCATCAGCAGCTCGCTCAGCACCGCACTGATGTTCAATCCGGTGTCCGACCTCAGCCCTGTCGGAGACGTGGCCTCGAGGACCGTCGACCTGTGGACGTACGAGTCCAACAAGGAGCACACCGCCGAAGCGAACCTCAAGGCCACGGACGACAACGTCAAGCTCTACGCGGCCGGACAGCATGACGTGGAGAACATGGTCAGGATGTGGGGGCACAGCCGCGGCCATGACATCAACAGCGACTGGACGAAGCAGTGGGTCCACACCGGTCAGGGGGACTACAACTACGGCCGCGACCGGGCGCTCGACGTCCTGCGGGCCGACCGCTGACGACGGGGCGCGACACCGCCTGCAACAGGAAGAGCACGATGAAGATCTTTGCAAGCCGCAGGCGGCGCCTGGCCGGCTGGTCCGTGGGCGGGATCCTGCTCGCGCTGTACATCGTTGCCCAGGTGCTCTACAGCACCGGCGTCTACGCCTCCTGGCGGGATCAGCGGTCCCTGGACTCCGCATGCGACGGCACCCTGGACCAGGACGGGCTCGGTGACGCCCTGAACTCCTCGCACGTGCGCGGCAGGGCCGGTGACGACTCGGACTACCTGGCCGCCTGCCTGCTCAACAGGCCGGACACAAGCCGGCACGGCGGCGCACTCCAGATCAGGCTCCGCTGGAGCGATCAGTCGGCCACATCCGACGCCCTCGCGCCGTTCGGCCGGAACGCCAACGGGGTCCAGGGCCAGGCGGCACCGCTCGGCAACGGCTGGCCGGGCTTCGTCCGCTACGACGGGACCGCGGAGGTCGTGGTCGCGCTCGACTGCCAGAACAACAAGAACAGGGCTCTGGTGGCCTACGGCGACCTCGTTCAGTGGCCGGAGGACGCCAAGGCGAGGGGACCCGTCCTCACCGGGGTGGGCCGAGTGACGACGGAAACGGCGCAGAAGGCCGCGGCGAAGTACGGGTGCCGGACGCAGGGGGGGAGGCAGCTCACGCATGTCTCGCTGCCGTCCCCGAGCGGGAGCGTGACCCCGGAACGACTGACGCAGGCCCAGGGCTCCTGTGCCGCGCTCCGAGGGCTCACCGGCCAGGCGTCCGACGCCGGCACGCCCAAGTCCGTCGAGTACCCCGTGGACGCACAGACGCCGCAGGTCAACTGCTACCTCTTCACCCAGGCCGGCAAGCCGGGCTACGGGCTCTACGCGTACTACGGCGCCCTCGCCAAGGACTTCCAGGCGGTCGGATTCTCCGACCGCGGCGACGACTACGCCCTGGCCACGGCCAAGTGCCCGCAGTCGGCCCAGGAAGCGGTGTTCGTGCTCTATCACCTCTACGACCGGGACACCGACACTTACCCGGTCCCGCACTACTCCGCGTCGTTCGCCCGGTCCGCCCTGCAGGCCTTCGCCGATCATGAGGCGAAGCAGCGGGGCTGCACCGACGTGCGGATGGTGTCCCCGTCGTGAGGCCGCGGTCGCCCGCCGGGTGCGGCGGTTTGACCTACGTCACCTTCGGGGTAATCTCTTCCGCTCGATTGGCCAGGCAGCTGCCCCATATGGCAGACTGTCCGAGTTGCTCGGTCGAGTGTTGATGCTGCGCGCCTCCCGCCGGGAGGACCGGAAGCGAGTCCCACAGTACTCGTCGTCCTAACTGCCTGATGGCAGCACTGGGGCGGACGTACGGGAATCTTCCGGGAAGTGCTAGCGCGGCACCGGCCAGGCACCCGGTGGGCCTTCGCCCTCGGCTTGCGGTTCCGGAAGGGCCGTGCGCATTCCCCGCAGGGATGTTCGGACAAGGGACATCCGTGTCAGCGGGAGAGCGACACGCCCGACCGCGTGGGTCGGAGAAGAAGGAAACGGGAACCACCGGGTTCCAGAGCGTTAGAAGAGACAGGACTACTGAGTAGCCATGGCGGGACAGAAGATCCGCATCCGGCTCAAGGCCTACGACCACGAGGTCATCGACTCCTCGGCGAAGAAGATCGTCGAGACGGTGACCCGCACTGGTGCGTCGGTCGCGGGCCCGGTGCCGCTGCCCACTGAGAAGAACGTGTACTGCGTCATCAAGTCGCCGCACAAGTACAAGGACTCGCGCGAGCACTTCGAGATGCGCACGCACAAGCGCCTGATCGACATCCTCGACCCGACCCCCAAGACCGTTGACTCTCTGATGCGACTCGACCTCCCGGCCGGTGTCGACATCGAGATCAAGCTCTGAGGCCGGTGATCTGAAAGATGGCTAAGCAGATCAAGGGCATCCTGGGCGAGAAGCTCGGCATGACGCAGGTGTGGGACGAGAACAACCGTGTTGTTCCGGTCACCGTCGTCAAGGCCGGCCCCAATGTCGTCACCCAGGTCCGCACGAACGATGTCGACGGCTACGAGTCCGTCCAGATCGCGTTCGGCGAGATCGACCCGCGCAAGGTGAACAAGCCCCTCAAGGGCCACTTCGCCAAGGCCGACGTCACTCCCCGCCGCCACCTCGTCGAGATCCGTACCGCTGACGCCAGCGAGTACACCCTCGGCCAGGAGATCACCGCCGAGGTGTTCGAGGCCGGCATCAAGGTCGACGTGACCGGCAAGAGCAAGGGCAAGGGCTTCGCCGGTGTCATGAAGCGTCACAACTTCAAGGGCCTCGGCGCCGGACACGGCACCCAGCGCAAGCACCGCTCGCCCGGTTCCATCGGTGGCTGCGCCACCCCGGGCCGCGTGTTCAAGGGCCTCCGCATGGCGGGTCGCATGGGCAACGAGCGGGTCACCACCCAGAACCTGACCGTCCACGCCGTTGACGCGGAGAAGGGTCTGCTGCTCATCAAGGGCGCGGTTCCCGGTCCGAACGGCGGCCTCGTCCTGGTCCGCACCGCGGCCAAGGGGGCCTGAGGTAACCGATGAGCACTGTTGACATCCTTTCGCCGGCGGGCGACAAGGCCGGTTCCGTCGAGCTCCCCGCGGAGATCTTCGACGTGGAAAAGATCAGCATCCCGCTGATCCACCAGGTCGTCGTCGCGCAGCTGGCCGCTGCCCGCCAGGGCACCCACAAGACCAAGACGCGTGGCGAGGTCCGCGGCGGTGGCAAGAAGCCGTACCGCCAGAAGGGCACCGGTCGCGCCCGTCAGGGTTCGACCCGCGCGCCGCAGTTCGCCGGTGGTGGCGTCGTGCACGGTCCCGTGCCGCGTGACTACTCGCAGCGCACCCCGAAGAAGATGAAGGCCGCGGCCCTGCGCCACGCCCTCACCGACCGGGCGCGTCACAACCGCATCCACGTCGTCTCCGGCGTGGTCGAGGGCGGCAACCCGTCCACGAAGGCCGCGAAGAGCCTGTTCGGCAAGATCAGCGAGCGCAAGAACCTGCTCCTGGTCGTCGACCGCTCCGACGAGGCCGCGTGGCTGTCCGCCCGCAACCTGCCCCAGGTCCACATCCTGGAGCCGGGCCAGCTGAACACGTACGACGTTCTCGTCTCGGACGACGTGGTCTTCACCCAGGCCGCTTTCGAGTCCTTCGTGTCCGGCCCGAAGGCCACTGACACCGAAGGGAGCGACGCCTGATGGCTACGCGTCACCCGAGCATCGCCTCGAAGGCCGCCAAGGCCGCCAAGGCCGCGCGCGTCGCCAAGGCGAAGCGCCACGCCACCGAGGGCAAGAACACCGTCGAGACCCCGCTGAGCAAGTCCTTCACGGACCCCCGTGACGTGCTGCTCAAGCCGGTCGTCTCGGAGAAGAGCTACGCGCTCCTCGACGAGAACAAGTACACGTTCGTCGTCGCCCCGGGCGCCAACAAGACCCAGATCAAGCAGGCCGTCCAGGCGGTCTTCTCGGTCAAGGTCACCGGGGTCAACACGATCAACCGCCAGGGCAAGCGCAAGCGCACGAAGACCGGCTTCGGTCAGCGTGCCGGCAGCAAGCGGGCGATCGTGACCCTCGCCGAGGGCGACCGTATCGACATCTTCGGCGGTCCGACCGCGTAAGCGGGTCGGATCGTCCGATATCGGACGAGGACTGAGAAATGGGAATCCGCAAGTACAAGCCGACTACGCCGGGCCGTCGTGGCGCCAGCGTCGCCGACTTCGTCGAGGTCACGCGGTCCACGCCGGAGAAGTCGCTGGTCCGCCCCCTGCACAGCAAGGGCGGCCGTAACAACGCCGGTCGTGTGACCGTTCGCCACCAGGGTGGCGGACACAAGCGCGCCTACCGCGTGATCGACTTCCGTCGTCACGACAAGGACGGCGTGCCGGCGAAGGTCGCGCACATCGAGTACGACCCCAACCGCACCGCGCGCATCGCGCTGCTGCACTACGCCGACGGCGAGAAGCGCTACATCCTCGCCCCGCGCAACCTGCAGCAGGGTGACCGCGTCGAGAACGGTCCCGGGGCCGACATCAAGCCGGGCAACAACCTGGCCCTCCGCAACATCCCGGTCGGTACCACGATCCACGCGATCGAGCTCCGTCCCGGTGGCGGTGCCAAGTTCGCCCGCTCCGCCGGTGCCTCCGTGCAGCTGCTCGCGAAGGAGGGCTCGATGGCCCACCTCCGCATGCCGTCCGGTGAGATCCGCCTGGTCGACGTCCGCTGCCGCGCCACCATCGGCGAGGTCGGCAACGCCGAGCAGAGCAACATCAACTGGGGCAAGGCCGGCCGTAAGCGGTGGCTGGGCGTTCGCCCGACCGTCCGTGGTGTGGTCATGAACCCGGTTGACCACCCGCACGGTGGTGGTGAGGGCCGGACCTCCGGTGGTCGCCACCCTGTGTCCCCGTGGGGCAAGAAGGAAGGCCGTACTCGTTCGCCCAAGAAGGCGTCGAACAAGTACATCGTCCGCCGCCGCAAGACGAACAAGAAGCGCTAAGGACGGGTTGAGATGCCTCGTAGCTTGAAGAAGGGACCCTTCGTCGACGACCACCTGATCAAGAAGGTGGATGTCCAGAACGAAGCCGGTACCAAGAACGTCATCAAGACCTGGTCCCGTCGCTCGATGATCGTCCCGGCCATGCTCGGTCACACGATCGCGGTGCACAACGGCAAGACCCACATCCCGGTGTTCGTCACCGAGTCGATGGTCGGCCACAAGCTCGGCGAGTTCTCGCCGACCCGCACCTTCCGGGGCCACGTCAAGGACGACCGGAAGTCGAAGCGCCGCTAGTAGCGGATCGCATTCAGACACGTAAGAAACTGAAGGGACAACCATGGAAGCCAGGGCCCAGGCGCGGTACATCCGCGTCACGCCCATGAAGGCCCGCCGCGTGGTGGACCTCATCCGTGGCATGGACGCCACGGAGGCCCAGGCCGTCCTGCGATTCGCTCCGCAGGCCGCCTCCGTGCCGGTCGGCAAGGTGCTCGACAGCGCCATCGCCAACGCCGCGCACAACTACGACCACACCGACGCCGACAGCCTCTACATCTCCGAGGCCTACGTCGACGAGGGCCCGACCCTGAAGCGGTTCCGGCCGCGTGCCCAGGGCCGTGCCTACCGGATCCGCAAGCGGACCAGCCACATCACCGTGGTCGTCAGCAGCAAGGAAGGAACCCGGTAATGGGCCAGAAGGTTAACCCGCATGGGTTCCGGCTCGGTGTCACCACGGACTTCAAGTCCCGGTGGTACGCCGACAAGCTGTACAAGGACTACGTCAAGGAAGACGTCGCCATCCGTCGGATGATGACGTCCGGCATGGAGCGCGCCGGCATCTCGAAGGTGGAGATCGAGCGCACCCGTGACCGTGTGCGTGTGGACATCCACACCGCTCGTCCGGGCATCGTCATCGGCCGCCGTGGCGCCGAGGCCGACCGCATCCGCGGTGACCTCGAGAAGCTCACGGGCAAGCAGGTCCAGCTGAACATCCTCGAGGTCAAGAACCCCGAGACCGACGCTCAGCTGGTTGCCCAGGCCGTCGCCGAGCAGCTCTCCTCCCGCGTCTCCTTCCGCCGTGCCATGCGCAAGAGCATGCAGTCGGCGATGAAGGCCGGCGCCAAGGGCATCAAGATCCAGTGCGGTGGCCGCCTCGGCGGCGCCGAGATGTCCCGCTCGGAGTTCTACCGCGAGGGCCGTGTGCCCCTGCACACGCTCCGTGCGAACGTGGACTACGGCTTCTTCGAGGCCAAGACGACCTTCGGCCGCATCGGTGTGAAGGTCTGGATCTACAAGGGCGACGTGAAGAACATCGCCGAGGTCCGCGCCGAGAACGCTGCGGCCCGTGCGGGTAACCGCCCGGCCCGTGGCGGTGCCGACCGCCCGGCCCGTGGTGGCCGTGGTGGCGAGCGGCGCGGTCGCAAGCCGCAGCAGGCTGCCGGCGCCGAGGCCCCCAAGGCCGAGGCTCCCGCGTCCGCTCCGGCTGAGAGCACCGGAACGGAGGCCTGACCGAAATGCTGATCCCCCGTAGGGTCAAGCACCGCAAGCAGCACCACCCGAAGCGCAACGGTATGTCCAAGGGTGGGACGCAGGTTGCGTTCGGCGAGTACGGCATCCAGGCGCTGACCCCGGCCTACGTCACGAACCGCCAGATCGAGGCGGCCCGTATCGCGATGACCCGCCACATCAAGCGTGGCGGCAAGGTCTGGATCAACATCTACCCGGACCGTCCCCTCACCAAGAAGCCTGCCGAGACCCGCATGGGTTCCGGTAAGGGTTCGCCGGAGTGGTGGATCGCGAACGTCAAGCCCGGACGTGTGATGTTCGAGCTGTCGTACCCCAACGAGAAGATCGCCCGTGAGGCGCTGACTCGTGCGGCCCACAAGCTGCCGATGAAGTGCCGGATCGTCAAGCGCGAGGCAGGTGAAGCGTGATGTCGGCCGGTACCAAGGCGTCCGAGCTGCGCGAGCTGGGCAACGAGGAGCTTCTGAACAAGCTCCGCGAGGCCAAGGAAGAGCTGTTCAACCTCCGCTTCCAGGCGGCGACGGGTCAGCTCGAGAACCACGGTCGGCTGAAGGCCGTCCGTAAGGACATCGCGCGGATCTACACCCTGATGCGTGAGCGCGAGCTGGGCATCGAGACGGTGGAGAGCGCCTGATGAGTGAGAGCAACGTGACTGAGCAGACTGCAGAGGCCCGCGGCTTCCGCAAGACCCGTGAGGGTCTCGTCGTCAGCGACAAGATGGACAAGACCGTCGTCGTCGCCGTCGAGGACCGCGTCAAGCACGCGCTGTACGGCAAGGTCATCCGTCGTACGAACAAGCTCAAGGCCCACGACGAGCAGAACGCCGCAGGCGTCGGCGACCGCGTCCTCCTCATGGAGACGCGTCCGCTGTCCGCGACGAAGCGCTGGCGCGTCGTCGAGATCCTCGAGAAGGCCAAGTAATTTCCTGCGGGGCAAATCCCGCAGGTCAGTTCCGCCAGGCTCCGGGGGCCGCTGAGAAGCGGCCCCCGGGGAACCGGCAGACGATCAGGAGATAGACGTGATCCAGCAGGAGTCGCGACTGCGTGTCGCCGACAACACTGGTGCGAAGGAAATCCTTTGCATCCGTGTGCTCGGTGGCTCCGGTCGCCGCTACGCGGGCATCGGTGACGTCATCGTCGCCACCGTCAAGGACGCGATCCCCGGTGGCAACGTGAAGAAGGGTGACGTCGTCAAGGCGGTCATCGTTCGCACCGTCAAGGAGCGCCGCCGTCCGGACGGCTCGTACATCCGCTTCGACGAGAACGCCGCCGTCATTCTGAAGAACGACGGCGACCCTCGCGGCACCCGCATCTTCGGCCCGGTCGGGCGTGAGCTGCGCGAGAAGAAGTTCATGAAGATCATCTCGCTGGCTCCGGAGGTGCTGTAAGCATGAAGATCAAGAAGGGCGACCTGGTCCAGGTCATCACCGGTAAGGACAAGGGCAAGCAGGGCAAGGTCATTGCCGCTTACCCGCGCGAGGAGCGTGTCCTGGTCGAGGGTGTCAACCGGGTCAAGAAGCACACCAAGGCCGGCCCGACCGCCAGCGGTTCCCAGGCCGGCGGCATCGTGACCACCGAGGCCCCGATCCACGTGTCCAACGTTCAGCTGGTCGTGGAGAAGGACGGCAACAAGGTCGTCACGCGCGTCGGTTACCGCTTCGACGACGAGGGCAACAAGATCCGCGTTGCCAAGCGGACGGGTGAGGACATCTGATGGCTACCACCACGACTCCGCGTCTGAAGCAGAAGTACCGCGAGGAGATCGCGGGCAAGCTGCGTGACGAGTTCAAGTACGAGAACGTCATGCAGATTCCCGGCCTCGTCAAGATCGTGGTCAACATGGGTGTGGGCGACGCCGCCCGCGACTCCAAGCTGATCGAGGGCGCCATCCGCGACCTCACCACGATCACCGGTCAGAAGCCGGCCGTCACCAAGGCCCGCAAGTCCATCGCGCAGTTCAAGCTGCGCGAGGGTCAGCCGATCGGTGCCCACGTCACGCTCCGTGGCGACCGCATGTGGGAGTTCCTGGACCGCACCCTGTCGCTCGCGCTGCCGCGCATCCGCGACTTCCGCGGCCTGTCCCCCAAGCAGTTCGACGGCCGTGGCAACTACACCTTCGGTCTCACGGAGCAGGTCATGTTCCACGAGATCGACCAGGACAAGATCGACCGTGTCCGGGGTATGGACATCACCGTGGTCACCACGGCGACCAACGACGCTGAGGGCCGCGCGCTCCTTCGTCACCTCGGCTTCCCCTTCAAGGAGGCGTGAGCGAGATGGCGAAGAAGGCTCTCATCGCGAAGGCTGCTCGCAAGCCCAAGTTCGGCGTGCGTGGTTACACGCGCTGCCAGCGCTGCGGCCGTCCCCACTCCGTGTACCGCAAGTTCGGCCTGTGCCGCGTGTGCCTTCGTGAGATGGCTCACCGTGGCGAGCTGCCGGGCGTGACCAAGAGCTCCTGGTAATCCCTGCTTTAGGGATTCCTGAAGCTCTCGGTAAGCATCTGGGTCGGCAGGGGCCCACCTCCGCATGCCTTAGGCTTGTGGGGTTGGGCGTCTGCCGCCCGTACGACTTACTACGCCGTAGGTCCACCGCGCCGCACCCGTCCCGTCTCGGATCGGGGAGAGGGATGGCGCACCAGGAAACCCCGGCGAGAGAGGCCGAAGGCCAATTCATGACCATGACTGATCCGATCGCAGACATGCTTACGCGTCTGCGGAACGCGAACTCGGCATACCACGACTCCGTGACGATGCCGGCATCGAAGATCAAGTCGCACATCGCGGAGATCCTCCAGCAGGAGGGCTTCATCACGGGCTGGAAGGTCGAGGACGCCGAGGTCGGCAAGAACCTCGTCCTGGAGCTGAAGTTCGGCCCCAACCGTGAGCGCTCCATCGCGGGGATCAAGCGGATCTCCAAGCCCGGTCTCCGGGTGTACGCGAAGTCCACCAACCTGCCCAAGGTGCTGGGTGGCCTCGGCGTGGCGATCATCTCCACGTCGCACGGGCTCCTGACCGACAAGCAGGCCGGCAAGAAGGGCGTGGGTGGGGAAGTCCTCGCCTACGTCTGGTAGCAGAAGGGAACGGAGGAAACAGCTATGTCGCGCATCGGCAAGCTCCCCATCGCGGTTCCCGCCGGCGTGGACGTCACCATCGACGGCCGTACGGTCAAGGTCAAGGGCCCCAAGGGCGAGCTGACCCACACCGTCGTGGCACCGATCGAGATCGTCAAGGGTGAGGACGGCGTCCTGAACGTCACCCGCCCCAACGACGAGCGTCAGAACAAGGCCCTGCACGGCCTGTCCCGCACGCTGGTGGCGAACATGATCACCGGCGTGACCCAGGGTTACGTGAAGAAGCTCGAGATCAGTGGTGTCGGTTACCGCGTGACCGCCAAGGGTGCGAACCTCGAGTTCGCGCTCGGCTACAGCCACCCGATCGTGGTCGAGGCCCCCGAGGGCATCACCTTCAAGGTCGAGGCGCCCACGCGTTTCTCGGTCGAGGGCATCGACAAGCAGAAGGTCGGCGAGGTTGCGGCCAACATCCGCAAGCTGCGCAAGCCTGACCCGTACAAGGCCAAGGGCGTCAAGTACGAGGGCGAAGTCATCCGCCGCAAGGTCGGAAAGGCGGGTAAGTAAGCCATGGCATACGGACAGAAGATCCTGAAGGGCGACGCCTACAAGCGCGCCGCGATCAAGCGCCGTCACATCCGGATCCGCAAGCGGATCGCGGGTACGGCGGAGCGTCCCCGCCTGGTGGTGACCCGCTCCAACCGCCACATCGTGGCCCAGGTGATCGACGACCTCAAGGGTCACACCCTTGCGTCGGCGTCCACCCTGGACACCTCGATCCGCGGTGGCGAGGGCGACAAGTCCGCGCAGGCCAAGCAGGTCGGCGCCCTGGTCGCCGAGCGTGCCAAGGCCGCCGGTGTCGAGGCCGTCGTATTCGACCGTGGTGGTAACCAGTACGCCGGGCGCATCGCCGCCCTGGCGGACGCCGCCCGCGAGGCCGGACTCAAGTTCTGAGTCGGTTCCGTAGCTAGCGGAGACAGAGAGAGGTAATTCCAATGGCTGGACCCCAGCGCCGCGGTGGCGGTGCCGGTGGCGGCGAGCGGCGGGACCGGAAGGGCCGTGACGGCGGCGCAGCTGCCGCCGAGAAGACCGCGTACGTTGAGCGCGTTGTCGCGATCAACCGCGTCGCCAAGGTTGTGAAGGGTGGTCGTCGCTTCAGCTTCACCGCGCTGGTCGTGGTGGGCGACGGTGACGGCACCGTGGGTGTCGGTTACGGCAAGGCCAAGGAGGTGCCGGCCGCCATCGCCAAGGGTGTTGAGGAGGCCAAGAAGCACTTCTTCAAGGTCCCCCGTATCCAGGGCACCATCCCGCACCCGATCACGGGTGAGAAGGCTGCGGGCGTCGTCCTGCTCAAGCCCGCGTCCCCCGGTACCGGCGTTATCGCCGGTGGCCCGGTGCGTGCGGTGCTCGAGTGCGCGGGCGTGCACGACATCCTGTCGAAGTCGCTCGGCTCGTCGAACGCGATCAACATCGTGCACGCGACCGTGGAGGCCCTGAAGGGCCTGCAGCGTCCCGAGGAGATCGCGGCCCGCCGCGGTCTGCCCCTCGAGGACGTCGCTCCCGCGGCTCTGCTGCGTGCGCGTGCCGGGGCTGGTGCTGCGTAATGGCTCAGCTCAAGATCACGCAGACGAAGTCGTACATCGGCAGCAAGCAGAACCACCGTGACACCCTGCGGTCGCTTGGTCTCAAGGGGATCAACACCGTGGTCGTCAAGGAGGACCGCCCCGAGTTCCGCGGCATGGTGCACACCGTCCGCCACCTCGTGACGGTCGAGGAGGTCGACTGATCATGGCGGAGAACAACCCGCTCAAGATCCACAACCTCCGTCCCGCCCCGGGCGCCAAGACCGCCAAGACCCGTGTCGGTCGTGGTGAGGCGTCGAAGGGTAAGACGGCCGGTCGTGGTACCAAGGGCACCAAGGCCCGCTACCAGGTTCCGGAGCGCTTCGAGGGTGGGCAGATGCCCCTCCACATGCGTCTCCCGAAGCTCAAGGGCTTCAAGAACCCGTTCAAGACCGAGTACCAGGTCGTGAACCTCGACAAGCTGGCCGCGCTCTACCCCGAGGGTGGCGAGGTCACGGTCGAGGGTCTGGTGGCCAAGGGTGCCGTTCGCAAGAACAGCCTCGTCAAGGTCCTCGGCCAGGGCGAGATCTCCGTGGCGCTGCAGGTGACGGTCGACGCCGTCTCCGGCTCCGCCAAGGAGAAGATCACCGCCGCCGGCGGTACGGTCACCGAGCTGATCTGAGCCCCTCAGACTCCTCGATGACGTGAACGATCCCGACCGGGGATACTCCACAAAAGGGGTATCCCCGGTCGGTCGTTCCTAGGCGGTGCTCTCGCCGGTAAGGTGGCCTGCACTGCCTACTTTCACTGGGTGGTTCCCATGGGGCACCCTGGGCGGCAGTTGGCCGTTATCTATGTCGTAGTTCTTATCGGACTCTCAAGACCGTCACCCTTGACGCAGTTGCGCGGGGGTCGCAGGAGGCACCGTGCTCACCGCGTTCGCCCGGGCGTTCAGGACGCCCGACCTGCGCAAGAAGCTGCTCTTCACGCTCGGCATCATCGTGGTGTACCGGGTGGGTACCCACATCCCGATCCCGGGTGTCAACTACAAGGCCGTGCAGACCTGTGTGAACGAGGCGCAGGGCAATCAGGGCCTGTTCGGTCTCGTGAACATGTTCAGCGGCGGTGCGCTGCTGCAGATCACGATCTTCGCGCTCGGCATCATGCCGTACATCACGGCCAGCATCATCCTTCAGCTGCTGACCGTGGTCATCCCCCGCCTGGAAGCCCTGAAGAAGGAGGGCCAGGCCGGCACGGCGAAGATCACGCAGTACACCCGCTACCTGACCGTCGCGCTCGCCATCCTGCAGGGCACCGGCCTGGTCGCCACCGCCCGCAGCGGCGCGCTGTTCAACGGCTGCTCGGTCGCCACGAGCATCGTCCCGGACCAGGCGATCTTCTCGACGATCACGATGGTCATCTGCATGACCGCCGGTACGGCCGTCGTGATGTGGCTCGGTGAGCTGATCACCGACCGCGGCATCGGCAACGGCATGTCGATCCTGATGTTCATCTCGATCGCCGCCACCTTCCCGTCCGCGCTGTGGGCCATCAAGAAGCAGGGCACCCTGGCCGGCGGCTGGATCGAGTTCAGCACGGTGATCCTGGTCGGTCTGGTGATGGTCGCGCTGGTCGTCTTCGTCGAGCAGGCCCAGCGCCGCATCCCGGTGCAGTACGCGAAGCGCATGATCGGCCGGCGTTCCTACGGCGGTACGTCCACGTACATCCCGCTCAAGGTGAACCAGGCGGGTGTGATTCCCGTCATCTTCGCCTCCTCGCTGCTCTACATCCCGGCACTCGTGGCGCAGTTCGCGGGGGGCAAGTCGGGCTGGAAGACCTGGGTCGAGCAGAACCTGACCAAGGGCGACCACCCGCTTTACATCACTTTGTACTTCTTGCTCATCGTTTTCTTCGCGTTCTTCTACGTGGCGATCTCCTTCAACCCCGAGGAAGTCGCCGACAACATGAAGAAGTATGGTGGCTTCATCCCGGGCATCCGGGCTGGCCGACCGACCGCTGAGTACCTCAGCTACGTGCTCAACCGGATCACCTGGCCGGGTTCGCTGTATCTGGGTCTGATCGCTCTCGTACCGACAATGGCGTTGGTCGGCTTCAACGCAAGCCAGAACTTCCCGTTCGGCGGGACCAGCATCCTGATCATCGTGGGTGTCGGTCTCGAGACGGTGAAGCAGATCGAGAGCCAGCTCCAGCAGCGCAATTACGAAGGGTTCCTCCGCTGATGCGTATCGTCCTCGTCGGGCCGCCGGGTGCCGGTAAGGGAACGCAAGCCGTCAGGCTCGCAGAGAAGCTGGCCATCCCGCACATTTCCACGGGCGACCTGTTCCGGGCCAACATCAGCCGGCAGACCGAGCTGGGGAAGCTCGCGAAGTCCTACATGGACGCCGGCAACCTCGTCCCCGACGAGGTCACCATCGCGATGGCCAAGGACCGGATGGAGCAGCCGGACGCGGAGAACGGCTTCCTGCTGGACGGCTTCCCGCGGAACGTCTCGCAGGCCCAGGCGCTGGACGAGCTGCTGGTGACCGAGGGCATCACGCTGGACGCCGTCCTGGACCTGGAGGTCCCCGAGGACGAGGTCGTCAAGCGGATCGCCGGCCGGCGCATCTGCCGCAACGACTCCTCGCACGTCTTCCACGAGACGTACAGCCCGCCGAAGCAGGCGGGTGTCTGTGACGTCTGCGGCGGCGAGCTGTACCAGCGCGACGACGACTCCGAGGACACGGTCCGCAAGCGGCTCGAGGTCTACCACACGCAGACCGAGCCGATCATCGACTACTACAAGGCGCAGGGCCTGGTCCGTACGATCTCGTCGCTGGGCCCGGTGGACGAGGTCACGGAGCGGGCGCTGGAAGCGCTGAAGCGCGAGAAGGCCGAGAACAAGTAGATCGCGGTTCTTCCGGCCGCGGTGCCCTCCCCCCCCCGGACTGCGTCCGGGGGACCCCCAGGGCGCCGCGGCCGTACTGTTGTGTAGATAACCCAGCCGACGTGAGTGACGGAGAGCGCAGGCCCCCATGGTGCAGATCAAGACCCCCGAGCAGATCGCCAAGATGCGTGCGGCGGGCCTGGTCGTAGCCGCCATCCACGCGGCAACGCGGGAGGCCGCCGTCCCCGGCGCCTCCACCAAGGATCTGGACGAGGTCGCCCGCAAGGTCCTCGCCGAGCACGGCGCCAAGTCGAACTTCCTGGGCTACGGCGGCTTCCCGGCGACGATCTGCACCTCGGTCAACGATGTGGTCGTGCACGGCATCCCCTCCGACGACGTCGTGCTCAAGGACGGCGACATCATCTCCATCGACTGCGGCGCGATCGTCGACGGCTGGCACGGCGACGCCGCCTACACGGCGTTCGTGGGCTCCGGTCACGCCCCGGAGCTGGTCGAGCTCTCCCGGGTGACCGAGGAGTCGATGTGGGCCGGCATCGCGGCCATGAAGCCGGGCAACCGGCTAGTCGACATCTCCCGGGCCATCGAGACGTACATCCGCCGCCAGCCGAAGCCCGGCGGCGGCCGTTACGGGATCATCGAGGACTACGGCGGCCACGGCATCGGCACCGAGATGCACATGGACCCGCACCTGCTGAACTACGTCGACCGCCGGCGCGGCAAGGGCCCCAAGCTGGTCCCCGGCTTCTGCCTGGCGATCGAGCCGATGGTCTCCCTGGGCACCCCGAAGACCGAGGTCCTGCAGGACGACTGGACGGTCATCACCACGGACGGCACCTGGTCCTCCCACTGGGAACACTCGATCGCGCTCACCGAAGAGGGCCCCCTGGTCCTCACCGCACCGGACGGCGGAAAGGCGAAGCTCGCCGAGTACGGTGTCGCGGCGGCACCGGACCCGCTCGCATAGTGGACCTTCGCACGGGGCAGGCTTCCTCGATTCGCCTTTCCGGGTGCGCCGACGTAGACTGACTCGTCGGCTCTCGTGCACCCGCATGTCCGCATGCGTTCGCGCTTGCCTCCCGGGGTAAGGGAGAGAGTCGATCAAGGTAGTCGATTCGAAGGGCAAAGCGTGGCCAAGAAGCAAGGTGCCATCGAGATCGAGGGCACTGTCGTCGAGTCTCTGCCGAACGCCATGTTCAAGGTCGAGCTCCAGAACGGCCACCAGGTCCTGGCACACATCAGCGGCAAGATGCGTATGCACTACATCCGTATCCTCCCTGACGACCGGGTCGTGGTGGAGCTGTCTCCGTACGACCTGACGCGTGGCCGGATCGTCTACCGGTACAAGTAGATCTTGCCCGCGCCCCGGGTCCGCCCGGAGCGATGGCACTGACCCGGAGAACCTCACCCAATGAAGGTCAAGCCGAGCGTCAAGAAGATCTGCGACAAGTGCAGGGTGATCCGCCGTCACGGCCGGGTCATGGTCATCTGCGAGAACCCGCGCCACAAGCAGCGCCAGGGCTGACGCACGACCGATCCCTCTGCACCCATCGCAGAGTTTCGCGCGACGCAAGCTGAATATGTTCATACGCAGATCCCGAGCCAACCAGCTCGACACCCCCGGTTCGGAGGCCGGGGACCCGGTTCGTACCTAGTACGGCGGCCGGGAGCCGGTTCTGTGGAAGACCTCCGAAGATTCACCAGGAGCCATTGAATGGCACGCGTTTCCGGTGTTGACATCCCGCGCGAAAAGCGCGTGGAGATCGCCCTCACCTACGTGTTCGGCATTGGCCGGACCCTCTCGAAGGAGACGCTGGCTGCGACCGGCGTCGACCCGAACACCCGCGTTCGTGACCTGAGCGAAGAGCAGCTGGTCGCGATCCGCGAGTACGTCGACAACAACATCAAGACCGAGGGTGACCTCCGTCGCGAGATCCAGGCCGACATCCGCCGCAAGGTCGAGATCGGTACCTACCAGGGTCTCCGTCACCGTCGCGGTCTGCCTGTCCGCGGTCAGCGCACCAGCACCAACGCTCGTACCCGCAAGGGCCCGCGTCGCGCCATCGCCGGCAAGAAGAAGCCGGGCAAGAAGTAGTCCGCAGCGGACACCTGTCCACGGTCTTCGCTGTAGGACCGACCACCTCCCGTAGGAGTTAGTAGATGCCCCCCAAGGGACGTCAGGGCGCTGCCAAGAAGGTGCGCCGCAAGGAAAAGAAGAACGTCGCTCACGGCCACGCGCACATCAAGAGCACGTTCAACAACACGATCGTCTCGATCACGGACCCGTCCGGCAACGTGATCTCCTGGGCCTCCGCCGGCCACGTCGGCTTCAAGGGCTCCCGGAAGTCCACGCCGTTCGCCGCGCAGATGGCTGCCGAGTCGGCCGCCCGCCGCGCCCAGGAGCACGGCATGCGCAAGGTCGACGTGTTCGTCAAGGGCCCGGGTTCCGGTCGTGAGACCGCGATCCGTTCCCTGCAGGCCACGGGCCTCGAGGTCGGCTCCATCCAGGACGTCACCCCGACCCCGCACAACGGCTGCCGTCCGCCGAAGCGCCGTCGCGTCTGACGCACGGTTGCGTGGAGAGTCCGGGCGGCACGGCTCCGTAAGGGGCATGCCGCCCGTACCCTTGCAGTACCCGCGCTTTTCACGGGTGCGGTTTCCGTCGGGCGTCAAATAGCGGGCGTCCACGAATGAAGGATCTGATCCACACATGCTGATCGCTCAGCGTCCCTCGTTGACCGAAGAGGTCGTCGACGAGTTCCGCTCCCGGTTCGTGATCGAGCCGCTGGAGCCGGGCTTCGGCTACACCCTCGGCAACTCCCTGCGCCGTACCCTGCTGTCCTCGATCCCGGGTGCCGCTGTCACCAGCATCCGCATCGACGGCGTGCTGCACGAGTTCACCACCGTGCCGGGCGTCAAGGAGGACGTCACCGACCTGATCCTCAACATCAAGCAGCTGGTCGTCTCCTCGGAGCACGACGAGCCGGTCGTGATGTACCTGCGCAAGCAGGGCCCGGGTCTGGTCACCGCCGCCGACATCGCGCCCCCGGCCGGTGTCGAGGTGCACAACCCCGACCTGGTCCTCGCCACGCTCAACGGCAAGGGCAAGCTGGAGATGGAGCTGACCGTCGAGCGCGGTCGCGGCTACGTCTCCGCCGTGCAGAACAAGCAGGTGGGCCAGGAGATCGGCCGTATCCCGGTCGACTCCATCTACTCGCCGGTGCTGAAGGTCACGTACAAGGTCGAGGCCACGCGTGTCGAGCAGCGCACCGACTTCGACAAGCTGATCGTCGACGTCGAGACCAAGCAGGCCATGCGTCCCCGTGACGCCATGGCGTCTGCCGGTAAGACCCTGGTCGAGCTGTTCGGTCTCGCCCGCGAGCTGAACATCGACGCCGAGGGCATCGACATGGGCCCGTCCCCCACGGACGCCGCCCTGGCCGCCGACCTCGCGCTGCCGATCGAGGAGCTGGAGCTCACCGTCCGCTCCTACAACTGCCTCAAGCGTGAGGGCATCCACTCCGTGGGTGAACTGGTCGCGCGCTCCGAGGCCGACCTCCTGGACATCCGCAACTTCGGTGCGAAGTCCATCGACGAGGTCAAGGCGAAGCTGGCCGGCATGGGCCTGGCCCTGAAGGACAGCCCGCCCGGATTCGACCCGACCGCCGCCGCGGACGCCTTCGGCGCGGACGACGACGCGGACGCCGGGTTCGTCGAGACCGAGCAGTACTGATCGCCTCCGGCGGGGCGACCGACTCAGGACGGTGCCTCGCCGGGCCGGTCTTCGTCTGCGGGCCCGCCGTGGCTGGTCGCGCAGTTCCCCGCGCCCCTTCGGGCGCGGGGTCTCCGACGGGCAAACCCGCCCGCTCGGATACTGACTCCGGTACCTGATACGGCCGGGGCAGACACACAGGAGAAGAACCATGCCGAAGCCCACCAAGGGTGCCCGTCTGGGCGGCAGCGCCGCGCACGAGAAGCTGCTCCTCGCGAACCTCGCGAAGAGCCTCTTCGAGCACGGCCGCATCACCACCACCGAGGCGAAGGCCCGCCGCCTGCGTCCGTACGCCGAGCGTCTGGTCACCAAGGCGAAGAAGGGCGACCTTCACAACCGCCGTCAGGTGCTCCAGGTCATCACGGACAAGAGCGTCGTCCACACGCTCTTCACCGAGATCGGCCCGCGGTACGAGAACCGCCCCGGTGGTTACACCCGCATCACCAAGATCGGTAACCGCCGTGGCGACAACGCGCCCATGGCCGTCATCGAGCTGGTCGAGGCGCTGACGGTGCAGCAGAAGGCCGTGGGTGAGGCCGAGGCCGCCACCAAGCGCGCGGTCAAGGAGGCCGAGGAGCCCAAGGTCGAGCAGACCGAGGCCACCGAGGCTCCGGCCGAGGAGTCCAAGGACGCCTGAGGCCCTGCCTGACGCTGGAAGCGGGTTCGCCCTTCGGGGCGGGCCCGCTTTCGCGTATCCGGAAGGAGCCTGGGCTTGAGAGGATCTGTCTGTGAGTGACGAAGTACAGCCCGGATTCGTACGCATCCGCCTCGACCTCTCCTACGACGGCACCGGCTTCCACGGCTGGGCCAAGCAGGCGGGCGGCAGGCGGACCGTGCAGGGGGAGATCGAGGACGCCCTGCGTACGGTGACGCGGTCGAAGGAGACGTACGAGCTGACCGTGGCCGGGCGGACGGACGCCGGGGTGCACGCGCGCGGCCAGGTGGCCCACGTCGACCTGCCCGGGGAGCTGTGGGCCGAGCACCGGGAGAAGCTGCTGAAGCGGCTCGCCGGGCGGCTGTCGAAGGACGTGCGGGTCTGGCGGCTCTCCGAGGCTCCGGCGGGGTTCAACGCCCGGTTCTCGGCGATCTGGCGCCGGTACGCGTACCGGGTGACGGACAACCCCGGGGGAGTCGATCCGCTCCTGCGGGGTCATGTGCTCTGGCACGACTGGCCCCTCGACGTGGACGCCATGAACGAGGCCGCGGGGGCGCTGGTCGGCGAGCACGACTTCGCCGCCTACTGCAAGAAGCGGGACGGCGCGACCACGATTCGCACGCTGCAGGAGCTGAGCCTCCTGCGGGGCGCCGACGGGGTGATCACGGCGACGGTCCGGGCGGACGCGTTCTGCCACAACATGGTGCGCTCGCTGATCGGCGCGCTGCTGTTCGTCGGGGACGGGCACCGGGGGCCGGAGTGGCCCGGGAAGGTGCTGGCCGCGGGGGTCCGGGACTCCGCCGTGCACGTCGTACGGCCGCACGGGCTGACCCTGGAGGAGGTCGGCTACCCCGCCGACGAGCTGCTGGCCGCGCGCAACAAGGAGGCGCGGAACAGGCGATCGCTGCCGTCGGCGGGGTGCTGCTGAGCTACTGGTTCGCCGCCGCGGAGGCCTGGGCCTGGCCGCGGCGGTGGATCTGGGTGAAGGTGAACTGGCCCAGGTCGTCACCGGTGCTGAAGACCTTGGTGTCCTTGGTGGTGACGTTCTTGCCGTTGGTGAAGCCGCTGATCGTGAAGTAGGCGTAGCGGCCGTAGGCGTTCGTGGTGGTGCGGCAGATCGCGGCGTCGCAGAAGTTCTTGATGCCCTTGCCGGGCAGCGCGTTCACGAGGTTCTTCTTGCCGCCCGCCTGGGCCTTGACCTTCGTGGCCTGTGCCTCGGTGCCGAAGACCGCGACACCGACGGTGACGGCGATACCGCCGTTGGCGTAGCTCACGCGCATCAGACGGGTGCAGCCGTTGGCCCTGAGGACCTTCGGCAGGTTGCCGCCGACGGCCGAGGCGCAGTTCCGGGTGTCGGCCGTGGCGCCCTTCTTGTACACCGTGTCGCCCATGGTCAGCCGGGTGCCCGGGAAGAGGGTGTCGGGGCTGAGCGGGGCGGTGTCCTTCTCGGCGCTGGATATGAAGTCCTTCGGATCCAGCGGCGGTGGGGCGCTGGTGGGCGCGAAGGACGGCGTCGCGGAGGCCGAGCCGGGCAGCGAGGCGCTGGCGGGCAGGTTGCTGGGGCCGCCGTGCGGGTCGTCGCCGCCGTTCGCGGAGACGACGGCCATCGCGACGGCGGTGCCGACCGCGACCGTGGCGAGCGCGCCGCCGCCGATGAACAGGAGCCTGCGACGTTTGTTCCGGGTCTCCGAGGCTTCCGCGAGCGCGGCCCAGTCCGGAGTCCCGTCGTCGTCGCCGCTGCTCCAGGGTTGCTGGGAATGCGGTGTCCAGGGATCCCACTGAGACTGGGGTCCCCCCTGCCCGTAACTCATGGGGCGCATCTTAGACGGGCGCCGGGGGGTGCCGGCGCGCGTGCGGCGGCATGCCTTTTTTGTCCGTCGGCATGCCTCGTTTTGACCCGTACGGGGGCGCCCGGGTAACCTGCTTCTTCGTTGTGTATTGGCTTGCTCATTCTCACGGGACGGGCCCTTACACCGGTCCACCGGGCCGATGACCAGCGATCAGCACGCGGTTGCGTCACCGCGGTGCGGTCAGGGCTGTCGTGATCGTTTCGGTGACCTGTTCAGGACCATTCACTCGAAGCGAAGGCTACGAACCGTGCGTACGTACAGCCCCAAGCCCGGCGATGTGACGCGCCAGTGGCACGTCATCGACGCTCAGGACGTTGTCCTGGGTCGTCTCGCCACCACCGCAGCGACCCTTCTCCGGGGCAAGCACAAGCCCATCTACGCGCCGCACGTCGACACTGGTGACTTCGTCATCATCATCAACGCCGACAAGGTGCACCTGTCCGGCAACAAGCGGACCCAGAAGATGGCGTACCGCCACTCCGGTTACCCGGGTGGTCTGCGCTCCGTCCGCTACGACGAGCTGCTCGACAAGAACCCCGAGAAGGCCATCGAGAAGGCCGTCAAGGGCATGCTCCCCAAGAACACTCTGGGCCGTCAGATGCTCTCGAAGCTGAAGGTCTACAAGGGTGACCAGCACCCGCACGCTGCCCAGCAGCCGGTGCCGTTCGAGATCACCCAGGTCGCGCAGTAAGTCCGGCCACCCCCTAAGACTGAACAGAATCTGAGGAGAATCGTGGCCGAGACCACTGCCGAGCAGCCGCTCGAAGAGCTTGACATCGACAGCTACACCACGGAGTCGGACGTCCCCGTCGAGGGCGAGTACACCTCCGAGTCCCTCGCGTCCCGCTTCGGTGAGCCCCAGCCGGCCGCCGGCCTGGGCCGCCGCAAGAACGCCATCGCCCGCGTCCGGATCGTCCCGGGCACCGGCAAGTGGAAGATCAACGGTCGCACCCTCGAGGACTACTTCCCGAACAAGGTGCACCAGCAGGAAGTCAACGAGCCCTTCAAGGTGCTCGAGCTCGAGGGCCGTTACGACGTCATCGCCCGCATCGCGGGTGGCGGTGTCTCCGGCCAGGCCGGTGCGCTCCGTCTCGGTGTCGCCCGCGCCCTGAACGAGGCCGACGTCGACAACAACCGCGGCCCGCTCAAGAAGGCCGGCTTCCTCAAGCGCGACGACCGTGCGGTCGAGCGCAAGAAGGCCGGTCTGAAGAAGGCCCGCAAGGCCCCGCAGTACAGCAAGCGCTAATCAGCAGCTGCCTGCTCGTACTCCGAACGCCCCGGCGGCACGCCACATGTGCCGTCGGGGCGTTCGTTTATCCCAGCCAAGGGCGTATAACGACACAAGACGCTCAAAGGCTTATGCGATCGGATGTCACGGCGCCTGGCATCATTCCCGGCAGCAATGACGCTTCCTCTGGAGGACAAGTGGGACGACTCTTCGGCACGGACGGCGTGCGCGGTGTCGCCAACGCGGATCTGACGGCCGAGATGGCGCTCGGTCTCTCCGTCGCGGCGGCGCATGTGCTGGCCGAGGCGGGCACCTTCGAGGGCCACAGGCCGACGGCGGTGGTCGGACGGGACCCGCGCGCGTCCGGGGAGTTCCTGGAGGCGGCCGTGGTCGCGGGCCTGGCCAGCGCGGGCGTGGACGTGCTCCGCGTCGGTGTGCTGCCGACGCCGGCGGTCGCGCACCTCACCGGCGCGCTCGGCGCCGACCTGGGTGTGATGCTCTCCGCCAGCCACAACGCCATGCCGGACAACGGCATCAAGTTCTTCGCCCGCGGCGGCCACAAACTGGCCGACGAGCTGGAGGACAGGATCGAGGCGGTGTACGAGTCGCACCGGCACGGTGAGCCCTGGGAGCGGCCGACGGGCGCCGGGGTCGGCCGCGTGCGGTCGTACGACGAGGGTTCCGAGCAGTACATCGCCCATCTGCTGTCGGTGCTTCCCCACCGGCTCGAGGGACTGAAGATCGTCCTGGACGAAGCGCACGGCGCGGCCTCGGGGGTCTCGCCGGAGGCGTTCTCCCGGGCGGGCGCCGAGGTCATCACGATCGGTGCCGAGCCGGACGGGCTCAACATCAACGACGGCTGCGGCTCGACCCACCTGGACAAGCTGAAGGCCGCCGTCATCGGGAACGGTGCGCACCTCGGCATCGCGCACGACGGGGACGCGGACCGGTGCCTGGCCGTGGACCACACCGGCGAGGAGATCGACGGCGACCAGATCCTCGCCGTGCTGGCGCTGGCGATGCGGGAGCATTCCGCGCTGCGGGCCGACACGGTGGTCGCCACGGTGATGTCCAACCTGGGCTTCAAGCTGGCGATGGAGCGTGCGGGCATCCGGCTCGTGCAGACCGCCGTCGGCGACCGGTACGTGCTGGAGGAGATGAAGGAGCACGACTTCGCCCTGGGCGGCGAGCAGTCCGGGCACGTGATCATCCTCGACCACGCGACGACCGGTGACGGCACGCTGACCGGGCTGCTGCTGGCCGCTCGGGTCGCGGAGAGCGGCCGTAGCCTTCGGGAGCTGGCCTCCGTGATGGAGCGGCTGCCGCAGGTGCTGATCAACGTCCCGGACGTGGACAGGTCGCGGGTGCGTACGTCGGCCGACCTCGCCGCCGCGGTCTCCGAGGCCGAGCGGGAGCTGGGGGAGACGGGGCGGGTGCTGCTGCGTCCCTCCGGGACCGAGCCGCTGGTGCGGGTCATGGTCGAAGCCGCGGACATCGACCAGGCTCGGTCGGTGGCCGGGCGGCTCGCCGATGCGGTGAAGTCGGCGTTGGGCTAGCGCCGGGCCCGGGGTGCCGGGAGCCGCCGGTTACGGGCCGCGGGTTCGTCGTGGCTTGCCGCGCAGTTCCCCGCGCCCCTCAGGCTCGCTGCCGTTGCCGCTTCCAGAAGTGCTTCTGGGCGAGCAGCGTGAGCGTTCCGGCGAGGATGATGCCGAGCAGGTTCAGCAGCAGCTGTTCCGAGGAGCGCACGGTCTGGTCGGTGTCGCTGTAGACGAGGGCCACGGCCGCGTTGGCGGCGGCGGGTACGGTCGTCACGGAGATGGCGACGCCGACGAGAGCGCCGGACTTGGCGGACGTCAGGGACAGCGTGCCGGCGATCCCGGCGAGCACCGCCACGACGAACGAGAACCAGTCCGGGGCGTAGATGAAGCCGGTGTTGGGCCGGTCGGCCTCCAGCTGCGCCTTGCTGAACAGGCCGACCGCGTCCATGAACAGGCTGAAGGCCGACGTCACCGCCATGGCCGCCGCGAAGCCCACCAGCAGCGCGGTCGCCGAGCGCCACGCCAGGCGCGGCCGACGCTGCACCAGGGCCGTGCAGATGCCGGCCAGCGGACCGAACTCCGGGCCCACCGCCATCGCGCCCACGATCAGGATGGCGTTGTCCAGCACCACACCGCACGCCGCGATCATCGTGGCCAGTGTGATGAAGGCGACATAGGTCACCGACAGCGTCGACTCCTCGTGGGTCGCGTCGGCCAGGCCCTCCCACAGCACCGCGTCCGCGCCCTCGCCCGGCGCCTCGGCCTCCGCCTCGTCGGCCCGCCGGGACAGGGAGAGGTCGATGTTCTCGACCGCGATGGACCCGGTCTTGTCCAGGGCCAGCTTGCGCAGCGAGGTGAGGAGTTCGTCGCCCGCCTCGCGCGCCACGTCGCACATCACGACGTCCCCGGCGGGATTGCGGGCGGCCCCCGGCAGCACCACGAGGTGGGTGGTGCCGACCGTCCTCTCGATCAGCCGCACCACCTCGTCCGTCGTCTCGGCCGGGGTGATCAGGCGTAGATGCAGCATGACGCCTTTCTAACAGTCCGCCAGGGACACGTCACAACTTGCGCAACCGCAGCCGCTGCACCTTGTGGTCCGGGCCCTTGCGGAGGATGAGGGCGGCGCGGCCGCGGGTCGGGGCGATGTTCTCGACCAGGTTGGGCTTGTTGATCGTCCGCCACAACGTGCGGGCGTAGTCGAGGGCTTCGTCCTCGGAGACCTGGGTGTACTTGCGGAAGTACGAGTTCGGATTCTGGAACGCCGTGTGGCGCAGCTTCTTGAAGCGGTTGAGGTACCAGCGCTCGATGTCCTCGGCGCTCGCGTCGACGTACACGCTGAAGTCGAAGTAGTCGGCGAGGCCCACGCGGGTGCGGCCGTCCTTGCCGGGCAGGGCGGGCTGGAGGACGTTCAGGCCCTCCACGATGAGGATGTCGGGGCGGCGGACGGTGAGCTTCCTGTCCGGGACGATGTCGTAGATGAGGTGGGAGTAGACAGGCGCCGTGACCTCGCGCTTCCCCGCCTTGATGTCGGCGACGAAGCGGGTGAGGGCGCGGCGGTCGTAGGACTCGGGGAATCCTTTCCGCGACATCAGGCCGCGGGCCTCCAGCTCTCTGGTGGGGAGCAGGAAGCCGTCCGTCGTGACCAGTTCCACGCGCGGGTGCTCGGGCCAGCGGGAGAGCAGGGCCTGGAGGAGGCGGGCCACCGTGGACTTCCCCACGGCCACGGAGCCGGCGACTCCTATGACGAAGGGAGTGCCGGACTGGGAGCCCTGCTCGCCGAGGAAGGTGTTCAGCGCGCCTCGCAGGCCGTCGGTGGCGCCGACGTAGAGGTTGAGGAGCCGGGAGAGCGGGAGGTAGACGTCCCGCACCTCGTCGAGGTCGATGACGTCGCCGAGGCCGCGGAGTTTCTCCACCTCCTCGGCGGTGAGCGGCAGCGGGGTCTTGTCGCGCAGCGCGCTCCACTCGGCGCGGGTGAGGTCGACGTAGGGAGTCGCCTCCGGCCTGTGCCGGTGGGCGCTCCTGGGCATCGCGGAGACCGGTGAGATCACAGTCCATTGTTAACGGAGTTTGAACGGGGCGGCGGGTGGGGTCCGTCACGCCTCCCCTCGGGCCCGCTCACTCCGGCCGCACCAGCCTCTCCAAGCGGTCGGTGACGTATACCTCGTGGTAGCCGAGGCGGGCGCCGAGAGCCTGGTGACGGGCCTGCTGGGCGCGTGTCACCGGGACGTCGTGCGCGGCCAGTGTCTGCAGCAGGAAGCGGAAGCCCAGGTCCGGGTCCACGGAGATCACCGTCTCCCGCAGCACGTCCGTGATGTCGCCGGCCGTGCGGTTCAGGAGGGGGCCGATCTCCGTGGCCTCGCGCAGCACCTGATCCGTGAGCTCGGTGCGGGGCGGTGACACGGCCGGTGTGTGGTCCGGGGCGACCTCCGCCAGCCGTTCGCCGCACACCGCGGCGATCTCCAGCAGCCACTCCCGGCCGTCCAGGTCGAAGTCGTCCACGCGGCGAGGTCCGCAGGTGAGGGTCCGCCACAGGACGATGTCCGCGTCGTCCGCGTCCCGCCGCCGGGCCGAAGCCGTCTGCCACAGCGTGGTGACCGCCGTGTCGGACAGCGGCGAATCCAGCAGGCGCCGGGTGTCCTGGAGGAGGACGGCGGCGTGGGTGCCGGGGGCGAGACCGGGGTCGCCGTGGGTGAGTGTCGTGATGTATTCACGTGGTGTGCCCGTGCCCGCCCACCGCCAGGCGTCGTACTGCCCGTGGTACATCGCCGCGAGGAAGGGCAGCCCGAACCGGTCCGAGAAGTCCCGCAGGCCGGCGTCCAACGGCGGCCACCGCACCCGGAGGCCCTCGAAGACGGCGGACCCGGGGTGGGCCAGCTGGTCGCCGATGCCCCGCAGCCGGTCGTACCGCTCCTTCTCCACGGGTACGGCGTGTGCCTTGAGGACGCGCAGCAGCAGCCGGAAGCCCAGGTCGGCGTCGACGTCGTCGACGATCCGGCGGAGCGCGGGGGCGACGGACGGTGGCACCGGGGCGGCGGCGGCCGGCGACAGCTCGGCGCGTACGGCCGCGCGCAGTTCGTCCTCGGGCACCGCGGGGCGTCTGTCGTCCAGGACCTCTCGCTCCGCGACGGCCCGGACGGGCGCGTCGGCCGGGCCCACCTCTGCCAGCAGGCGCAGCCAGTTCCGCGGGGCGATGCCGTGACCGGCGGACGGGTCGAAGCAGCCGGCGGTGAGGGCGGACCACAGGGCACGGAGCGACTCGTCCGGCAGCGGAGAGTCCAGCAGGAGGCGTACGTCGACGCCGAGCCGGTAGTCCTCGTCGTCGGTGGCGGCCCGCGCGGCACATGCCAGTACCGAGCGCGGGTCCGGGCGCGGTCCGGTGCCGGAGCAGACACTTCCGGCGAGTCCGCTCAGCCCGAAGTCCTCATGAAAGTCGAAGTAGTACACCTCGCGGTACCGCTCGCTCACCCGATCTCCGCCCCTCCGGGTCCGCACCGAAGGCAATTCGATCACGGGCCCTTCGTACGGCGGTGGGAATTTCCGATTCCGGGCAGGCGGAGCCCGTTTCGGGACGCTCCCGAGCCGTAGGCTGCCGCTCATGTGCGGAATCGTGGGATACGTAGGGCCGCAGTCGGCGCTCGATGTCGTGATGGCCGGGCTCAAGCGGCTGGAGTACCGGGGGTACGACTCGGCGGGTGTCGCCGTGCTCGCGGACGGCGGGCTGGCCGCCGCGAAGAAGGCCGGGAAGCTGGTCAACCTGGAGAAGGAGCTGGTCGAACGGCCGCTGCCGACGGGCCCGACGGGCATCGGCCACACGCGCTGGGCCACGCACGGCGGCCCCACGGACGCGAACGCCCACCCGCACCTCGACAACGCGGGCCGGGTCGCCGTGGTCCACAACGGCATCATCGAGAACTTCGCGGTGCTGCGGGCGGAGTTGGCCGAGCGGGGGCACGAGCTGACCTCCGAGACGGACACGGAGGTGGTCGCCCACCTGCTGGCCGAGGAGTTCTCGGCGACCGCCGACCTGGCGGAGGCGATGCGGCTGGTGTGCCGGCGGCTGGAGGGTGCGTTCACCCTGGTCGCGGCGCACGCCGACGATCCGGGGGTGGTCGTCGGCGCACGGCGGAACTCCCCGCTCGTGGTGGGCGTCGGCGAGGGTGAGGCGTTCCTGGCCTCCGACGTCGCCGCGTTCATCGCCCACACGCGGTCGGCGATCGAGCTGGGCCAGGACCAGGTGGTGGAGCTGCGCCGCGACGGCGTCACGGTGACCGGCTTCGACGGCCGCCCGGCCGAGGTCCGGTCCTACCACGTGGACTGGGACGCCTCCGCCGCGGAGAAGGGGGGCTACGACTACTTCATGCTCAAGGAGATCGCCGAGCAGCCCAAGGCGGTCGCCGACACGCTGCTCGGGCGCATCGACCCGTCCGGCTCGCTGACCCTGGACGAGGTCCGGATCAGCCCGTCCGAACTGCGCGAGGTCGACAAGGTCGTCATCGTCGCCTGCGGTACGGCCTTCCACGCCGGTCTGATCGCCAAGTACGCCATCGAGCACTGGACGCGCATCCCGTGCGAGGTGGAACTGGCGAGCGAGTTCCGCTACCGGGCCCCGATCCTGGACGGGCGCTCCCTCGTCATCGCCATCTCCCAGTCCGGCGAGACCATGGACACCCTGATGGCCCTCCGGCACGCCCGCGAGCAGGGCTCCAAGGTGCTGGCGATCTGCAACACCAACGGCTCGACGATCCCGCGCGAGTCGGACGCGGTGCTGTACACGCACGCCGGCCCCGAGGTCGCCGTCGCCTCCACGAAGGCGTTCCTGACCCAGCTGGTGGCCTGCTATCTGGTCGCCCTGTACCTGGGCCAGGTGCGGGGCACCAAGTGGGGTGACGAGATCCAGGCCGTCATCAGGGACCTGTCCCGGATCTCGGAGGAGGTCGAGCGGGTCCTGGAGACGATGGAGCCGGTACGGGCCCTGGCCCGCACCCTGGCCACCAAGAACACCGTGCTGTTCCTGGGCCGGCACGTGGGCTACCCGGTCGCCCTCGAAGGCGCCCTGAAGCTCAAGGAACTGGCCTACATGCACGCCGAGGGTTTCGCGGCGGGCGAGCTGAAGCACGGGCCGATCGCGCTGATCGAGGAGGACCTGCCGGTGGTGGTGGTCGTACCGTCACCGCGTGGCCGGTCCGTGCTGCACGACAAGATCGTCTCCAACATCCAGGAGATCCGGGCGCGGGGGGCACGGACCATCGTGATCGCGGAGGAGGGGGACGAGGCGGTGGTCCCGTATGCCGACCATCTGATCCGCGTCCCCGCGACGCCGACGCTGCTGCAGCCGCTGGTGGCCACGGTGCCGTTGCAGGTCTTCGCCTGCGAACTGGCCACCGCCCGTGGCAACGAGGTGGACCAGCCGCGCAACCTGGCGAAGTCCGTGACGGTGGAGTGAGGCGGCGCCGGCGGGCTGGTGGGTGCGGCTGGGCCGGGTGGCCGGTGGGCACGCTGGCCTGGTGGCCTGGTGGCCTGGTGGCCTGATGGCCTGGTGGCCTGGTGGCCTGGCGGGCTGCTGGGCGGCCGGCGGGCACGCTGGGCTGGTGGGTGCGCTGGGCCGGGTGGCGGGCACGCTGGGCTGGTGGGTGCGCTGGGCCGGGTGGCCGGGTGGCCGGGGGACCGGTGGGCTCGTGGGCCGGGTGGCCGGTGGACCGGTGGGCTCGTGGGCCGGGTGGCCGGTGGGCCGGGTGGCCGGGGGACCGGTGGGCTCGTGGGCCGGGTGGCCGGTGGGCCGGGTGGCCGGTGGACCGGTGGGCACGCTGCGTGGTGGGCCGGGCAGCCGGGCGAACGGTGGGCGCGCTGAGCTGGTGGCCCGCTGGCCCGGGTGGCCGGTGGTCCGCCGGTGTGGGCGGAGTGCTGTTGGTGCGGCTTGGCCGGGTACCGCTCAGCGGGCGGTGCTCGACTCCCAACTGCCCAGCAGGGCGAGGCGTTCCGCGGTCTCCGAGCCCGGCTCCGGCGTGTACACCACGATCGTCTGTTCCGGGTCCGCCGGGACGGTCAGCGTCTCGTACGGCAGGGTCAGCAGGCCGGCCACCGGGTGCCGTACCTTCTTCACGCCGTACGCGCACTCCTTGACCTCGTGGTCCGCCCACAGCCGGCGGAAGTCCTCGCTCTTCAGCGACAGTTCGCCCACCAGCGCGCACAGCTCGGTGTCGTCGGCGTACCGCCCCGCGCTCAGGCGCAGATGGGCCACCGTCTGGGCGGCCACCGCGGCCCACTCGGGATAGAGGTCCCGGCCCGCCGGGTCGAGGAAGACCTGCCGGGGGACGTTCCTGTCGGCCGGGGCCATACGGCTGAAGCCGTTCACCGCGTCGCCGAGCGCGTTCCACGCCAGGACGTCCATGCGGCGGCCCAGGACGAACGCCGGGCTGCGCTCCATGCCGTCCAGCAGTGTCTGGATGCCGGGGCGGACGCGCGGCGCGGGCGCCTGCCGCTTTCCTGGCCGGCGGGGCGGGCGGGCGACCGTCCGCAGGTAGGCGTGCTCGGTCTCGTCCAGCCGCAGCACCCGCGCGATCGCGTCCAGCACGGCGTCGCTGACGCTCGTCCCCCGGCCCTGCTCCAGCCGGATGTAGTAGTCCACGCTCACCCCGGCGAGCTGGGCCACCTCCTCGCGGCGCAGGCCCGGCACGCGGCGCCGCCCGTGCGCGGGCAGCCCCACCTCCTCGGGCCGGATGCGGGCGCGGCGCGAGCGCAGGAAGTCGCCCACCTCTCCATCCCGCCATTCCCCGTTCATGCCTCCGATCGTAGGGCAGTGGCGGCGCGCCAACCTGGTACTGGCAGACCCAGGAAAAGCGCATCCCTGGGTACGGCCGCCGGATGCGGCGAGGGTGGTGACGGCCGCCGGGGAGACGCCTCGGCGGGGCAGTGAACCCAGGGGGAACACCCATGTCGTACGAGAACCTGTCCGGCCGTACCGCCGTCGTCACCGGAGCAGCCAGCGGCATCGGCGAGGCCGTCGCCCTGCAACTCGCCGCCGAGGGCAGCCGCGTGGCGCTGCTCGCCCGGCGCGCGGACCGGCTGCAGGCGCTGGTGGAGAAGATCCGGGCCGGCGGGGGCCAGGCGCTCGCCGTGGCCGCCGACGTCACCGACGACGCATCCGTCGAGACCGCCCGTGACCTGGTCCACGAGACGTTCGGAGCCGTCGACCTCGTCGTCAACAACGCCGGTGTCATGCTGCCGAACCCGATCGGCGACGGACGGCTCGACGAATGGCAGCGGATGCTCGACACCAATGTCGCGGGGGTGCTGCGGATCATCCGCGCCTTCACCGCCGACCTGGTGGCCGCCGGCGCCGAGGGCCGCACCGCCGACCTGGTGAACGTCTCCTCCATCGGCGCCCACGTCCCCTTCCCCAACTACGCGGTGTACGGGGCGACCAAGGCGGCGGTCACCTATCTGTCGCAGTCCCTGCGCACCGAGTTCGGGCCGCGCGACGTGCGGGTCACCAACATCGAGCCGGGACTGACCGAGACCGAGCTGAAGACACATGTCGACAGTGCCGAGCTGTCCGGGCAGCTGGACGGCATGGTGGAGGCGATCGGAGCGCTCACGGCGGCGGAGGTCGCGGATGTCGTCGCCTACGCCGCCAGCCGGCCCCGGCACGTCAACCTCCGTCAGATCATCGTGCTGCCGACCCGGCAGGCGTGAGGCGGCGGCCGGGCGGAGCCGGGGTGCCGACGGCGGCCGCCCGCCCGGTCAGTCGTCCTGGGCGGACCGGTCCCGGCCGCGCCGGCCGGTGAAGAGCTCCGGATTGAGCCGCACGGCCTGTACCGCGTTGACGCCGACGATGCCGACCCAGGTGGCCACCATCCCGGCCATCCCGGCGAGGGCACCGGCGATCGCGGACAGCGGGATCGCCAGGACCAGCGTGATCAGGGCGAAGCCGTAGCGCTCGGCCCAGGAGTCGGCCGGCTTCGGCCGCCGGGCCCCGCGGGCCGCCGCCGTCTGCTGCTCGGCCAGGTGCCGCCGCACCCGGCGGTCCACCACGTCGTCGATCCGCTGATCGACCTTCTCCAGGAAGGAGTCCACGAGCGCGGAGTCGTACTCCTCGCCCAGTTCCCTGCGTGCCCGTACGGTGGCGTCGAGGTCCTTCCTCAGGTCCAGGTCCTGTTCGAGGCCGGCGTTCCGCGGGTCCAGTGCGCTCATGCGCCCCACCCTAGGGAGCGCTCAGGTCCTTGGCACTGGGGACAACCCCCCTCTTCGCGCCCGGTGGTGAGGGCCGCCGCTGAAAATGAGGGTTGACGAGGCGTCTGACCTGCTCACTATCACTTAGATGGTCATCGAAATAGCCTGGGTTCGGGACACTGAAAATGAGAGTGGCGATGACCTGCGCTCATCGAGTCGCGGTAGCGGTGATCTCTGCACGCGGCTACACGACCCCAGAGGTCGCAGCGCTTCTCGGCCTCACTTCGAACACCGTCGGACGTCGCCTCCATCGTTACCGCAGCCGACGCATCGATACGGACGATCATTCGTGAGCGACGCCCGTGTGGTGCCCATCCGGCCGCGACCACCAGCGCCGTGCGAGCACTGAGGGAATTGGTGAGGGGTTGTCAGTGGGGGGCGCTACCCTCAGATTTGGCTCAAATGAGGACCCCGGCGACGTCGAGGTCGACGGCACCGGGGTCGCTCCTGATTGGCGTCTGGAACATACCTCGAACGCAACGCCGAAGGCACCCAGTGTCATCCTGTTGTGATCATCGCCTCTCGACACGGCACGCCGGGGCTCCTCACGGAAAACCGAGAAAGGACCCCCAGGCAAAGTGCAACTGGTCAGAGCTCACATCACCGACTATCGGTCCGTCGAGGACTCCGACATATTCGACGTAGAGAAGGACATCACCTGCCTCGTGGGCAAGAACGAGTCGGGCAAGACGACCCTTCTCCAGGCGCTCTTCCGGGTCAACCCCGTGGAGCCCGCCGGCTTCGACGAGGTGGTTGATTTCCCTGCCCGCAAGACGCGGGAGCGTAAGCGGCTCCCGGCCGACCAGAGGATTCCCGTGGTCCGGGCGACGTTCCGCTTCGACGACACCGAGATGAAGGTCATCGAGGAGGAGCTCGGCCCGAAGGCCATGAGGAGCCCCGAGTTCGAGGTCGTCATCGGCTACCGGAAGACCGGCAGGGACTTCACGTTGCACTACAACGAGGCCGCGGTCGTCGACCACCTCCGCTCCACCCTGGACCTTCCGGCGACGGCTGCCAGGGCCATCAGCGGCGCGAAGACGATCGAGAGCCTCCTTGACGCCCTCGACGAGTTGGAGGAGTCCCCGTCTGACGCGACGGCTCTGGCTGACCGCACAACTGGGTGATTGAGGCTTGGCGCGCTGCGCCATCGGGTGAGGCCGCGAGGGCCATTGCCGAACTCGTCTGACCGCCCGCCACCACCACAGCGGTAGCCGGTGCAGTCACCACTGGTGCACAGTCCGTTCTCCCTGCGGGGCACCGACTCAGCGGCTCCGGCGCGCAGTCGCCTCAAGGGCGGCAGTGGGGCACGACGCGCGTCGCCGTATTTGGAGAGTCCTGTCGTAAGGGCACGAATGGGCTGCGTCAGTGCGCGGGAGTCCGCGTGAGCCGCTCCGCCAGCGCGGCCGCGAACTCCTCCGCCCTGGTCAGCTGAAGTCGCAGGTCCTCAACCCGCCGCTGGGCCGCCTGCTCGAATCCGAGGATGCGCTCCAGCAGCCCCTCGCCCGAGCCGAGGCGGTCGGTTGCCAGCAGAATTGAGGCGAGGACGGCGGTGGGCGACGATGCCCGGACCCAGTCTGTTCCTCGCGTTCGGACGTCAGGCCGGTGAAGCCGAAGGCTGGCGTAGGCACCTGCATGTCCCGGGCGTATGGACGCTGTGAAGCTGCTGGAATCCCCTTCAGTCACACACAGCACCTTTACTAAGGTCAAAGCAGAGCAAGGGCCGAGTCGCGGGGGAGGGCCCACATGGCGTGGGACGAGTGGGAACAGCTCAAAGCTGATGCGCAGAAGCGCGGTGCGAACCGTATGCAGCTGAACCATGTCGCAGACCCGGGAGGGGGCGGCGGCGCGGCACCGCATGGCGACCTGACCGTGTGCGAGAAGGATCTGAAGGCCGTCGGGGATGCCGCCCACTCGTTGTACGTCGACTTCGACCAGTGGAACGATCTCGCGCGTGTCTCGTCCATGAAGGCCGCCGGTGGGCTGACGGATCAGGGCTTCCTCCTCGGTGAGGCCCTCGACCACGTGGCGGTGCGGTGGGTGGACCAGGTGCAGAACCTGCTCGACGCGTGCGTCCACATCTACACGCACCTCGACTTCACGCAGGCGGTCCACAAGGGCGACGACGAGCGTGTCTACGCGACGCTCAGTAGCATCTCCACCCTGGACAAGGGCTTCGACGGGCACCGGGGGTACTGATGGACCTCGACAAGCTGCTGCACGGCAACTTCGCGGAACTCGGCCAGGCGATAACCGACTGGGATTCCCTGACGAAGAGGCTGGAGAGCCTCGAGCGGGACGCGCGGGACAACCTCAAGGCCAAGGCCGACAAGGCTCACTGGGCGGGAATCAACGCGACGGTCACGCGCGAGTTCGTGGCGAAGACGGCGGACGAGTTCTCGGACGCGCACACGCAGGCGCAGAGCATCGCCAATATTCTCCGCGACACCCGCGAGGAGCTGGTCACCTACCGCGGGCATCTCCAGGAAGTCATAGAGAACGCGCGGAAGAAGAATCTGACGGTCGTGGACGACGGCTGTGGCATGTTCCACGTCCAGATGATCGTCCATCCCGATCGTGCCGCGAAGGGCACGACGGTGCCCGAGCACACCGAGACCGACGCGGAGCTGATCCGCGACGAGGTGCAGCGGATCCTCACCAAGGCCACCGAGAGCGACAGCACTGCGGCGAAGGCCCTCAAGTCCCTCGTGGACAGTGTCAAGCAGGGCTTCGCCGACTCGGCCTACGGTGACCGCGACGAGGCGGTTGCCGCGGAGAAGAAGGCCGCGCAGGACAAGAAGGACGCCAAGGAGGCCGCGAACCTGTACTCCCGGCTCGACGGCCTCAGCGACGCGGAGACGAAGCGACTCCTCCAGCTGACCGAGAACGGGAAGAAGTCGCCGGTCTTCGCGAGCGAGCTGATGAAGGACCTGAACTTCCGCGGCCGCGACGGCCAGGAAGGTCTTCTCCTGCTCGCCCAGAACCTGGAGGGCGGTGGCCGCGACGGCCAGATGTCGGACAGCGAACGCCGGCTGCGCAACGCCCTGTCGGCCAACCTCGCCACCGCAACCCGCCCCGACTCCCCCCTCGGCCCTAGCGGCGGAACGCCCTCGGAGTGGTCCGAGAAGCTCCTGAAGACGGCACGGGAAGGCAACGACCTGCCCCAGCAGGCGCCCGGCTCCATGAGCGGCGGGGCCACGGGCCTGGGAATCCTCACCAAGCTCATGGGCTCCGGGGACGCCGTCTACGACGGCAGCCTGCTGACGGCCACCGGCGACGAGATCCGCGACTACGAAACACACACCAAGGATCCGTACCCGGGCATCGGCGACAACTGGAAGGGCACCCAGGAAGATCCCATGGGTGGCCTCATGAAGGCCATGAGCCGCAACCCGGAGGCGGCCGAGTCCTACTTCGACCCGAACCGGAACGACAACCTCAACTACTTCCTCAAGGAGCGCGACTGGCCCGGCGCCAACGTGGAAAGCGAAATGCCCGACGATCTCGTCAAGACCTCGGCACGAGCTGACTTCGGCGACGCCCTGGAAGCCGCCGCGACCGGCCGCCTGCCCGGCACCCCCTTGCACAAGGAGATCCCCGCCATTCACAGCGCCGCACAGGCGGACATCTTCGAGCAGACCGTCAACTACTACGGCGAGCAATCCAAGGGCCAGCAGGACGCATTGCCCGCCGCGCTGCGGCACTCCATGGGGGACATGGTCGGCGACTACGCGTCGGACGTGCACCAGATCCTGGGCAAGGACCTCAACGGCTCCTCCGAGTTCAACCACCTCGACATCGACCGGGAGGCGCTGACGCGCGTCATGCGCGGCGCGGCCGAGGACCCCAAAGCCTTCCAGGCGATGCACCAGTCGCAGAGCGCCGTGATCGCCGAAGGCCTCCAGCACTTCGGGAAAGACTCTTTCGAGCACCCCGACCCCGAGCTTCGGGCCTGGGTCAAGCAGTCCTCGTCGGTCCTGGGCTACATGGACGGCGTACGAGGCGACGTCATCTACGACATGGGACAGGCGCAGAAGGACACCAACGGCTGGAACAAGATGATGAACTACCACGTCATCGGCGCCCCCATCACCGGTATCCCGCTCGTCGGTGACACCATGCAGCGTCTGGTCGATGTGGGCACGGCCGAGTACATGAACGACCTCAATGCCCACGTGGACAAGGAGACCCGCGAGAACATGGCCGACCACTTCTCCAACGGCCGACGTCAGATGGACGCGATGCTGGAGCAACGGGCCGTGGACACAGGCATGAACCGAGCCGACCTCGACCGCTCCCCTGGCGAGTACGAGGACAACCTGCAAGCTCTCAAGGAGTCCTGGTACAACCACGGCGTCAAGGGAGCAGACCAGGCCATGGGTGAGCGGTAACATGACACAGCCCAGTTCCCCATCTCCTCCCGTGCCCGACGACACCCCGGCGTCCCCGCCCCGGCCGAAGGGAATGCGCAATGCGCTGGTCGTCGGCTCGGCACTCATCGCTGTCGTGGCAGTGCTCGCCGGGATCAAGTGGTGGCCCCGGGACAAGGCCACCGGTGCGGACGCCCTGTGCTGGGGCGCGCTCTCCCCGGCACAGGCCAAACCCCTGCTCGGCACAGAGAAACCCGCCACCGCCACGGAATCAGCCACAGACGCGCAGGAAGCGACGTGTGAGGTCAGAACCGGCGACGGCGACCGGGATGTCCAGTTCGTGCTGACGTTGCGCGACGGAATGCAGGGCAGCGTCACCCCACCCAAGGGAGCCGAGCGTGTGCCGGGCAGCCGTGGGGGCTGGGCCACCCAGGCCGAGGGCCGGATCCGTCTTTCGCATCCGTGTGCCTACGCGCTGCACCGCGACGGTACAGGCCAGGTAGACCTGATCCTCACCACCACGATCCAGGTCCGCAAGCACTACAACTGGAAGTCCGCAGTTCTGGTCCCTCGGGTCAGCCAGGTGCTGACGGAAGCGGCGGAAGGAATCGAACGGCACCACAAGTGCGGGACGTCGTGAGGAAAACAGTCCGCCTCTTCCCGTCATCGGCTCCCGGGCCTTGACCCCGAATCCTGGACACGGGTGCGTCACACCGCGGCTGTCCAGGACGGCTTCGACGCCGTGATCACACCAGACACAGCGAGATCCGCCGGGTGTCCTGTTCACGGCGGTTCTGGGCCATCTCACCGAACCGGTCAGACCTCCGGGTCCCGCCACGCGCCGCCCAGGCCCGGAGACGCAGCTCATCGCCGCCGCCACCCGCACCCCGCCTCCTGAACAGGGGTTCTCGCCGTCCACCGGAGCAGCGCCATGACCACCACCCCACCCTTCACCGGCGGCGACGTACGCCATGAGGCCGCCCGCCTGCACCGCGGCCTACTCGCCCACCACATGCCGGACGAGGCGCAGGTGGGCGACCTCATGGCCGGCGCGTACATCGAATCCACGTGGGAGGACCTGGAGCTCACCACCGAGCTGGGCAGCCGGTGGGACGAACTCGCCTCCGAGGAGAGGCAGGCCGCCCGTCAGGCGGTGAACGAGCACCTCGCCAAGGGCGCGGACACCTCCGAGTGGGCCGTGGCCCTCGGCGCGGACGGCCTCCAGCCGAGCCCGTACGGCGTCAACGTCTACGAGGAGGACCAGCCCGCGCCCGCATCCTGCTCGCGTTTCCCCACCGCCATGGATGAGGAGACCGCCGCCGACGGCGCCGAGCAGCTCGCCGCCCGCATCTCCGGCACGCTTGAGTAACGCCCGGACAGGATCTCCCAGCGGGCCGCGCTGAGCGAGGACGAGCGCCTCGATGCCCATGGCCGGCTGCTGACCGATGCGGAGATACTCATGCGTCTCCGAGCCGCCGGAGTCACCGTCCTCCTTTACGCACAGCCCGTGAGCCGTATCGTCCGGCTCAGCGTCGACGACGTGATCCGCGAGGGCGACACCGTGCTTCTACGGCTCGGCGAGCCAGCCTCGCCCGTTCCTGCACCGGTCGCCGCGCTGCTGCTGGATCACATCGCAAGCCGCGACAACATGAATACTGCTACCAACCCTGCATCCTGCTGGCTCTTCCCCGGACGCCGGGCGGGCCTGCCGTTTCGTTCCGACCACCTGTCCATGCTCCTGAACGAGGTCGGAGTTCCGGCCGCCGCTGCCCGCGGTGCATCCGACAGCAACTCCTCGAACTACCCGGCCCTGTCGTCGCGGACGCCTCGGCTACCACGACAAGACCACCAGCCGCCTCATCAGAGAGACCGGCGGGACATGCTTGGCGGTGCCGGGGTCCTTGACGACAAGACTCCAGTGGTCCTGCTGCAGGCGGGCCTTGAGGAGGACTTCGACGGCGGCCTGCAGATGCAGAACCGCATACTTCAGGTTGCGCGGGCTCGGGTGCCCGAGGCGAAGGGGGTCGGCGACGCTGTCCAGGTAGTCGACACCGTTCTCGACCGGGGGGTAGTTCACCTCGCTCGTGGGCTGCGGTGCGGGCTCCTGCTTGGGCATCTTCTCCGGCATGAGAGCAGGCTAGCCATCGACGGCCAGACCGGGAGTTGCTGCACAGCACAGACCATCCCCCTGCGACGCTCCCAGCACACACAGTGACTGCAACGACGCTTGGGCAGCAGTACTCGCGACAGTTGAATACGCGAGCCCACCAGTACCGAGGCCGGATGAGCTCACGGTTCGGGCACGTTCCCGGAAACGGTCCGGTCCCATCACATGCGCCGATTCACGGGTCCGGTTTCTCGATGAACGGCTCAGTGAAGAGGAACGGTGCCTGGGCGAGGATGACGGCGATTTGTCGCGGCAGTGGATCGAGGCCCAACGGCTGATTCTGGACGCCTACGAAGCCGCCGACCATCGCAGTGCCGCGGCCAAGTCCCTGCTGTATGCCGCGCGGTGCCTGCTTCTGCCGTACGTGACACATCCGGACTTCCGTGCGGCGTGGCTGCCGAGGCAGGGTGAGGATCCCGCGCGTCCGGTTGTGGATGACGCGGCTGTTGGAACGAGCGGAGGCTCGGTGAGCCGTGGTTGAGCAAGAGCGAGTCCGGAGGCTGGGCGTCGTTCCGGCTCCGTTCGCCGGTGAATCGTTCGTCAGCTGGGTGGACACGATTGGCGTGACGTTGGGGCTGTCGCGTGCGGCGGCGTTGCAGGCATTGGGGCTGCCTGGTGCGGCAGGTTACAGCGCGTATCAAGCGCAGCTGCAGACTCAGCAGATCCGCCACTTCCGCTGGCGGGCAGCGGTTCAGCCGCGCCATCCGGTCCACCCACGACCCGAAGGCTTCCCCGCACAGGGGGCTGTGACCAGCGCTAATCGCCGTTGCAGCACCGATCCCACCCCCAGAAAGTGATCTAGGTCACTCTCATGTAGGGGTACACGCTATCAAGTGCACTATCACGTTGGGGTTCACACTCTAATTTGAACCTTCCGCCCTCACCGTGGCGCGAGATCATGAGACGGCCCTTGCCCGTCTGCATAGGGTCATGCAGAGTTCTTGGCGTGTGAATAGGTAACCGGTGACCGCGGAATCTGGAGGGGGAGCACGTCATGAGCGTGGACAGGAGTACCGGGGCGACGCCCGGGATCACGTCCGGTGGGCTGTCCGGTGGGCCGCCCGATGGTCCGTCCGGTGCGGCGGACAGCCCGGCCACCCGGTTGCAGGCCCTCTTCGAGGGCCACCGGCTCACGCCGACCCAGCGCCGCATCGCGCACAGCATGGTGCGGCGGGCCGCCGAGGTGCCCTTCCTGTCCAGCGTGGAGCTGGCCGAGCTGGCGGGGGTCAGCCAGCCCTCGGTGACCCGGTTCGCGGTCGCGCTCGGCTTCGACGGCTACCCCGCCCTGCGCAAGCACCTGCGTGAGGTCGTGCCCGCCGAACCGGCCGCCGACGCGGGCTCGTACAACGAGTACCAGCAGGCCGTCGAGGCCGAGATCGAGAACCTCAAGCACCTCGCCGAACTGCTCGCCGACCCCCGCCCGGTGCAGAAGGCCGGCCGGATCCTGGCCGCCTCCCGGCCGCTGCCGGTGCTCGGGCTGCGGGCCGCCGCCTCGCAGGCGTACGGCTTCGCGTACTTCGCCGCCAAGGTCCACCCGGACGTCCGGCTGCTCAACGAGGGCGGCACGATGATCCACGACCGCATCGACGCGGCCGTCCGCGCGGGCGCCACGGCCCTGCTGTGCTTCGCGCTGCCCCGGCATCCGCGCGAGGTCGTCGACACCCTCGCCTATGCCAGGGACGCGGGCCTGACCACCGTCACGGTCGCCGACTCCGCCTTCGCGCCGGTCGCCAAGCACTCCGATCTGCTGCTGCCCGCCGCCGTCGGCACCGGGCTCGCCTTCGACACCGCGTGCGCGCCGATGCTGCTCGGCCGGGTCCTGCTGGAGGCGCTGTGCGACGACCTGCCGGACGCGCAGGCCAGGCTGGAGGAGTTCGACGCGCATGCGGCCGCGCGGGGTCTGTTCGTGGAGTGACCCGCCGCTCTCAGATTCGTCTCACGTTCTGCTATTAGCTTCCCTACGAAACACAGGCGCTTTGTGGAGACGTGACACGGGAGGCTGACGTGACGCGCGGAGGACAGGGGCTGGCCCGGGTGGCCGTCGTCGTACGGGCGGGGGCCGCGCCGCTGTGGTGGCTCGGGGTGTTCGCTGCGGGAATCGGTGTGCTCGTGCCCGGGGTGACCGGGCGCCGGATCGGGGTGCTGGCCGGGACCGCGCTGTTCCTCGTCGGAGCGGCGGTCGTGGCGCTGGTGCGCCGGGGCCGGTACGCCGCCCTCGCCCGCGGGGCGGTCCGCGCGGGCAGGTACGACGTCCTGCAGGACCGGGCGGTGACCCTGCGCAACTGGCGCCGGGGACACCGCTGGTGGCTGCTGCTGGCGTTCCTGGCCGCGCTCGGCGGCTCCTTCGCGGTGCCCGCGGCCGGCGGCATGCTGCTCGCCGGGCTCGGCACCGGGCTCCGGCTGAAGGCCGCCTGGCTCGGCCGGCGCGAGCGGGCCGGGGAGTCGCTGCTGTGGGTGCGCGTCGACTGGCTCGACAAGCGCGGCGGGCGCCCGGCGGGCAAGGCCGTGAAAGGCCTGCGCGGTACGGGCATCGCGGCCGGCGACGCGGCCCCGGGTGGGGCCCGCCGCCGTACCGCGGCGCCGGTCTGACTAGACCTCCAGCTCTTCCTCGATCTTCTTCAGCTGGTGCCGGGCCATCGCCAGGTTGGCCCGGCTCGAGTCGAGGACCAGGTAGAGGAACAGGCCGTTGCCGCCGCGGCTGTTGAGCAGGCGGATCAGGTGGTACTGGTCCGACAGGGTGATGAGGATGTCCTCGATGCCGGTCTTGAGGCCCAGCATTTCCATCGTGCGCATCTTGGCGCGGATGACGTCGGTGTTGCCGGCGGCGGCCACGTTGAGGTCGAAGGTCTTGCTGCCGCCCATCGTGCCCAGCGCCATCCCGCTGGTGTAGTCGACCAGCGCGACGCCGGTGGCGCCCTCGATGGAGGTGAGGGCTTCCTTGAGTGCGGTCTCGGTGTTGGCCATGGTGGTCCTCTCAGCTGTCGGTTGCGGTGCGCGCTTCGGCGCTCGTGGTGCGGGTCGTACGGGTACGGGTCGGGGGCACGGTGCTGACGGCGCCCAGCGGCCTCGCGGCCGAGCGGACGGCCCGGGCCGCGGCCTCGGCGGCGTCGAGCAGTTCCCCGACGCGCGCGCCGGCCCGGCGGCCCTCCAGATGGAGCCGGCCGACGTTGACCCGGTCCTGGGCGAGCAGGGTCAGTACGGCGGTCCGGCCGGCCGCGTAGGTGGCGACATAGCCGCGTTCGCCGCGCACCAGCAGCTCGCGGAAGCCGCCGTGTCCGGTGGCGTCGGCGACCCGCACGGCGACGCCGAGCGAGGCGGCGGTGAGCGCCGACAGGCCGTCCGGGTCGACCCCGGGGGTGTCGTGGGCGACGACGAGACCGTCGACGCCGGCCGCGAGGGCGCCGGTGAGCTGGGGCACCCGGCTGCGCAGCCGGTGCAGCTCGTCCAGGACGGCCTGCCGGTCCTCCTCGGACACCATCAGCTCTCTCCTCTCGGCGGGGCGGTGCCGTTCAAAGCGCCTCCAGCGCATCCCTGAGCCTCTTCAGCAGCGCGATGTCGGGGTCGGTGACCGGGGGTGGGGGCGGCGGGGCGGTGCCCCGGAACACTGGTGTCACCGGGGCGACATGACCGGCCGCCGCGAGCCGGCGCACGTCGACGAGCGTGTGGAAGGCCTGCCGGCCCAGGTTCCGGGCGATCTCGACGGCCGTGCGGACACCGTCCACGCGGTCCAGGACCGCCCGCTGCCGGGGCGTGACCGGCGCGGCCGTCGCCGGGTCCGCGCGGATCAGCGGGGTCCCGTCGGCGGCCGGGTCGGGCCACAGCCGGTGCAGCAGCAGTCGGCGGCGCAGCGTCTCGCGTTCCAGCGCGACGACCGGGACCGAGGGCAGCGGGCCGATCCGGGGCGTGTTGTCGTAACGGAACCGGCCCGGGGTACTGCTCGGCGCCAGCGCGAAGTACCCCGCGTCGTACAGCGCGTCCAGGTGGCACAGCTCCAGCGCGCCCGCGGGCAGCAGCCCGGAGTCCAGCAGGAGTTCGGCGGCCTGCAGCGGGCCCCCGGTACGGGCGGCGGCCCGCTGCCAGGCGGCGGTCGCGAGGGTTCCGTGGGCCGTGAGGAGCACGTCGAGGCCGGGAGCGAGGGGGCTCTCGGCGTGCACCACCCGGCCCTCGGCGAGGTACAGGGTGCCGTGCTCGCGGAGCAGGACACCGGTGGCCCGCTCCTCGGCGAGCCGGGTCAGCATCGGGGACAGGGCGCGGGTGGCCGCCTTGTCCCGCACGGGCAGGGGCGGTGGAGGTGTCCGGACCATGGTCATCCCAGCACCAGCCGGGAGGCCATCTCGCCGAGCCGGATGCGGGCGAGCGCGAGGTTGCCCTCTTCGCGGCCGAGCCACAGGTGCAGGAACACGCTGCTGTCGAAGGACGTGTCCACGAACCGCAGCAGGTGGTAGCTGTCGTGGTTGCTGACGATCACGTCCTCGATCGGTGGGTGCTCATCCCCGTGGGCCGCGAAGGCGCCGTGCTCGGCGGCCATCCGGGCCAGTTCGGCGGCCTCGGCGGCGGTCGTCTCGTGATCGCCGCCGGGAGCCTCCCCGACCGTGCCGAGGGCCAGTCCGCTCGTCCAGTCCACCAGTGCGGCTCCCCGGGCACCCGGTAACCGCATCGCTTCCAGCAGGCACTCGTCGATTCCGGGCACCGTGGCTCCCCTCCCGCCTGGGACTCCGGCTGAGTGACAGAGACACTACGCAACGTGTGTGCGGGAGGTGAGGCCTTTGGCATTTTCCGGTGGAACATGCGTCTGGAGTACTAGTGTTGGTCAACTGACGTTCGTCCCAAGCCGGTTGATCCATTCGTTCGAGGGGGTCCGGCGTGCGTCAACGGCTTCCGGGGGCGCGCAGGGTGGTGAGCGCCGACGCGTGCGCCCCGCCGGACTCCGCCACGACCTCCGCGATCGTCTGCGGCTCCCGTACGGTCGCGAAGGCCACGCCCCCCGAGCCATCCGGTGCGAAGCCGTGGATGCCGGGGCGGGCGAGGGAGTTGTAGGCGTAGTGGTGCGCGAAGTAGTACGCGCCCGTGTCGAGCGCCGCCGCGTAGTCACCCTGCTCCAGGAGGGGCAGCGCGCGGCCCTCGGCCAGCAGGTCGCCCGAGAAACAGGCCGGTCCGGCCACGTCCTGCACGGCCTCCGGGCCCGCCTTGGGGCGCCCCTCGGCGTCGTACGCGGCGATCCTCAGCGGCCACGCCCCCGGCGCGTACACCGTCCGCGTCGCCACCTGCACGCCCGCGTGCGTCACCGCGATCCGCCGCCCGCCCGCGCTCTTGGCGTACTCCACCCGGGCCACCACCGTCCCGTGCTTGGCCAGCAGCGACCGCCCGAACTCGGTCACCAGCCCGTACCGCCCGTCGAACAGTCCCGGCACCTCCTCCGCCAGCAGCCGCGCGAACTGCGCGTACGTCGGTGTCGTCCCCTCGGAGGCGAAGTTCACCGGCAGCCCGCCGCCGATGTCGAGGGTGTCGATCTGGTGCCGTTCCGCGCGCGCGTTGATCTCCTCCGCCAGCGCGAACGTCTCCGCCACGCCCCGCGCCATCAGCGACAGCGGGATGCCCTGCGAGCCGGTGTGCGCGTGCAGCCGGGTCAGCCACGGCCGCTCCAGGTACGCCCGCACGACCCACTCGTGGGCCCCCTCGTCGCGCAGCGCCACCCCGAACTTCGACGTCTCCGTCGCCGTGGAGGTCGCCCCGATCGTGCCACCGCCGACCTGCGGGTTGATCCGGACCCCGAGCGGCGACCTGCTGGGCGCGGAGCGCACCAGGGCGTCCAGCCGGTCCAGCTCCTGCGGATTGTCGGCGTTCACGGCGATGCCCAGCGCCAGTGCCTCGCGCAGCTCCGGCGGCGTCTTGGCGGGCGAGTCCAGCACCGTCCGGGTGGCCGGCACCCCGGCCGCCCGGGCCAGTGCCAGTTCCCCGGGGCTCGCCACCTCCGCGCCGATGCCCGCCTCGTGCAGCAGCCGCAGCACCGGCACCAGTGGGGCCGCCTTCACCGCGAAGGCGTGCAGGACCGGCGTCCCCGGTGCGGTGACCGCGTCGAACGCCGCCCGCAGGGCCACCGCCGACTCCTGGATGCCGGTGACGTCCAGCAGTCCCACCACGGCCGCGTCCGGCCCCAGCAGCCCCTGCTCGACCGCCGCCCGTACCGCCTCGTCCCGCCGCCCGGCGCGTGCCCGGGCCTCACGCTCGATGTCCTGCTCCACGGCTTCCCCGTCCTGTCTCGGCCACCGGTGCTACGGCTTCCCCGTCCTGTCCAGGCCACCGGTGCTTCCAGCCAAACACCGACCGCGCGCGGACGCGGGCGCCCCGGCGTATTGACTAGCTCTATTCAGAAAGACAGGATGTGAATAGACGCAATAACAGAAGGAGGCAGACGATGTCGGGACCCCGCCCCGTACGAGCACCGCGCGGCACGGAACTGAGCGCCCTGGGATGGCAGCAGGAAGCCGCCCTGCGGATGCTGCAGAACAACCTCGACCCCGAGGTCGCCGAGCACCCCGACAAGCTCGTCGTCTACGGCGGCACCGGCAAGGCCGCCCGCGACTGGCGCTCCTTCGACGCGATGGTCCGCACGCTCAGGACCCTCAAGCAGGACGAGACCATGCTGGTCCAGTCGGGTCGTCCGGTCGGCGTGATGCAGACCCACGAATGGGCCCCGCGCGTCCTCATCGCCAACTCCAATCTGGTCGGCGACTGGGCCAACTGGGAGGAGTTCCGCCGCCTGGAGGCCCTCGGGCTGACCATGTACGGCCAGATGACCGCCGGCTCCTGGATCTACATCGGCACCCAGGGCATCCTGCAGGGCACCTACGAGACCTTCGCCGCCGTCGCCGCGAAGAAGTTCAACGGCACCCTGGCCGGGACGATCACCCTCACCGCCGGTCTCGGTGGCATGGGCGGCGCCCAGCCCCTCGCGGTCACCATGAACGACGGCGTCGCCCTCTGCATCGACTGTGACCCGCGCGCCATCGAGCGCCGCATCGAGCACCGGTACCTGGACGTCAAGGCCGACTCCCTCGACCACGCCCTTCAGCTGGCCGTCGAGGCCCGCGATCAGCGCAAGCCGCTGTCCATCGGCGTCCTCGGCAACGCGGCCGAGCTGGTCCCGCAGCTGCTGGCGATGAACGCGCCGATCGACATCGTCACCGACCAGACCTCCGCCCACGACCCGCTGTCCTACCTGCCCGTCGGCATCGCCTTCGAGGACATGGCCGACGCCGCCGCCAAGGACCCGGCCGGCTTCACCACACGCGCGCGTGAGTCCATGGCGAAGCACGTGGAGGCCATGGTCGGCTTCCTGGACGCCGGCGCGGAGGTCTTCGACTACGGCAACTCGATCCGTGGCGAGGCACAACTGGCCGGCTACACGCGCGCGTTCGCCTTCCCCGGCTTCGTCCCCGCGTACATCCGCCCCCTCTTCTGCGAGGGCAAGGGCCCGTTCCGCTGGGCGGCCCTGTCCGGCGACCCCGCCGACATCGCCAAGACCGACAAGGCGATGCTGGAGCTGTTCCCCCAGAACGAGTCCCTGGCCCGCTGGATCAAGCTGGCCGGTGAGCGCGTCCACTTCCAGGGCCTGCCCGCGCGCATCTGCTGGCTCGGCTACGGCGAGCGCGACAAGGCCGGCGAGCGCTTCAACGACATGGTCGCCTCCGGTGAGCTGGCGGCACCGCTGGCCATCGGCCGCGACCACCTGGACTGCGGCTCCGTCGCCTCCCCGTACCGCGAGACCGAGGCCATGCTCGACGGCTCCGACGCGATCGCCGACTGGCCGCTGCTGAACGCCATGGTCAACGTGGCCTCGGGCGCGTCCTGGGTGTCCATCCACCACGGCGGCGGTGTGGGCATGGGGCGGTCCATCCACGCCGGCCAGGTGACGGTGGCCGACGGTACGAAGCTGGGCGGGGAGAAGATCCGCCGGGTGCTGACCAACGACCCCGGCATGGGTGTCATCCGGCACGTGGACGCGGGATACGACATCGCGGAGTCGGTGGCCGGGGAGCGGGGCGTGCGGGTGCCCATGCGCGAGGGCGGCGAGGCGTGAGCTTCCACAGCATGTGGGCGGAGCTGCTGCCGATCGGCCGCAGCTCCGCCTCCGGCGGCTACCGGCGCTATGCCTGGACCGGCGCCGACGCCGAGTGCCGGGCCTGGTTCAAGGATCAGGCCGGGGCACGCGGGCTGACCTACGAGGTGGACCGGAACGGGAACCAGTGGGCCTGGCTCGGGGACCCGGCCGCCGGGGACGCCGTCGTCACCGGGTCCCATCTGGACTCGGTGCCGGACGGTGGCGCCTTCGACGGGCCCCTCGGTGTCGTGTCCTCCTTCGCCGCCCTGGACGAACTGCGCAGCAGGAACGCGCGGCTCACCAGGCCCCTGGCGATCGTCAACTTCGGCGACGAGGAAGGTGCCCGGTTCGGGCTCGCCTGTGTCGGCTCCCGGCTCACCGCCGGGCACCTGACCGTCGAGCAGGCCCACCGGCTCACCGACGGCGACGGCGTCAGCCTGCCGCAGGCCATGGCGGCCGCCGGGTACGACCCCGACGCCATCGGGCCCGACCCCGAGCGGCTGGGCCGGATCGGCGCCTTCGTGGAACTGCACGTCGAGCAGGGCCGCGCGCTGGACCTGTCCGGCGACCGGGTCGGCCTCGCCAGCGCCATCTGGCCGCACGGCCGCTGGCGGTTCGACTTCCGGGGCGAGGCCAACCACGCCGGCACCACCCGGCTGGCCGACCGCCGCGACCCGATGCCGTCGTACGCCGAGACCGTCCTCGCCGCCCGCCGCGAGGCCGAACTCGCCGGTGCCGTCGCCACCTTCGGCAAGATCGCGGTCGAGCCCAACGGGGTGAACGCGATCCCCTCGCTGGTGCGTGGCTGGCTCGACTCCCGCGCCGCCGACCAGACGACCCTTGACACGGTGGTCGGCGGCATCGAGAAGGCGGCCCGGGAGTACGCGGACGCCCACGGCATCGACCTGGACGTGGTCCGGGAGTCCTTCACCCCGGTGGTGGAGTTCGACCACGCCCTGCGTGACGAACTCGGCCGCATCCTGGGCAAGGACACCGGCCTGAAGGTGCCCGTCCTCGGCACGGGCGCCGGACACGACGCCGGAATACTCTCCGGGAGCATCCCGACCGCCATGCTGTTCGTGCGCAACCCCAGCGGTGTCTCGCACTCCCCGGCCGAGTTCGCGGCCGAGGACGACTGCGTCGCCGGGGTGAGCGCGCTCGCCGACGTACTGGAAGGGCTGGCCTGCAGGTGATCACGCGGACCTACTGGTTGGAGCACGCCTGGCTCGGCACGAACGTCGAGCCGGGCGTGGCCGTCACGGTGTCGGCCGGCGGCTCCCCCGCGGGCGAGGACGGCCGGATCGCCGCTGTCCGCACCGGTGTACCCACCCCGCCGCCCGGTGCCGAGGTCCTGCGCGGGCTCACCCTCCCCGGCCTGGCGAACGCCCACAGCCACGCCTTCCACCGGGCGCTGCGCGGCACCGTCCAGGTCGGCTCCGGGACCTTCTGGACCTGGCGCGAGGTGATGTACTCCGTCGCCGACCACCTGACCCCGGACACCTACCACGCGCTCGCCCGCGCGGTGTACGCCGAGATGGCGCTGGCCGGCGTCACCTGCGTCGGCGAGTTCCACTACGTGCACCACGCGCCCGGCGGCACCCCCTACGCCGACCCCAACGCCATGGGCGAGGCGCTGATCGCGGCCGCCGCCGAGGCCGGCATCCGGATCACCCTCCTCGACACCTGCTACCTCTCCGCCGGCTTCGGTGAGCCGCCCAACCGCCACCAGCTGCGGTTCTCCGACGGCAGCGCGGAGGCCTGGGCCGAACGCTGTGCAGTTCTCAAGGAGCGGGATCACGCACGGATCGGGGCGGCGATCCACTCCGTACGGGCAGTGCCCGCGGGGCAGCTCGGCACCGTGGCGGAGTGGGCGCAGGGGCGGCGGGCCCCGCTGCACGTACACCTGTCCGAGCAGACCGCGGAGAACGACGCGTGCCTCGCCGCGCACGGACGCACGCCCACCCGGCTGCTCGCCGACCACGGCGTCCTCGGGCCGCGCACCACGGGCGTGCACAGCACCCACCTCACCGACGAGGACATCGCCCTGCTCGGCGGCTCGGGCACCGGCACCTGCATGTGCCCGACGACCGAGCGCGACCTGGCCGACGGCATCGGCCCGGCCGTAGCCCTGCAGCGGGCGGGCTCCCCGCTCTCCCTCGGCTCCGACAGCCACGCCGTCGTCGACCTGCTCGAAGAGGCGCGTGCGATGGAGCTGAACGAGCGGCTGCGCACCCGCACCCGGGGCCACTGGACGGCCGCGGCGCTGCTGCGCGCGGCTTCGGCGGACGGTCACGCGGCCCTGGGCTGGCAGGACGCGGGCACCCTGGAAACGGGGGCGCTCGCCGACTTCACGACCATCGCCCTCGACTCCGTCAGGACAGCGGGACCGGTGCCGCGACTCGGTGCCGAGACCGCCGTATTCGCCGCGTCCGCCGCGGACGTACGCCACACGGTCGTGGGCGGCCGGCATGTCGTACGGGACGGCGCGCACACGCTCGTACCCGACGTGCCGTCGGCACTGGCCGACGCGATCGAAGCCCTCCGCGGCTGAACCCCGCCGACCCCGACCCGGCCACCCCTGAGGACACCATGAGCAGCAGCACCGTCATCAGCAACATCGCCACGCTGGTCACCAACGACCCCTCCCTGGGTGACGGTTCCCCCCTCGGTCTGATCCAGGACGCGGCCGTCGTCATCGACGGCGACCGCATCGCGTGGACCGGTGAATCCAGCAAAGCACCCGCCACTGACAACCGGGTCGACGCGGGCGGCCGGGCGGTGCTGCCCGGCTTCGTGGACTCCCACTCGCACCTGGTCTTCGCCGGTGACCGCACCCAGGAGTTCAACGCCCGCATGTCCGGCCGCTCCTACACGGCGGGCGGCATCCGCACCACGGTCGCGGCCACGCGCGCCGCGACCGACGCGGAACTGGAGGCGAACCTCACCCACTACCTGGCGGAGGCGCTCCGCCAGGGCACCACCACCTTCGAGACCAAGTCGGGCTACGGCCTCACCGTCGAGGACGAGTCCCGTGCCCTGCGCATCGCGGCCGGGCACACCGACGAGGTGACGTACCTCGGCGCCCACATCGTCTCCCCCGACTACGCCGACGACCCGGCGGCCTATGTCGCCCTGGTCACCGGCGAGATGCTGGACGCCTGCGCGCCGCACGCCCGCTGGATCGACGTGTTCTGCGAGAAGGGCGCCTTCGACGGCGACCAGGCCCGCGCGATCCTCACCGCCGGCAAGGCGAAGGGCCTGCACCCGCGCGTCCACGCCAACCAGCTCTCCTACGGCCCCGGCGTCCAGCTCGCCGTCGAGCTGGACGCGGCCAGCGCCGACCACTGCACCCACCTCACCGACGCGGACGTCGACGCGCTGGCCCACGGCGACACGGTCGCCACCCTGCTGCCCGGCGCCGAGTTCTCCACCCGCGCCGAGTGGCCGGACGCGCGCCGTCTGCTGGACGCGGGCGTCACGGTCGCCCTGTCCACGGACTGCAACCCGGGCTCGTCCTTCACCTCCTCCGTGCCCTTCTGCATCGCCCTGGCGGTCCGCGACATGCGGATGACCCCCGACGAGGCGGTCTGGTCGGCCACGGCGGGCGGCGCGGCGGCCCTGCGCCGCACGGACATCGGCCGCCTCACCCCCGGCGCCCGGGCCGACCTGACCCTCCTGGACGCGCCCAGCCACGTCCACCTGGCCTACCGTCCGGGCGTACCACTGGTCAGCGGGGTGTGGCGCGGCGGCGTACGCGTCGTCTGAGCCGGTGTCAGACGGTCTGGGAGGCAAGTCCGGGCCCGGCGCCCTCCCGGGCCTCCTGGACCGCGGCCCTGATCGGGCACACGGCGGACAGCCGTGACACGCGTCGTCCCTCGCCGAGCACACCGTCGCCCGCGCCGAGCAGCAGCGCCGACCGCGACACGACCCGCGCGGTGAGCCGCGCGCCCCGCAGCGAGGGGTCCTCGGCCAGCGCGGCGGCCAGTGAGGCCACGGCCGCCCGGGTACGGCGGACCAGGCACAGCTCCGGATGGACGGCCCACACCGGCAGCCGCCGCGCCGCCTCCACGAGCGCGTCGTAGGACGGCAGCCCGCAGTCCGCCACCACCAGCACGGCCCGGTACGGACTCGCGTCCTCTCCGGCCGCACTGCCGAGGGCGCGCAGGAGGGTGGGCAGCCGGTGCTGCGGGGCGAGCAGGGCGAGGACCGCGCCCGCTCCGCCCCCGGCCGGGGCACGGTCCGGGCCCGGTGACGGCGACGGCGACGGCGCGGACGGGAACAGCGGCGAGGGGAACAGGGGCGAGGCGAACAGCGGCGACCGCGGCGGTCCACCGCCCGTCCCCGTGCCATGTGTCTCCACGGCCAGCCCCGCCGCATGTGCCCGCGTGGTGAGCAGCCCGGCCAGTTCGGCGCTGCCGGGGTCGTCGCCGTACGCCACCGTCATCGCCGTGGCGCCGAGCGCGAGCGCGCCGTCGGCCAGCGTGCGGGCGAGACGGGTGTCGTCGGGCGCCCAGCTCACCGCGGGCGCGCGGCCCGGCAGCAGCGGAAGCAGGCAGGGGAGCGCGGCATTCCGGTAGATCTCCAGCGCGTCGTCGGCGATCGACGGGTCGGCGTGCCCGACGACCGCCGCGTAGTTCCCGGCGGCCACGGCACGCGCGGCGCCGGGTGCCTCGTGAAGCACCTGCCAGTCGGCCACCCCCGGGGCGACGCCACGGATCCGGTTCACCTCGGCGAGGAGGACGGTGCCCACGGCCGTATGCGGCCCGGTGAGCGGAGCGACGACGGCGACGGCCGGTCCCGGCACGGCGGTCAGCCCCAGATGAGGGAGTCGCCGCCGGGGGAGGCGACGCTCGGTGCCGTCCCACCCACCGGGGCACCGGCGACCGCCGCGCCGACCGCCAGGAGGGCGGTGAGCGCGACCGCGCCGGCGACACGCTGGACACGGCGTCCGGCGGACGCGACGGACGCGGAGGAGACGGTGGACGGGACGGCGGACGGGGCGGTGACGGACGGGGCGGGCATGGCGGAACCTCCGGGATCGGGCGTGCGGCGTGTGCGGGCTGTGCGGTGCGCCACTGCGCGGTGTGTCGTCAGCATGTGCCCGGACGGTCACCCACGGCTACGCGCCCCGGGGTTCCGGGACCGGCCATGGCCAGGCCCGGACGCCTCGGCCGGGCCCCGCCGCGTCCATATGCCGGACCTTGTCTGGCCAGGTCAGGAGGGCCGTTCCTAAGATCCGCCCGGTGCCCGCTCGCGGGTGGGCGCACCGGGGGACGACTGATCGGGGGGACCGATGGATGTGAAAGAGCGTGCCCAGGAGCTCTACCGCATCGCACTCGAGGACGCGGCCTGGCACCCCGAGAGCGTGATCGGCAGGCGTGGCTGGAGCGACGCGGAGTTCGCCGATGCCCTCCAACTCCTCACCAGGCTAAGGCTGTTCGTGCCCGCACCGGATACGGGGAACGGGTGGACGGCGCTGTCGCCCGACACGGCGCTGCGCAACCTCCTCGTGGAGGAGGAGCAGCACACGGCATCGTTGCTCACCTCCGTGCAGCGCACGCGTTCCGCACTGACGCGGATCCTCGCCGACTTCCAGCCCGTGCACGCACGGGAGTTGCTCCCGGTGCGGATGGAAGTCGTGACCGGCGCCGCGAACGTGTCGGCGGCCCTGGAGGACGTGTCGCGGCGCGTGGAGGAGGAGGTGCTGTCGCTGCACCCCGGACGCGCGCTGCCCGCACAGATGGTGGAGGCGGGTCTGGAGCGGGACCTGGCGGTGACCGGGCGCGGCGTGCGCGTGCGCACGATCCACCTGGGCTCCGCGGCGGCCGTCCCGCACATGGCGTCCTACCTGCGCCGGCTGAGCGCGGCCGGGGCGCAGGTACGCACCGCGCACACGCTGCCGCTGCGGCTGATCGTCGTGGACAGCTCGACCGCGCTGGTGCCGGCGCCGCCGTCGGCCGAGGGCGAGATCACGGCGGTGATCCTTCGGGGCGAGCAGCTGGTCGGGGTGTTCCGGGAGATCTTCGAGCACTGCTGGGCGGCGGCGAACGTGCTGAGCGACGCGACGGCCGGGCCGGACGGGGCGTGGCGTCCCGAGGGACGGCACCTCGAGCTGCTGCGGATGCTCGCGGGCGGACTCACCGACGAGGCCATGGCCCGCAAGCTCGGTGTCTCCGAGCGCACGGTCCGCCGTCTCGTCTCCGAGCTGACCGAACGCCTGGGCGCCGCCAGCCGGTTCCAGGCCGGCGCCTGCGCCGTACGGCTGGGCTGGCTGGACGGCTGACCGGGAGCGTACGACCGCCGGCGCCGCCCGGGGTCCGCGTCACCCCGCCCGCTTTCCCGACACACCCGGTCGCAGCACCTTCAGGTATTCGCCGTACCGCCGGAGTCGCCGGCCCCGCACCCGCTGCCGGGTCAGGGGGCGCCGCCGCTCCGGGAAGGGGGACTGCCCCTCAGGGGGCCGCTGCCGCTCAGGACGTCGCCGCGCTCTCAGGGACGGCCGTGCCGTCCACCACCGCGGCCTTCCGCTCACCCGCACCCCGTTCCCGGTCCGCCACCGACCGTCCCCAGGCCGTACCGGCCAGCACCAGCACCGCACCGAACAGGCCCAGCAACCCCGGCCGGTCCCCGCCCACGGCGATGCCCACCGCCGCCGCCCACACCGGCTCCGTGCCGAGCAGCAGGCTCACCCGGGAGGGGGAGGTGCGGCGGACCGCCCACATCTGCACGAAGAACGCGAACAGCGTGCAGAACGCGGACAGGTACAGCAGCCCCAGCCAGTCCCCGGCGTCGAAGCCGGCCGCCGCCGCCCAGGGCGAGGCACCGGTGCCCGGCACCGCCGCCAGCACGGCGAAGACGACGACCGCCCCGCCCAGCTGGACGGTGGTCAGCGACAGTGCGTCCGCACCGCGCACCGACTCCATACGGGACATGGCGAGGACGTGCACCGTACGAACGACGGCGGCCCCCAGCATCAGCAGGTCGCCCCCGGTCGGGGCGCTGAACCCGGTGCCCTGGGTGAGCAGCGCCACGCCGAGCACCGACAGACCGGCGGCCGCCAGGAAGGCACCCGGCAGCCGGGTGCCGCGCACCCGGCTCTCCGCCAGCGGTGTGAACACCATGGTGAGGCTGATGATCAGCCCCGCGTTCGTCGCCGAGGTGTGCACCACGCCGTACGTCTCCAGCAGGAAGATCCCGGCGAGGATCAGCCCCAGCAGCCCGGCGCCGCGTATCTGGACGGCGCTCAGCGCCCGCAGCCGCCGCCATCCCGTGGCGACCAGCACCGGCAGCGCCACGGCGAACCGCAGCACCAGCACGGCCAGCACGGTCCGCTCCGTGGTGACGCCCTTGGCGGCCAGATAGCTGGAGCCCCACACCACCGCGACCAGCAGGACGGGAAGATCGGTCAGCCGGCCGCTGCGGGCCGCGGTGACGCTCATGGGCACTCCTCTGGGGACGTACGGAAGGGCGGGGCGAAGGGCGGGGGCAGGCGCTCAGCGCGCCGTGTACGCGATCACCAGGACGTCACGGTGGGCGGGCAGCGCGGGGTCCACCGGGTGCACCGGGGTCACCGAGTGCAGGGTGCGGCGGTCGTCACCCAGCAGCAGGTCGCCGGGCTCGGACAGCGTAGTCGTGAGCAGGTGGGCGCCCGAGTCGGCGTACACGCCGCTCTCGCCACCGCTGACGTTGCTGCGGCCGATCAGCAGCGAGGTGATGAAGGTGACCCCGTCGCGGTGCCGGCCCTCGGGCGCGGGCTGGCCGTCCTGCTCGGCGGAGGCGCTGATCCGGTACGGGTGCAGCTTCACGTTCCACCGCCGCGTGCCGTCCACCTCGGTGAAGATCCGGCCGAGCGCGACCAGCACCGAGCGCAGCAGCGGGTCACCGGCGAACGACTCCGTCAGCGGGTCGAAGTCCCGCTCGATACCTCCGTTGAGCGGGTTGACGTCGGTCTCCTGCCGGTACGGCTCGTGCGGCAGCAGCGCCGGTTCACCGGTGACCGGATCCAGGTCGAACTGGCCGTAACGGCGGAAGCGGTACGTGCCCCCGTCGGCCATGTACGTGTCCAGGGTCAGCTCGTCCCAGTGCGCGGCGAACCGCGCCCAGTCACCGGCGTCGACGCCGAGCAGCGAGGACAGCGCGGCCGAGGGCATCAGATGCCCGCCGGGGCCGGACAGGGCGGTGACGGCGTCGAGGGCGGCGGGGTGGGCCAGGGCGGTGGTCATGTGCGACTCCGTGATTCTCGTGGGCGGGTGGGGTCGGGCGGCGGTCACGCGGCCGCGGGCAGCAGCTCGGGGGTGGCGGGCACGCCGAACGGGGCCGACTCGGCGGCGATCGCCCGCTCCTCCCACTCCTCCCGGTCCCGCAGGTACAGCGGCCGGCCGGCGGTGATGGAGCGGGTGTCAGCGCCTCCCGTGCGCAGCCGCCAGGTGACGCTGCCGCTGGTCCGGGACGCGCAGGCGTCGACGAAGGACTGCGTGGCCAGCCGCAGTTCGCCGAACCACCGGCCTTCCAGTGCCTCCCGCACCCAGAGCTGCTCCAGGTGCCGCTTCTCGCGGACGAGTTCCGCTTCCAGGCACGCGCTCTCGATGTGCCGGTAGGTGCGCAGCAGCAGCCACGCGGCCGGCATCTCCCGGATCTCCAGGACCTTCTCGCCGTTGTCCAGGTGCTCCAGACCCGAGTAACGGCCCAGCCCGTAGGCGCCCACACGCTGATTGAGCAGCTCGATCAACTCGGTGAGGGGCAGCCGGACACCGTCCAGCGCGACCGGCCGGCCGTCCTCGACGGTGACGGTGAGCAGTTCGGTGGCGTCCGGCGCGGCGGTGGGCCGGCTCCACCGGTACATCTCCTCCGGCACCTCGTGCCGTTCGGGATCGTCGAGGATCCCGGACTCGAACTCCCGGCACCACAGGTTGGAGTCGCCGCTCACGATCCGTCCGGCGAGCAGGTCGACGCCGGCGGCGCGCAGGGCGATCAGCTTGTCCTCGCGGGTGACGGGATCGAGGTCGTACGGGCTGCCGTACGCGCCCTCGTAACCCAGCAGCGCCAGCGCCCCGTTGAGCCGGCGGAGGGTGTTCTGCGAGCGGTTGGCGGTGTGCAGGACGGCCTGTGCGCCCAGCGAGCGGGCCAGCCGCACGGCGGATTCCGCGATGAGCGGGCGGCTGAGCGTGGAGCTGACCGGGTGGATGCCGAGGTACTCGGCCTGCGCGGCGATCGCCGGGGCGACGAAGCGGTCGGCGAACTCCTCGCGCCGGTCGAACAGATGCAGCCGCGCGCCGAGCGCCTCGGCCACCTTGCGCTTGTACGGCCCGGACTCGTCCTCACCGATGTCCACGCTGACGGCGTGCACCTCGCGCAGCCCCATCCGGCGCAGGCGGAGCAGCAGGTAGGAGCTGTCCAGCCCGCCGCTGAACAGGGTCACGACCGGCCGGTCGGGGTCCAGGCCGGCGAGCTGGCCGAAGGAGCGGACGAGAGGGGACGGTGCGGTCTTCGCAGCATCTGTTGTGGTCACGGGGATCAGACTTCTGCCCCGGCACGGCCCCGGACAATGATTTCCACCGGCCGCGCCCGGCCATGTCCGGACCCGGACGTCCGGTCACCGAGGTCTTCGACCAGCCGGTCACCGGGGTCTTGGCCCGGCCGGTCACCGGGGTCTTGGCCCGGCCGGTCGCCGGGGTCTTGGCCCAGCCGGTCGCCCGTGTCTTCGCCCGGCCGGTCACGGAAGTTCCTGCCCGGCCGTGCGGCCTACGCCGCCCGCCCGGCCCGCCACCGCTGCGCCGGCCCCCCGTTCAGCGACTCCAGCACCACCCCGTCGCCGCCGTCCGGTGTCACCGCCGTCTCGATGGCGATCGCCGGGCGGATGGTGCCGTCGGGGTCGACGGTGAAGCGGAGGTTCTCCCCGTTGCCGCCGTAAACCGAGTCGCAGTCCCAGATGCCCACCCCCCGGTCGACCGAGCCCCGGCTGTCCAGGCAGAAGTCGTCGTCGGCGGCCGAGCGGAGCACGCCCAGGTAGGTGTCCACGCGCCAGCGCTGGGTCGGGGAGGAGGAGCAGGGGGCGGTGACGACGTCGTTGCCCCGGTCCAGGTCGCCGTCGCGGATGTCCAGGCAGCGGCCCGTGGCGAGGTTCACCACCTGGGCGTAGGACGCGCCCGGAGGCGAGGGCGGGGGCGGGGGCGTGGGCCTGGGTGTCCTCCGCGGCGGCGGTGTGGTCGGACGGCGCGAGGTCGGGGTGGCGGAGGGGGACCTGGAGGTGGCCGAGGGTGACGGGGAGGCTGGGGCGGAGGGGGTGACGGAGACCGTGGCCGTCACCGTCACCGGGGGAGGCGCGGGTGTCGCCGCCGTCCGCTGCCGTCCCGGGTGGTCCGCCGGGGAGAGCAGGAACACCAGGAGCGGGGCCAGGGCCACGCCCAGGGCCGCCGAGGTCAGCAGGACCCGGCGATGGGGCGGCCGACTCGCCGGTGCGGGAGCCGGGGCCGAGGCCGCCGGTGGGTCCTCCGCGCGGAGGTACGCCGCCGCGCCCCATGGCAACAGCCCCTCCGCGAGCGTCTGCCGCGGGGCGTCCCGCAGGGCAAGCAGGTCCTCGAAGGCGGCCGCGCAGTGCGGGCAGCGGGCCATGTGGGTGTCCAGGTCGGCGCTGCGGCGCGGGCCGTCCGGCCGTACCGCCTCCTCGATCAGCCGGCGGAAGTCACCGCAGCGCGGGTCGTCCGAGGCGGCCAGGCGGTGTCTGAGGCAGGCCTGGGCCAGGGCCTTGAGGGCCTGCGGGGTGCCGTAGGCCACGTCCGCGCGGGTCAGCCCGAGGAAGGCGGCGGTGCGCTCCTGCGGTTCCTCCTCAACGACGCCGTACCAGACCAGCCCCTGGGTGCGGGACGGCAGCGACTGGAACGCCGGCAGCAGGGGCGGGGTCGGGCAGTCGGGCAGGCCGGCCGTGTTCAGCACCAGCAACAGGCCCGGGTCGACGCCCGCGGAGCGCTCGTCGCGCGCCCAGGCGGCCGCCGACTGGGCGATGAGCAGCAGGAGCCGGTGGCGCAGGGGGAGGGCCGGTTCGACCCCGCGGGCCGTCTCCCGGGCCGCCGTGGTGAAGGCCTCCGCCGCCAGCCGGCGGGCCGCGGACTCGCTCGCGGCGCACAGCCGGGCGTAGGCCAGGACCGCCGGGTGGTGCCGTCTGCGCAGCTCCTGCAGCGCGGGGTACGCCGTCGGCGTGGGGGAGCGCAGCAGTTCGGTCAACCGTGCCTCCGGCACGTCCTCCCGGTCCCCGCCCGCCTCGGCCCCGTCCCCCTGAGCCATCGTCCAGCCTCCTCGCGACAGCGCGTGGCCGCGCCCTTGCGGCCCCGGTCAGGCATACCAGCCAGTCGGGGGCCCATAGTGGTGGAGGGGGCGGATCGTGGAAAGAGGTTTCCGGCGGTAACGGCATAACGGTTGGGAGCCTGGGTACCGGCCAGCCGGAGGGGTGGGCGACGGCGGGTGCGCCGAAGCGGCCCGGCGGCGAGGGCCGGGCCGCTTCCAAGGCTTCGGTGGCCGGGAACGGACCCGCGGGTCACTCCTCCACGGTCAGTCCCTTGCGCAGCCGCACCAGCGTGCGCGACAGCAGCCGGGACACGTGCATCTGGGAGATGCCGAGTTCCTCGCCGATCTCCGACTGGGTCATGTTCGCCACGAACCGCAGGGAAAGGATCTTCCGGTCCCGGGACGTGAGTTCGGCGATCAGGGGCTTGAGCGACTCGATGTACTCGATGCCCTCCAGCCCGTGGTCCTCGTACCCGATGCGGTCCGCGAGGGCGCCCTCGGTCTCGTCCTCCTCGGGCTGGGCGTCCAGCGAGGAGGCCGTGTAGGCGTTCGAGGCGGCCATGCCCTCGACGACCTCGTCCTTCGACAGGCCGAGCCGCTCGGCGAGTTCCGTGACCGTGGGGGCGCGGTCCAGCCGCTGGGCGAGTTCGTCCCCGGCCTTGGCGAGGTCGAGCCGCAGCTCCTGCAGCCGGCGCGGGACGCGCACGGACCACGAGGTGTCACGGAAGAAACGCTTGATCTCGCCGATGATGGTCGGCATCGCGAAAGTGGGGAACTCCACACTGCGGGCGAGTTCGAAGCGGTCGATCGCCTTGATCAGGCCGATGGTGCCGACCTGGATGATGTCCTCCATCGGCTCACTGCGGGAGCGGAAGCGGGAGGCGGCGAACTTGACCAGGGCGAGGTTGAGCTCGACCAGCGTGTTGCGGACGTACGAGTACTCGTGCGTCCCTTCCTCCAGCGACTCCAGCCGCTCGAAGAGGGTCTTGGACAGGGCCCGCGCGTCGACCGGGCCGATCTGGTCGTACGGGGGGATCTCCGGGAGCCCCTCGAAGGGGTCGAGGGGATCGATGGGATGATCCAGTTGTTCCGGTGGGGGTGTCGACGTCGCGAGCGGGGTAGGCGATGCGTCGAGCCGGGGTGACATGGGTGTCCTCCATCGTTCTCGGCATATGGCTGCCGAAGCCAGTGCGTGCACTGCGGTGTGCGGCGCCTCCGAAGCCGGCGTGTAGGGATGTGTGTCTTTACTAGCCCTACCCGCTGAACCGAGCGGGTCGCAAGTGCGTTCTGTTGCGGTATGTCCGATTGTGTGCGGTTGTTCGGGTGTCGAAGTGCGCATGGAAGGCGTAATGTTCGAGGGCATCAGCAGCCACGACCTCGGGAGAGAGACGGCATGGACCACGGGACGGTCGGCAGCGCACAGTCGGGCCGGCTTCTGGTGGAGGTGCGGGAAGAGGGCTCCAGCGCCGTAGTGACACCGGCGGGTGAACTCGACCACCACACCGCCGATCTTTTGCGTGAGCCCCTCGACGACCTCCTGGCCAAGGGCTTCGCGCGGCTCGTGGTGGACTGCTCACGCCTGGAGTTCTGTGACTCCACGGGCCTGAACGTTCTGCTCGGGGCGCGGTTGAAGGCGGAGGCCGCCGGCGGCGGCGTACATCTGGCAGGCATGCTGCCGGTGGTCGCCCGCGTGTTCGAGATCACTGGGGCAGAGGCGGTCTTCACCGTCCATGACTCCGTGGAGGCGGCCCTGGCCGACGGCGCCGACTGAGCCCGTGTTCCTCCCGCGCCCCGGCCCCGCTCGGCGCTGCGTCCACCGCGCCGAACACGGGGGTGTTTTGCCGGATCCGTCGGGCAGGAGAGGGCAGGAGGAGGCAGGAGCCATCCTGTCGACCGCCCCCGCCGGATCGTCCCGGTGCCGGTGAGCCACGTGGACGGCGACCTGGGTGGGACGGGTGTGCGACGGGCGGGCGAGCAAATGTCCCCACGCGGACCGCGGGCGGACGACGTACGGAGCGGCCGGCACCGAACGGTGCCGGGCTTATGAATCGTGAACTGGTGAATCGGTGAGGTGAAGCGCTGATGAGCACCACCCGGCCTTACTCGCCGGGCGACCGCGGCCCGGAGCCCAGCGGCGCTTCCGGGGCGTCCGAGGGGGAGGCGCCGGCCGTCGGCGCAGCCACGGGGGCAGCCGCGCCGTCCGGACCGTCCGGGCCGTCCGGAGGCACTCCAGGGGCGCGCGGCCGGCAGGTCCGCCGCCTCGGGCTGGAAGGTGAGAGCGGGGTCGTCCCGCTCGCCCGCGACTTCACCCGCCAGGCGTTGTACGCGTGGGACTGGCTGCCCGCCGCCTCCGCCGACCAGCGGGCCGCCGCCGAGGACGTCCTGCTCGTCGTGTCCGAACTGGTCACCAACGCCTGCCTGCACGCCGAGGGCCCCGACGAACTCGTCCTCGCCTGTGACAACAAGGTGATCCGGGTGGAGGTCTCCGACCGCGGCAGCGGGCAGCCGACCCCGCGTACCCCGCACCGCGCCGGCCGCCCCGGCGGCCACGGCATGTTCATCGTGCAGCGGTTGTGCCTGGACTGGGGCGTCGTCCGCGCCGCCGGCCGTCCGGGCAAGACGGTGTGGGCGGAGTTGGGCGCTCCCGCGTAGTCGCGCGGTGTGCGACTCCGGACACGAGTCCGGGCCCAAGGTGCGGTGGCGATTCCCTTTTCGGCCAGGTGCGGCACTCCCTGCCGTGGTGGCGGCGCGCTGACCGAGGCGAGGCCCCGAGGGAAAGCCGGCCCGAGGGCTCGGGTGTGGCTCGGTTCCTGGATCGCCACCCGGGCCCGTCCGCCCGCCCGCACCTCCGGATCGCCACAACTCCGGCGTGTGACGCGTCTTCCTTCCTCACGGCCCCCGGCGTACCTTGACGGCCGAATCTGATACGCCGTCAGGTACCTCGTCATGGACGAATCGTGACCGAATGGGGTGGACCGATCGTGTCGTACCCGAAGCGAACCGCCGCGCTCGCGTCCGCCGCGGCCCTGGCCGGCTCGGTCGTGCTGCTGACCGCACCGCCCGCGCAAGCCGACGTCGTCGACGTCAACTACCGCTGCCGGACGCCGATCGGCGTCAAGAGTGCCGTCTCGCCCATCGACATCAAGGGCGTCGGGAGCGGCCGCGGTTACAAGATCACCATGTCCTGGCAGAAGGGCGTCTCCGCCAGCCCGGTCGAACTGGGCAAGGGGGCGATGACCCCGAGCGCCACCATCGAACTGGGCGGCGCCGACAGCGGCACGCTCGCGGTCGGCGGGCCCGCCAACGCGGCCGCCATCCCGGCCGACACCCCCATAAAGATCAGTGACTTGAGCGGCACCTACACGCCGAAGAAGACCGGCAAGGTCACCTTCACGGCGGCCACGCTCACCATCAAGGCGCTCGGCACGACGACGACCTGCACGCCGACCAACAGCCCCAGGCCGTCCCTGACCCTGGACGTGACGGCGGCCGGTGGCTCGTCCTCCAGTGGTGCCGCCTCGTCGTCCTCGGGCGGCTCGTCCTCCGGCGGGCAGCTTCCGCAGACCGGCCCCGAGGACTCGGCTGTCGCCCTCGGCACGCTCGGCGGCACGGTCCTGCTGACCGGCGCGGCGGGCGCACTGTGGCTGACCCGGCGCGGCCAGGCCGCACGCCACTGAATCCCCGTCCCACGACCGCCCCGGGCCGGGCCGCCCTCCCATACGACCGCCCCAGGCGCACGACCGCCCCGGCCCTACGACCGTCTCCCGTACACCGCCTCCGGCCTCCGACCGCCTCCGGCCGCTCCGGCCTCCGACCGCCTCCGGCCGCTCCGGCCTCCGACCGCCTCCAGCCTTCGACCGCCTCCGGCCTCCGACCGCCTCCGGCCTCCGACCGCCTCCGGCCTCCGACCCCCTCCGACTGCCTCCGGCCTCCGACCTCCTCCGGCCTCCGACCTCCTCCGGCCTCCGACCCCCTCCGACTGCCTCCGGCCTCCGACCGCTCCGCCCTACGACCGCCTCCGGTCCACGCCCCGCCCAGGCCCACGCCCCAAGCTGCCAAGCCCGCCCCGGCCCACGACCGTTGGAGCCGCCCATGCCGTTCGCCGCCCCTGTGCCGCGCCGCCGACGGCGCCTGCCCGCGGTCGCCGCCGTGCCCGCATCCGTGTGCCTGGTCGCTCTGGTCGCCCTGTTGAGTGCGGCGCCCCGGGCCGTCGTCGCCGGAGGCTGGTCCGTCGCGCCCTCGGGCGGTGGCCGCCCGTCCCTCTACGCCGAGGGTCCGCCCGGAGCGGTCCTGCAGGACACGGTGTCCGTCACCAACCCCGGGCGGACGCCGGTCGTCGTACGGCTGTCCGGCACCGGCGTCCGGATCACCTTCGCCGACAAGGGCCTGCGCGTCCCCGCCCGCACGCGCGCCGACGTGCCGTTCACGGTGACCGTCCCGGACGGGGCCGAGCCCGGCGGCCGTTCCGGCGCCATCGTCGCGCGCGATGCCGACGGCCGGACGTCGACCGTGCGGCTGCGGCTGCGCGTCACCGGCCCGGCGCTCGCCGCGCTGACCGTCGAGCACCTGTCCGTACACGCCGACCGGCTCACCTACGAGCTGGTCAACCGCGGTACCACCGTCCTCGTGCCGAGGCTCGCGGTGCGCGCGGACGGTGTCCTCGGCCGGGTCCTGGACCGCCCGCCGCGCGTCCTCCCCCTCCATCTGCGCCCGGGCGCCCGCCTGGCGCTCACCGAGCCCTGGCGGGACCGGCCGGCGCTGGACGCGGTCGACGTACGGCTGACGGTCACGGCGCCGGGCGGAGCACACGACACGGCGACCGTGTCCGCGCGGTTCGTGCCATGGGGCGGCCCGGCGGGCGCGGCCGGCGCGGTGGGCGCGGGGGCGGTCACGGTGCTCGCCGTACGACGGCGGGGGAGCCGTACGGCGTACGGCGGCCCGCGGTCGACGGTGGTCCGGGGGCCGATGGCGGCCCGGCGGACGGCGGCAGCGGGGCTGCTGCCGGCGAGCCCCCCTGCCGCCCGAGGCGCGAGTCGACGGGAGGGGCGGTGAAGTGAGCGGCACCGTACGGATTCTGCGGTTGCCCGCGTGGGCGGCGGTGCTCGCGTTGCTCCTGCTCACCCTCGCGGGCCCGGCGGCCGCGGCGGACGGGCCGGCCGTGCGGTTGTCCGCGACGCAGGCCGGCACCGGCGGTTCGGTCACCGTCAGCGGCACCGGATGGCGGCCGCACACCCTGCTGATGATGCTGGTCTGCGGACGGGCCACGCCGGCCCGGGGTGTCATCGGCGGCACCAACTCCTGCGCCAACGGCGACGGCCGGGCCGTGACGACCGACGCCCGGGGTGCCTTCAGTCGCGCCCTCCCGGTCGCCGAACCGCCCGTGCCCTGCCCCTGCGTGGTGCACGTGGCCACCGTCACCGGCGCCGGGGCCGAGACGGACGCCGTCCTCCAGGTCGCCGGGCATCCCGTCGCCCCACTGCCCGCCGAGCGCTCCGGCAGCCGGCTGGCGGTGCTGTCCGACATCCGGCTGACCGGCTCCAGCGGGCTGCTCACCTGGTTCGGCGCCCCACCCGGCCGGACCCTCGTCCTGACGGTCGGCAACACCGGCACCAGCCCGGTCGAGGACCCGGTCTTCCAGGTCGGCACCGCGCACGGCGTCTTCGCCCCGCAGTGGGACGACCGGCGGTGGCACGGCACCCTCGCGCCGGGGAAGAAGGCGCGGATCCAACTGCCGGTCGAGCTGTCGGCCGGGGCGCACGGCGAGTACACCGTGTCCCTGAGGTACCACGGCCGGGTCCTCGCCGAGCAGCCGTGGCGCGTGGGCCGCCCGTGGGGCGTGACGCTGTTCTGGCTGCTGCTCTGCCTGGTCGTGCCGGCCGCCCTGTTCCGCGTCGGCATGGCCGTGGTGGACCGGGTGCGGCCGCGCCGTCCGGGCGGTGTGAACCGTCGGCGCCCGCGCCGGTCCCGTCCGGACGGTGGGAGCCGTCCGCGCCTGTCCCGGCCCCGTCCGGACGGTGGGGGCCGTCCGCGCCTGCCCCGGCCCGCACTGCGCCCACCGCGCTCCCGGACCCAGGAGCCCCCGTCCCCCACGACGCCGATCCTGCCGTGGTTCGGCCCGGACACCGCTCCGGGCGGCCCGGCCGGCCGGCTCTCCGCACCGCACGACGACAGCCCGACGAGTCCCACGACTCCCACCCCGAAAGGACCCACGTGAGCATGCGAAGGAGAGGCGTACCGGCCGGCGCGCACCGGCTGACCGCGGCCGGCGCCGCGCTGGTGCTGAGCGGTGCGGGCGTCCTGCTGGGCCTGGCCGCGGTGCCCGCCCAGGCGGCGCAGGTGTCGTTCGCCACCCACTGCGTGCCGCCCGCGGGCATCGATCCCGTCGACGGCACCACGAAGGCCGAGATCACCGCGCCCGCCACGGCGAAGGTCGGCGACACGGTGGACATCGTGTGGAAGTTCGTCCAGGCCGCTTCCAGGAATCCCGACATCATCGATCTGCCCGCGAACTCGGTCCAGCCGTCCGGCGTCCTCAAGGCGGCCGGCGCGCAGACAGCCGACATCGCGATGCGGGGGCCGCGGCAGAACCCCGCGATCCCCAAGGGCGGCGACATGGTGCTCTCCGACATGAAGGGCACCCTGAAGCTGACCGCGGCCGGCGAGGTGACGCTGACGCCTGACGCGTACACCGTCAACGCGATGTCCACCGACACCAAGTGCGCGCCGAAGGAGGCCGTGCGGAAGGCGGCCACGATCCAGGTGACGGCGGGCAGCGGCGGTACGTCCAGTGCGACACCGACCCGGTCGACGACACCGACCGGGTCGACCACCCCGACAGCCACCGCCACCGCCACCGCCACGGCGACCGGCGGCACCGGCCAGACCGACTTCACCGGCAAGGAGGTGCGGATCCCGTACGCCTGCAAGACCCCGATCGGCGACAGGAACGCGACCTCACCGGTGCGGATCGACGCCAAGAAGGCCGGCGGCGGCTACGACCTCACCGTGCGGTTCGAGAAGTCGGTCATGAACAGTCCCGCCGAGATCCCCAAGGACTCCGTGAAACCGTCCATGGAGGTGGTGCTGGGCGGCGCCGACAAAGGCACGGTGCAGGTGGAGGGCCCGACGAACGCGGCTCCCATCAAGTCCGGCGACCCGATCGAGATCCCCGATCTCACCGGCACCTACAAGCCCGGCGCGAGCGGCACCTCGACCCTGTCCCCGGGCGTCCTGACGGTCAGGGCGCTCGGTACGACGACGACCTGCACGCCGACGAGGACCGAGGTCTCGCTCACCCTCGACACCACCCAGCAGCCGGGCGGAGCCGCGGGCGGCACCTCGGCCTCCGGCGGATCGTCCTCGTCCGGAGGCAGCGGCGGCGGCAGCGACAGCGGCGGCAGCGGTTCCGGCGGCCTCGCCGAGACCGGCGCGAGCGACCACGGCGGGCTCAAGGCCCTGGGCCTGGTCGCGGGCACCGCCATCCTGCTGGGCGGCGCGGTGTTCACGTTCCTGCCGGGGCGCCGGACCCGGTAGCTCCGTACGCGCGCGAAGAGGACCACCGCATCCCATGATGCGGTGGCCCTCCCGGAACCTGGGATCAGGTCAGTGCACGTCGCCCATCAGGGACTTCACGTTGCGGCGGTACATGTAGACCGCGACACCGGCGACGGCGGCGAGGACCGCCTCCACCAGGACCGCGCCGGACCCGCTGAGGTCGACGCCCGCCACGGCCGGGTTGGACAGCAGGCTGGTGATCGAGTCACCCGCGGTGACCGCGAGGAACCAGACACCCATCATCTGGCTGGCGTACTTGGCCGGGGCCGTCTTGGTGGTCACCGACAGGCCGACCGGCGACAGGCACAGCTCGCCGACGGTCTGGATCAGGTAGATGCCGACCAGCCACATCGGGCTGACCTTCGTGCCGTCGGACGCCATGCCCAGCGGCAGCAGGAAGAAGAAGAACGAGACGCCGATGAAGAACAGGGCGGCGGCGAACTTCGCGACCGTGCTCGGCTCCTTGCCCTTGCGGCTCAGCCACAGCCAGAACCAGGCGAAGACCGGAGCCAGCGCCATGATGAACACCGGGTTCAGCGACTGGTACCACGAGGACGGGAAGCCGAGGCCGAACAGCGAATCGGCGGCCTTGTTCTCACCGAACGCCTGGACGGTGGAGCCACCCTGGTCGTAGATCATCCAGAAGGCGGCGGCGGCCACGAAGAACCAGATGTAGCCCGTCATCTTGGACTGCTCGACGGACGACAGGTCCTTGTCACGCTTGATGCGCAGCAGCACACCGGCCGGGATGACCAGACCGATCACGGTCAGCGGGATCATCGCCCAGTTCAGGGTGAAGTGGCCGGTGAAACCGACGATGCCGTAGAAGACGGCGGCGACGGCCAGCCAGGTCAGTCCCTTGCGCAGCCAGACGGCACGCTCCTCGGCCGCCAGCGGCTTCGGGACGACGTTGCTCCGCGGGCTCAGGTTGCGGGTGCCGAGCAGGAACGCGGCGAGACCGATGGCCATGCCGACCGCGGCGAGGCCGAAGCCGAGGTGCCAGTTGACCTCCTGGCCGACCGTGCCGATGATCAGCGGCGCGAAGAAGGCACCCATGTTGATGCCCATGTAGAAGATCGTGAAGCCACCGTCACGGCGCGGGTCGTCCGGACCGTCGTACAGGTGGCCGACCATGGTGGAGATGTTGGCCTTCAGCAGACCGGAGCCGAGCGCCACCAGTGCCAGACCGGCGAAGAAGGGCGCCTGCCCGCCGGGCAGCGCCAGCACCACGTGACCGGCCATGATCGTGAGGGCCGCGATGGCGACGGTCTTGCGGGGGCCCCAGACGCGGTCGCCCAGCCAGCCGCCGGGCATGGCGAGCAGGTACACCATCGACAGGTACACCGAGTAGATCGCCGTGGTGGTGGCCAGGTCCATGCCCAGACCGCCGCCCATGCTGCCCTTCTTGGCGTCGGGGCCGCCGGAGAGCAGGTACACGACGAGCAGGGCCCTCATGCCGTAGAAGCTGAAGCGCTCCCACATCTCGGTCATGAAGAGAGTGGCCAGTCCGCGGGGGTGGCCGAAGAAGGTCTTCTCGGAACCGGGGGTGCCCGGGCGGACCGAGTCCTTCGTCAGGCTGGACGCCATGGTCGTTCCTTGCTGATCGGGACGCGCGGTGGAGCGTTGCGCGCCCGGTGGGGGTGTCGGCCGGCACCGGCAGGGTCGGCCGTCCACCCCCACGCCCAGGAGGAGGCCGCTCCGGATCGCGGAGTGGCGGACGGCGACCACCGGGATCCACGCCCCACGACGCGTCGCTGCGTCCGGAGCCCGGCCAGAGGTCATTCCTTTCAAGGCTGGTCTGGACCAGCCCGCACGCAAATAAGACCTTCAGCGTCGAATGCCCGCCAAAGGTCCCCGGTGTGCTACAGGCGTTCAGGTCACCATACGACAGGACAGTGCCGGATATGGAAGGACTTGAGACGCGGATCACAGGTGTCGGGGGAACCGCAAGACCCGTTTCTAAGGTCTTTCCTACGATCGCATCCCCAGGTCAATGGTTCGTACCAGCGAGCGGCGAAGGTAAGAATCCCTGGAACCGATCACACCTCAGCAGCACACGCGGGCGGTCTACCATCACCTCATGACCCGTGTACTGCTCGCCGAGGACGACGCGTCCATCTCGGAACCGCTGGCCCGCGCCCTGCGCCGGGAAGGTTACGAGGTCGAGGTGCGCGAGGACGGACCGGCCGCGCTCGACGCCGGAATGCAGGGCGGCGTCGACCTGGTCGTGCTGGACCTGGGCCTGCCCGGCATGGACGGCCTGGAGGTCGCCCGCCGGCTGCGCGCCGACGGCCACACCGTGCCGATCCTCATCCTGACCGCGCGGGCCGACGAGGTGGACACCGTCGTCGGCCTCGACGCCGGTGCCGACGACTACGTCACCAAGCCCTTCCGGCTCGCCGAACTGCTCGCCCGGGTGCGGGCCCTGCTCCGGCGCGGCGCCGCCGAGCCGCAGCAGCCCCCTGCCACGCACGGCGTGCGGATCGACGTCGAGTCGCACCGGGCGTGGATGGGCGACGAGGAACTGCAGCTCACGGCGAAGGAGTTCGATCTGCTGAGGGTCCTCGTGCGGGACGCCGGCCGGGTCGTGACACGGGACCAGCTGATGCGCGAGGTCTGGGACACCACGTGGTGGTCGTCGACCAAGACCCTCGACATGCACATCTCCTGGCTGCGCAAGAAGCTGGGCGACGACGCGGCGAACCCCCGCTACATCGCCACGGTGCGCGGGGTCGGCTTCCGGTTCGAGAAGAGCTAGGTCCCCGCCCCCTGGGGGTGTTTGGGGGGTGTTGCCACACTGGTGTCCTGAAACAAACCCCCGGAGGACACTGTGCGTCGCCGTCTCATCCAGTCCACCCTTGCCGTCGTGCTGGTGGTGATCGCGGTCTTCGGCGTCTCCCTGGTGATCGTAGAGACACGGACGATCAGCAACAGCGCCCAGGAGCGGGTGGAGTCCGAAGCCGTGCGGCTGGCCAGCATCGTGGACAGCCGGGTCCTCGCCGCGGAGAACGTCAACGCGAAGGTGCTGCGCAACCCGGTCGGCAAGGACCAGTACGTCCTGATCCGCATGCCCGGCAAGGCGCCGATCGAGATCGGTACCAAGCCGCAGGGTGATGTCATCCACTCCACCCAGCACGGCGAGGAGGGGGAGACGGTCACCGTGCAGGAGCCCCGCTCCTCGGTGACCCGTGAGGTCGGCCGGACCCTGCTGATCATCGGGCTGGTCGCGCTGCTCGCGGTGGTCGCGGCCGTACTGCTCGCCGTACGGCAGGCCAACCGGCTCGCCTCCCCGCTGACCGACCTCGCCGAGACCGCCGAACGCCTCGGCTCCGGTGACCCGCGCCCCCGGCACAAGCGCTACGGCGTCCCCGAGCTGGACCGGGTCGCCGATGTGCTGGACTCCTCGGCCGAGCGGATCGGGCGCATGCTGACCGCCGAACGGCGCCTCGCGGCGGACGCCTCCCATCAGCTCCGTACCCCGCTGACCGCCTTGTCCATGCGGCTCGAGGAGATCACCCTCACCGACGACCCGGACACGGTGAAGGAGGAGGCGACCATCGCGCTGACCCAGGTCGAGCGGCTGACGGACGTGGTGGAACGGCTGCTGACCAACTCACGCGACCCGCGCACCGGCTCCGCGGTCTCCTTCGACCTGGACGAGGTCATCCAGCAGCAGCTCGCCGAGTGGCAGCCCGCCTACCGCGGCGTCGGCCGGGCCATCGTCAGCTCGGGCAAGCGGCACCTGCGGGCCGTCGGCACGCCGGGCGCGGTCGCCCAGGTGCTGGCCGCACTGATCGAGAACTCGCTGATGCACGGTGGCGGGACCGTCGCACTGCGCACCCGGGTCACCGGCAACCAGGCCGTGATCGAGATCACCGACGAGGGTCCCGGCGTGCCGGCCGACCTCGGCGCGCGGATCTTCGAACGCACGATCAGCGGGCGGAACTCCACGGGGATCGGTCTCGCCGTCGCCCGTGACCTCGCGGAGGCCGACGGCGGGCGCCTGGAGCTGCTGCAGGCACAGCCCCCGGTGTTCGGTCTGTTCCTCTCGCGCACACCCCCGGCCCGCAAGCCGGACGAGGGCCGGCCGACGGTCCGCTAGGCCCGGGCGGCCGGCGCTTCCGTCAGGATGTCCCTACGGGACGCGCTGCTTGGGTGTGGGCTTCTTCGGCGCCGGCTTGTGCGCCTCGGCCGCCAGGATCGACTCGGCCTCCTGGGCCGGCAGGGCCCGGAACACCCAGGTGCGGTACGACCAGAAGCGGAACAGGGTCGCGACGCCGATGCCGACGAACTTGAAGACGTTGCTCTGCAGCGGGCTGTCCCAGCCGAAGCCGTAGGTCGCCAGGTACAGCAGGCCGTTCTCGATCACCAGACCGACCGCGCTGAACAGCAGGAACAGCGTGAGTTCCTTGGTGCGGCCGCCCTTCTCGCGGTCCCGGTACGTCCAGTAACGGAAGCCGACGTAGTTGAAGGCGATCGCGACTATGGTCGCGATGACGCTCGCGCGCACCACCGGCAGGTCGGAGACGTGCCGGACCAGGTTGAACACGCCGAGGTTGACAAGGACGCCGGCGCCGCCGACGGCGCCGAACTTGGCCGCCTCGCGTACGAGCCGTTGCAGCCTCGAGGAACGAGGTTCCATGGCTGTGCAGCTCCCGTCGGTAGGTTTCGTCAACCCCGCCATGCTATCCAGCCCGAGCCGCCGACGCCCGCGGACCCGGCCAACGCAGGGAAACGGGTCGGAAAGAGACGGGAAAGCAGGGGGTAAGAGGCCGTGAGAGGGATGCGATCCGGCCCTCCCCGCCGTGGCCGATACGCTAGGGGTGTGACGTTCCCGGTAGTCGGCATGGTCGGCGGGGGGCAGCTCGCGCGTATGACGCACGAAGCGGGCATCCCGTTGGGCATCAGGTTCAAGCTCCTCAGTGACACCCCTCAGGATTCCGCGGCGCAGGTCGTGAGCGATGTCGTCATCGGCGACTATCGCGATCTGGACACGCTGCGTGAGTTCGCGCGCGGTTGCGATGTGATCACCTTCGATCACGAACATGTACCCACCGAGCACCTCAGGGCCCTGGAGGCGGACGGCATCCCCGTGCGCCCCGGGCCCGACGCGCTGGTGCACGCCCAGGACAAGGGGGTGATGCGCGCCAGGCTCGACGCGATCGGCATCCCGTGCCCACGGCACCGGATCGTGAGCGACCCGCAGGACGTGGCCGCCTTCGCGCGCGAGGGTCTCCCCGAAGGCGCCGGGGGCGACGGCTTCCCGGTCGTCCTCAAGACCGTCCGCGGCGGCTACGACGGCAAGGGCGTGTGGGTCGTCGGATCCGTCGAGGAGGCCGCCGACCCGTTCAAGGCGGGTGTGCCGGTCCTCGCCGAGGAGAAGGTCGACTACGTCCGCGAGCTGGCCGCCAACGTCGTGCGCTCCCCGCACGGCCAGGCCGTCGCCTACCCGGTGGTGGAATCGCAGCAGGTGGGCGGTGTCTGCGACACCGTCATAGCCCCCGCCCCCGACCTGGCCGAGGACCTCGCCCTCAGGGCCGAGGAGATGGCCCTCAACATCGCCAAGGAACTCGGCGTCGTCGGGCACCTCGCGGTCGAGCTGTTCCAGACCCGCGACGGCCGCATCCTCGTCAACGAGCTGGCGATGCGCCCGCACAACTCCGGCCACTGGAGCATGGACGGCGCGATCACCTCCCAGTTCGCCAACCATGTCCGCGCGGTCCTCGACCTGCCGCTCGGCGACCCGCGTCCGCGCGCCAGGTGGACGGTCATGGTCAACGTCCTGGGCGGCGACTACCCGGACATGTACTCCGCGTACTTGCACTGCATGGCCCGCGACCCCAAGCTCAAGATCCACATGTACGGCAAGGACGTGAAACCCGGCCGCAAGGTCGGCCACGTCAACACCTACGGCGACGACCTGGACGACGTGCTGGAGCGCGCCCGTCACGCAGCCGGCTACCTGAGAGGGACGATCACCGAATGAGCCCGGTCGTAGGCATTGTCATGGGGTCGGACTCCGACTGGCCCGTCATGGAGGCCGCCGCCAAGGCCCTCGACGAGTTCGAGATCGCCTACGAGGTCGACGTCGTCTCCGCGCACCGCATGCCGCGCGAGATGATCACGTACGGTGAGCAGGCCGCCGACCGCGGCCTGAAGGTGATCATCGCCGGTGCGGGTGGCGCCGCCCACCTGCCGGGCATGCTCGCCTCCGTGACCCCGCTGCCGGTCATCGGCGTCCCGGTCCCGCTGAAGTACCTGGACGGCATGGACTCCCTGCTGTCGATCGTGCAGATGCCGGCCGGCGTCCCGGTCGCCACGGTCTCCGTCGCCGGTGCCCGCAACGCCGGCCTGCTCGCGGCCCGCATGCTCGCCGCGCACGACGAGGAGCTGCTGCAGAAGATGCGCGACTTCCAGCACGACCTCAACGACCAGGCCACCGAGAAGGGCAAGCGGCTGCGCTCCAAGGTGGAGGGCGCGAGCGGCTTCGGCTTCGCGAAGTGACGCGGATGACCTCGTCGGCCTCGCTGGACGCGGCCCACGCGCTGCTGCGCGAGTTCCCGGTCGTCGACGGCCACAACGACCTGCCGTGGGCGCTGCGCGCACAGGTCCGCTACGACCTCGACGCCCGGGACATCGCCGTACGCCAGGACGCCCATCTGCACACCGACATCCCGCGGCTGCGTGCGGGCGGCGTCGGAGCGCAGTACTGGTCGGTGTACGTGCGCTCGGACCTGCCGGACGCGGTGCCGGCCACGCTGGAGCAGATCGACTGCGTACGGCAGCTGATCGAGCGGCACCCCGGGGAGCTGCGGGCCGCGCTGACGGCCGCGGACATGGAGTCGGCGCGCCGGGACGGCCGTATCGCCTCCCTGATGGGTGCCGAGGGCGGCCACTCCATCGCCAACTCCCTCGGCACGCTGCGTGGTCTGTACGCGCTCGGCGTGCGCTACCTGACGCTCACCCACAACGACAACGTGGACTGGGCGGACTCCGCGACCGACGAGCCGAACGTGGGCGGTCTCTCCGCCTTCGGCCGCGAGGTCGTGCGGGAGATGAACCGGCTCGGCATGCTCGTCGACCTCTCGCACGTGGCGGCGACGACGATGCGGGACGCGCTGGACGCCACGTCCGCGCCGGTGATCTTCTCGCACTCCTCCTCGCGGGCGGTCTGCGACCACCCGCGCAACATCCCCGACGACGTCCTGGAGCGCCTGCCCGCCAACGGCGGCATGGCGATGGTGACGTTCGTGCCGAAGTTCGTGCTCCAGGCGGCCGTGGACTGGACGGCCGCGGCCGACGAGAACATGCGCGCCCACGGCCTGCACCACCTGGACACCAGCCCCGAGGCGATGAAGATCCACCGCGCCTTCGAGGAGCGCAACCCGCGTCCGGTCGCCACGGTGGCCACGGTCGCGGACCATCTGGACCACATGCGCGAGGCGGCCGGCATCGACCACCTGGGCATCGGCGGCGACTACGACGGCACCGCGTTCACCCCGGACGGCCTGGACGACGTCTCCGGCTACCCGAACCTGCTCGCCGAGCTGCTGGACCGCAGCTGGTCTACGGCCGACCTGGCCAAGCTGACCTGGCAGAACGCGGTACGGGTCCTGGGTGCGGCGGAAGACGTGGCCCGTGACCTTCAGGCCACGCGCGCCCCGTCCAACGCCACGATCGAGTCGCTCGACAGCGGCGCCGCCTGATCCGCCAGGGTGGGGTAGTCGGTGTAGCCGTCCGCCCCGCCCACGTACATCAGATACCGGTCCCGCACCGGGTTGAGCGGGGCGCCGAGGCGCAGCCGGGTGACCAGGTCCGGGTTGGCGAGGAACGGCCGGCCGAGCGCGACCAGGTCGGCCCCTGCGGCCAGCATCTCGCGCGAGGCCCGGGTGACGGCCTCGGTGGTGAGGTCGGGCAGTACCGGGTTGCCGATGAGCGGGCCGGGCCAGTCGGCGCGGATCCGCCGGTACCACCCGGTCGCCGGATCGGCGCGCACGAGGTGCAGATAGGCGAGGTCCAGGTCCTTCAGACGGGCCACGAGCGCCGGATACAGGGCGTCGGTGTCCTCCTCCAGGACTCCGTTGACGGTGCCGCCGGGGGAGATCCGTATGCCCACCCGGCCGGCACCGATCGCGTCGGCCACCGCCTCGGTCACCTCGACCGCGAACCGCACCCGCCGCTCGACGGAGCCGCCGTAGGCGTCCGTGCGGCGGTTGGTGTTGCCGGCCAGGAACTGGTGCAGCAGCATTCCGTTGGCCGAGTGCACCTCGACGCCCTCGAAGCCCGCCTCGACCGCCCGGCGCGCGGCGGAGGCGAAGTCGGCGATCGTGGCGCGGATGTCGTCCGCCGTCATCTCCCGGGGGACGACGGCCGGCCGGTGACCGCCGTGCGTGAAGATCGTCTCCGGCAGCGGGATCGGGGAGGGCGAGAGCGGCGTCAGCCCCGTGGTCGCCGGATGGCTGACCCGGCCGCCGTGCTGGAGCTGCAGGAACATCCGTCCGCCGGCCGCCCGCACCGCGTCGGTGACCTGCCGCCAGCCGGTCACGTGCCGGTCGGTGTGGATCGCGGTGATCTCCGGGTACGTCTGCCCGACCGGGTTGGGCGTCGAGCCCTCGGCGATGATCAGACCGGCCGAGGCGCGCTGGGCGTAGTGGGTGACCATGAGCGGGGTCGGGGTGCCGTCGGCCTCCGCGCGGTTGCGGGTCAGCGGGGCCATCACGAGGTGATTCGGGAGCGCCAGCCGGCCGAGCCGGGCCGGGGCCAGGAAGTCCGTTGTCTGCGTCATGCCGGGTACCGTAGAACCTCACACTGATGTCAGGTTCAAGCCGCACGACGGAGGCCGGCATGCGGATCGGTGAACTGGCCCGGCGCACGGGCGTGAGCGAGCGGTCGCTGCGCTACTACGAGACCCAGGGACTCCTGGCGGCCGAGCGCACCCCCGGCGGACACCGGGACTATCCGGAGGCGGCCGTCGACCGGGTCATCCGGATCCAGGAACTGTACGCGGCCGGGCTGCACAGCGAGAAGATCCGGCTGCTGCTCCCCTGTATGCGCGACCGCGACGGTGGGCCCTCCGCCGTCGCCACCCCCAGGCTGGTCGCCGACCTCACCGCCGAACGCGACCGGATCGACCGCATGATCGCCGACCTCGAGCGGTCCCGGGAGACCCTGGACGAGGTGATCCGGACGGCCCGTGAGGCCTGACCGGCGTACCCCCGAACGCCCCACTCACCGGGAAGTCTCCCGGCCCTCCGTGCGACCGTGGCGATACGCCATCCCCATCACGACGTAGCTCACGACCGACGTAGCCCACGACGTACGGAGCCCGCCCATGGCCGACCTCCAGGACGACATCCCCACCACGACCGAGGTCGGCGAGGACGGCGGCCTGCGGGACGACCCTCCGCAACTCCCCGCTTCCACCGAGCCGGGGCTCCACTGCCGGACCGGGCAGCCGTACCCCCCGGACGGCGAGACCCTGGCGCGGGCGCACGCCCTGCTCGCCGCGCACCCGGTCGCCGACGGCTACAGCGGCCTGCCGTGGGCCCTGCGCCATCTGCCCTGGTACGACCTGGAGTTGGGCGAGGCGGCCATCGACACGGACGTGCCCCGGATGCGCGAGGGCCATGTGGCCGTCCTGTTCTGGTCCTTGCACCTGCCCGGAGGACCCGGGGGCGACCGGGCGGCGGCCGCCACCCTGGAACAGCTCGACCAGGTGCGCACGGTGATCGAGACCCACCCCGGGGGCCTGCGCCTGGCGCGCACCGCCGGGCAGATCATCGACGCCCGCAACTGCGGCCGGGTCGCCGTGGTCCTCGGCCCCGCGCACGGTGCCGCGCTCGACGACTCCCTCGGAATCCTGCGCATCCTGCACACCCTCGGGCTGCGTGTGCTCACCCTGTCCGGCACCGCCTGGGCGGGCGAGCGGGGGCTGACCCGGTTCGGGGAGGAGGTCGTCCGGGAGATGAACCGGCTCGGCGTGCTCGCCGACGTCTCCGGCGCCTCCGCCGCCACCGTCGAACGGGCCGTCACCCTGTCCAGGACACCGGTGCTGTGCAGCCGCTCCGCCGCCCGCGCCCTGCGCTCGCACCCCGCCAACCTGCCCGACGACCTGCTCGCCGGGCTGGGCGCGGCCAAGGGCCTGTGCATGGTGCCGCTGACCGCCGAGCAGACCGGCCCGACCGTCCAGGACGTAGCCGACCACCTCGACCACGTCCGCGAGGTGGCCGGCCCGGAGTGCGTCGGCCTGTCCGGCACCTACGACTCCGGCGCCGCCCACCCCAGCGACCTCGCCGACGCCTCCCGCTATCCGCACCTGATCGCCGAACTGCTCCGGCGCGGCTGGGCCGAGACCGAGCTGGCCCTGCTGACCTGGGGCAATGTGCAGCGGGTGCTGCGCACCGCGGACTTCACGGCCCGGGCCGCACAGCAGCGCCGGGAGGCGTCGACGGTACGGATCACCGAACTCGACGGCTGAGCCGGAGCGTTGTCACGGGTGGTCGATCCGGCACAGGCAGAACGGGTGCCCGGCCGGGTCGGCGTACACCTGGAAGTCCTTCTTCTCGCGGTCCTCCAGGTCCAGCGGGCGGGCACCCAGCGCCAGCACCCGCTCGTGCGCCGCGTCGACCTCCGCCCAGGTCCGCCCCGCGTCGAAGTCCAGGTGGAACTGCTGGCCGTCGCGGTCCGCCCGCGGCCACTGCGGCGGGGTGTACCCCTCGGCCCGCTGGAAGGCCAGCCGCGGCCCGTCCGGAACCTGCAGCACCACCCAGTCGTCGTCCTCGGCCTGCGGAGATCCGCCGGCCACCGCCGCGTAGAAGGCGGCCAGCGCGGACGGATCGGGGCAGTCGAGCACGACGGAACGCAGACGGGCGACGGACGCCATGGTGTCCTCCTTCGGGACGGTTCAGCAGGCACAGAGGCAGAACGGGTGCCCCGCCGGGTCGGCGTAGACACGGAAAGTGCGCTCGCGGTCCGCGGCGTCGAGGGGGCGCGCACCCAGGTCCAGCACCCCCTTCTCGGCCGCGTCCAGGTCCTCCACCACCAGGTCAAGGTGGAACTGCTGGGAGTTGTCGGGGGCGGGCCACTTCGGCGGCACGAACCCCGGCGCCTGCTGGAACGCCAGCGCGGGCCCGCCGGGCACCTTCAGGTCCACCCACTCCCCTTCGCCCTCCACCGTGCCGCCCAGCACCCCGGCGTAGAAGCCGGCCAGCGCACCAGGATCGGGACAGTCCAGGACCACGACACCGAGCTTGGCGAGAGCCATGACCTACCTCCTCGTGTTACCCGTAGGAGCGGGTAACCAGTAACGGTTACTGCATGCTCCCGCATAGGCGGTAACGTCGCAAGCATGAGCGAGAGATCGGCCGCTCCCGGCGGCCTGGCCCTGATCGAGTCCCTGGTGAACACGCTGGACATCGAGACGGGCGCCGACTCGCTGGACTCCCCCGAGGGCCGCGGCCGCTTCGGGATCACGGAGGCCGGACTGGACGACGCCCGGGAACTGCGGGAGTCGCTGCGGGCCGCGCTCCTCGCCCACGCCGGGCACCCGCCGCACCGCACGGTCACCCCGCTCGGCACCCTGCTGGCCCGCGCCCCGCTGTACGTCCGCGTCGACGACCGCGACGGCTCCGCGAGCCTCACCCCCGCCGGCGAGGGCCCGCTGCTCCCCCAGGTCGCCGCCGCCGTCGCCGAGGCACTGGTCGCGGGCACCTGGACCCGGCTGAAGGCCTGCGAGGCCGACACCTGCCTGTGGGCGTACTACGACCGCAGCCCCGCCGGACGCGGCCGCTGGTGCTCGATGCAGGTGTGCGGGGCCCGCGCCAAGATGCGCCGGTACCGGGCGAAGGGGCCGTGACGCCCGGCGCCGTGGTGCAGAATGCGGACAGACGCCGGTTCGGCCGACTGAGCCTCGGCCGAACCGGCGTCGCCGGTCCGTGCCCCTACGCGGTGGGGCGCCCCATCGCCCGGTACGTCCAGCCCGCCCGCCGCCACAGCTCCGGGTCGAGGGCGTTGCGCCCGTCCATGATCACCCGGGCCGCCACGGCATCGCCGAGCGCCGCCGGGTCCAGCTCGCGGAACTCCCGCCACTCCGTCAGGTGCAGCACGATGTCGGCGCCCCGGGCGGCCTCCAGCGCCGAGTCGGCGTAGCCCAGGGTCGGGAAGACCTTGCGCGCGTTGTCCATGCCCTTCGGGTCGTAGACGGTGACCTGGCCGCCCTGGAGATGGATCTGGCCGGCCACGTTCAGCGCGGGCGAGTCACGGACGTCGTCCGAGTCGGGCTTGAAGGTGGCGCCGAGCACCGCGACCCGCTTGCCGAGGAAGGAGCCGCCGCCGAGCGCCTCCCGGGTCATCTCGACCATCTGGCCGCGCCGGCGCATGTTGATGGAGTCGATCTCCCGCAGGAAGGTCAGCGCCTGGTCCGCGCCCAGCTCGCCCGCCCGGGCCATGAACGCCCGGATGTCCTTCGGCAGACAGCCACCGCCGAAACCGATCCCGGCGCGCAGGAACTTCCTCCCGATCCGGTCGTCGTACCCGATGGCCTCCGCCAGCTTCGCCACGTCACCGCCCCCGGCCTCGCACACCTCCGCCATCGCGTTGATGAAGGAGATCTTGGTCGCGAGGAAGGAGTTCGCGGCGGTCTTCACCAGCTCCGCGGTCGGGAAGTCGGTCACGACGAACGGTGTGCCCTCGCCGATCGGGGTGGCGTACACCTCGCGCAGCAGCTTCTCGGCCCGCTCACCGCGCACCCCGGCCACGATCCGGTCCGGGTGCAGGGTGTCCTGGACGGCGAAGCCCTCGCGCAGGAACTCCGGGTTCCACGCCAGCTCGGCGTCCGCGCCGGCCGGCGCGTGCTCGGCGAGGTAGGCGGCCAGCCGGTCGGCCGAGCCCACCGGCACCGTGGACTTGCCGACGACCAGGGCCGGGCCGTGCAGATGCGGGGCGAGAGAGGCGATGGCCGAGTCGACGTACGACATGTCGCAGGCGTACTCGCCGTGCTTCTGCGGGGTGTTCACGCAGACGAAGTGCACATCGCCGAAGGCGCCGACCTCGGCCCAGTCCGTGGTGAACCGCAACCGGCCCGAGGCGCCCTCGATCCCGGCCACGTGCCGGCGCAGCAGCTCCTCGAGCCCCGGCTCGAACATCGGGGTCTCGCCGCGCTCCAGCAGGGCGATCTTCTCGGGTACGACGTCGAGCCCCAGCACCTCGAAGCCGAGCTCGGCCAGGGCCGCGGCGTGTGTGGCGCCGAGGTAGCCGGTGCCGATCACGGTGATCTTCAGGCTCATGGGTGCGCTCCAGCTCGGGGACTCTCTCGTGCGGGCCTGAGCATAGTCGGGCTCTTCGCCGGGCGATTTTCCCGCTGTCGCCAAGGTCACGTAGGCGTGTTCGGAGCAGAGCTCTAAAATTTGAGTTACTTAACGGTAATTAGCGTCAGTATCACTGCGTCTTTGGAGCGTGAGAGACCTTGGCCGGATCGGCTGACTTCGACCTGTACCGCCCGTCCGAGGAGCACGACATGCTCAGGGACGCCGTCCGCTCGCTGGTCGAGGCGAAGATCGCGCCGTACGCCGCGGCGGTGGACGAGGAGGCTCGCTTCCCCCAGGAGGCGCTCGACGCCCTCGTGGCCAACGACCTGCACGCCGTGCACGTCCCCGAGGAGTACGGCGGCGCCGGTGCCGACGCGCTCGCCACGGTGATCGTGATCGAGGAGGTGGCCCGCGCCTGCGTCTCCTCCTCTCTGATCCCGGCCGTGAACAAGCTCGGCTCGCTGCCGGTCATCCTCTCCGGCTCCGAGGACCTGAAGAAGAGGTACCTGGCCCCGCTCGCCAAGGGCGACGCGATGTTCTCGTACTGCCTGTCCGAGCCGGAGGCGGGCTCGGACGCGGCCGGCATGAAGACCAAGGCGGTCCGCGACGGCGACCACTGGGTCCTCAACGGCGTGAAGCGCTGGATCACCAATGCGGGCGTGTCGGAGTACTACACGGTGATGGCCGTGACGGACCCGTCGAAGCGCTCGAAGGGCATCTCGGCGTTCGTGGTCGAGAAGTCGGACGAGGGCGTCTCCTTCGGCGCCCCCGAGAAGAAGCTCGGCATCAAGGGTTCGCCGACCCGCGAGGTCTACTTCGACAACGTCCGCATCCCCGCCGACCGCATGATCGGCGCGGAGGGCACCGGCTTCGCCACCGCGATGCAGACCCTGGACCACACCCGCATCACCATCGCCGCCCAGGCGCTCGGCGTCGCCCAGGGCGCCCTCGACTACGCCAAGGGCTACGTCCAGGAGCGCAAGCAGTTCGGTAAGCCGATCGCCGACTTCCAGGGCATCCAGTTCATGCTCGCCGACATGGCCATGAAGGTCGCCGCCGCCCGCGCCCTGACGTACCAGGCCGCGGCGGCCTCCGAGCGCGGCGACAGCGACCTCACCTTCCAGGGCGCGGCCGCCAAGTGCTTCGCCTCGGACGTCGCCATGGAGGTCACCACGGACGCCGTCCAGCTCCTCGGCGGCTACGGCTACACCCGCGACTACCCGGTGGAGCGCATGATGCGCGACGCCAAGATCACCCAGATTTACGAAGGCACGAACCAAGTGCAGCGGATCGTGATAGCGAGGAACCTTCCCTAGCAGGGTTTTTGCAGGCCAGAAGCTGTTTCGAAGGTCCAGAGGGACACCGAAAACAGCCATTGACCTGCACAACAACACAGCCCCCGGCGCGACGCCGGGGGCTGTTGTCGTACATACGGAGAGCCGCAGCCGGCCGGGGAACAGCGAGCCGCGCGCCGGGGTTTCGCAGAGTCTCCCGGCGATCGCGGTATCCGTCCGGCCGCTGCTCTCACACCCGGCCCGGAACCCGGGCCACCCTCGGCTGGTCGAGTCGGCGTGCCGTCGTCCACCGTGTCAGCATCACCAGCGCGGTGCCCAACGCCAGGCCCGTGGTGGGCAGTACGGGGAGCCGGCCGTCGGGCGCGAAGCCCCGCACGGCAAAGCGGGTCAGAGCGGCGATGTCCATGGCCAGGCCGAGCCACAGCGGCCAGGCATGCCCCAGGCCGACGTCGGGAGTGGTCCGTTCGTACAGCACGGCCAGGCCGCGTTCCAGGGGCCGGAGCGCGGACACGACGCCGGCCAGGACGAGGCCGAGCACCAGCAGCCACGGGATCCGCAGCCCCCACCACGCGGCGGACCCGAGGGCCGGCCTCGTTCTGGTGACAGACAGTCCGGATGACCGCGGGTGGGATGCCGTGACCGTACGTGATCAGATGGCGGTTCGTTGCGGCTCGGTCGCGGGAGCCCAGGAGCTCGTCAAAGCTTCCCGCCGATCTCACAGGCCTGGCACGGCGGCCGGCCACAGGTGCACTGCATGATGGCCTCGAGGACCTCGCGGTCGTGGTAGAGGCACTCGTCCTGGCAGGTGTGGCGCGGGATGAATCCTGCCGGGATCTCGCCGGGCCACGGCTCGTGGCCGTCCCGGCAGCGGCTGAACCGCTCGGGGTCGGCGGAGTGCAGTTCGTGCATGCTCGACCGCGCCTCGTCCTCCAGCTCACGCACTCGTTCCACCAGAGCCTTGAGCTCGGCGGCGATGCCGGAGTACCGGTCGGCGCCGGTCCTTACGTGCGCGGCCCGCAGTGCCATCGCTGCGTTGCCCAAAAACCTGCCGGCATCCTGAAGGTCGGTCACGTGGTGCATCTGAATTCCGGTCACGCCCCGAACCCACACTGCATCCGTGCTCACTGATCCACCTTCCCGGCGTTGGCCTGGTTTTCTTACGAGAGATCACCCGCGGCGCCGGTATCCCGGCGCAATGAAAAACAATCTATTTATGGACGCTAAAGGTTTCGCCCGGGCCCGTCCACTAAATCGTGGGTGAATCGGCTCACAGCCGGGGTGGTGGATCTTCTATTCAATCTGCAGCTGATTTCCTGTCCGTCGGATGTACCCCGCCCGTGTCGGTCAACCGGCGACCGTGTAGGAGCTCGCTCCCGTCCCGGCCAGCCCACCGCCTTCGACGATCAGGTACTCCGGGCGGATGGGACGACCGTCCAGCCAGCACTCCAGGATCTCCCGCGTACCGGCCGCGTAGCGTGCCTGCGCCGAGAGGGTCGACCCGGAAACGTGGGGCGTCATCGCCTCGTAGGGCATGGTGCGCCAGGGGTGGTCGGGCGGTGGCGGCTGCGGATACCAGACGTCACCGGCGTAACCGGCCAGTTGTCCGCTGTTGAGGGCCAGCACCACGGAATCCCGGTTGACGATGAGCGCCCGCGCGGTGTTGACGATGTACGAACCGCGCTTCATGGCCCCGATCAGCTCGTCGTTGAAGAGGTTCAGTGTCTGTGGATGCAGCGGAGTGTGGATCGAGAGCACATCGACGGAGGAGGCCAGCGAACGGGCGTCGGGATGCCAGGTCAGCTCCAGCTCCTCCTCGATCTCCTTGTCCAGCCGGTGCACGTCGCAGTAGTGCAGCGTGACGTCGAACGGCTTGAGGCGGCGCAGTACCGCCTGGCCGATTCGGCCGGAGCCGAGGACGCCGACGTCCATGCCTTCGAGGTCGTAGGCGCGCGAGACGCTGTCGGCGATGTTCCAGCCCTTCTTGGTGGTCACCCACTCGTGAGCCGGCATGTAGTTGTGCACCAGGGTGAGAATCTGCATCAGGGCGTGCTCCGACACGCTGATGCTGTTGCTGAAAGTCACCTCGGCCACGGTCATGCCGTGGGCGATGGCGGTCGGCAGGTCGATGTGGTCCGACCCGATCCCCGCGGTGATCGCGAGTTTGAGCCGGGAAGCCGCGGCGATGCGTTCGGGGGTCAGATAGGCGGGCCAGAACGGCTGCGAGATGACCACGTCGGTCTCGGGAAGCTCGCGGTCCAGGGTGGAGTCCGCCCCTTCCTTGTCGCTTGTGACGACGAGAGTGTGACCCCGGTCCTCCAGGAACCGGCGCAGCCCCAGTTCTCCTGAGACGCAGCCGAGGAGGTGCCCCGGGGTGAAATCGATGGCCTGCGGGGTCGGCGCGGTCTGACCGCCCGGGTAGCCGCTGATGGTGGGGATCTCGTCGCGGGCGTAGTCGGGGGGATAACCGCCCACGGGGTCCGGATAGAGCACCGCAAGGATTTTTGCCATGGCCGTCCTCCATCGGTGGGGCCACTGCTCCTGTGAACGGGTGGGGCACCGGCAAGCCGGTCGAACACCGATGATCTTGAATTTTAGTCGAGTGTGCGTCGGCACTGCAATCCCCTGGGATAATGGGGAGGTCTTCCGGCGGATAGGGATGCGACTATTCGATGAGGCTTTTGGCAGTGGCTCGGGAGCCGTTCCGCGTACGTCTGCGCGGGGGCGTCCTGGCGGCGGTCGCGCTCGGCGGTCTGCTGGGCGGGACGGCCCGGTATGCACTGGTGCTGGCCTTCCCCGCCCCGGGGGTGGGGTTCCCGTGGGCGACGTTCGCCGTCAACGTGTCCGGGGCGTTCGTGCTGGCACTGCTGCTCGTGTATGTGTTGGAGATCTGGCCGCCGACCCGGTACGTGCGGCCGTTCGCCGCCGTCGGCTTCCTCGGCGCCTTCACCACCTTCTCGACCTGGATGGTCGATACCGATCGCCTGCTGGGCCACGGCCACTACGCGGCCGCGGCGTTGAATATTTTCGGGAGCCTCTTCGCCGGCTTGGCCGCCACCGTTCTGGGCCTGGTCATCGGCAGGCTGACATCGGCCCGGCGCATTCGGCTCGACGCGCGGCGCGGGCGCGCCCGCCGGTACGGCTGGTGGATACGGTGATCACCCTGCTCGCCGTCGGTGCGGCGGCCGCCGTCGGGGCAGTTGCGCGTTACGTACTCGACCAGTACGTGCAGTACCGGAGCCCGGGCGCGTTCCCGCGCGGCACCTGGCTGATCAACGTGACCGGCTCGTTCGTGCTGGGGCTGCTGGTGGGCCTCGGCGCACGGCACGCACTGCCGGAGCAGGTCGTGGTCATTGCCGGTGTCGGTTTCTGCGGTGCCTATACGACGTTCTCCACATTCAGTTACGAGTTGGTCCACCTGCGCGAGACGAAGCAGGTAGGAAAGTCCCTGCTGTACGGCGCTTCGAGCCTCGCCGCGGGTCTCTCGGCGGCAGCGGCAGGGCTCGCCATCGGGTCGTTCTGAGAAAGGGCAGGCTCGTCCGTCCGGACTTGACACGTCGTTTTACAAGACGTCTCCTTGAAACAAGGAAACATGGTGGGGCGTGCGCTTGTCCGGGTGCGTCGCACGCGCTCGGGTTGGCCAGCGTCCACCGGATCCGGAGGCTGCTGATGGCAACCTATGAATATCTATGCAGCCGCTGTGGGCCCTTCGATGTGAAGTTGGAAATCGGGACGGCGCCCCGAGTTTATGACTGCCCTGTGTGCGCAGGCGCTGCGAAACGTGTGTATTCGGCGCCCGGCCTTTCGCTGACCCCGAACGCGGTCGCCGCCCTCCATGTACGGGAGGAACAGGCGCGTGAGGCCCCGGCGGTAGTCTCTGAAGTGCCGCCACACAGGAGGGTGCCACACCACCCGCACCCCGCGCTTTCGCGGCTGCCCCGTCCCTGAGGGCGGTGGTCGAAAAGGCAGAGCGTCTCATGCGGGTTTCGGCATCGGACACGACGTCGTTCCCGTAGCGGTGCGCGGAACGCGGAATCACGCGACGCGGGCCGGGAGCCGAGCCGCCTCCTCGGCAGCTCGTCGGTGACCCCCGGGCGCGACGCGATTCCGCCCCCCCATGCGGATTGGGAGGTGTGTCCCTGTGGGAAACGTGGGACTGCTCTTCGTCGGTGCGGTGCTCTACGTGAACGGGCTGTTGCTGCTGAGGAAGGTCGATGACAGGTCCGCAGCAGTGTTCAACCTCTTCGTGGGCGGACTGCAGGTGTTGACGCCGACCTATCTCATCTTCACGGCAGGCAACGATTCCATGAAGATTCTGGCGGCATCAGGAATCTACCTGTTCGGATTCACCTACCTGTACGTGGGAATTGTGCTGCTCGCCGGGATCGACAGCAGCGGCGTCGGCTACTACTCCCTCTTCGTGGCGATCGTGGCCCTGGGGTATTCATTCGCGAACTTCCACCTCTTCAAGGACTACCCGTTCGGAGTTATTTGGCTCTACTGGTCCTTCCTGTGGTTCCTGTTCTTCCTGCTGCTCGGTCTCAAGAAGACGGAGTTGTCTGACTATGTGGGCTGGGTGACGGCGATCGAGGGCTGGGTCACGGGTGTCATTCCCGCGGCGCTTCTGCTCTCCGGTTACTGGAAGCACACCACGGAGATCGCCATCGCCCTCGGTGCCTTCGGTGTCGTCGTGTTCGCGGCACTGTGGCCGCTCACCAGGAAATCGCGGCGACCGGCCCCGGCCGGATCGGCCGGAAGTACGGGCACAACGTCCTGACCGGATCAAGAGTGAGAGGCTGTCATGCCTGAAGTCGTATTCAGAGTGGACCAGAGCAAGTCGATGCGAGAGCAGGACGTTCCCGGACACAACAGGTGGCACCCGGACGTCCCCATCGCCGCCATGGTGAAGCCAGGAGCGGAGTTCCGCATGGAGTGCCGTGACTGGACCGACTGTCAGGTCGGCAACAACGACTCCTCCAACGACGTACGCGACATCGACCTGACCATCCCGCACATGCTCAGCGGACCGATAGGCGTGGAGGGCGCCGAACCCGGCGACCTGCTCGTCGTCGACATCCTCGACCTCGGCCCCGTGCCGCAGCAGACCGGGGACGCGGCAGGACAGGGCTGGGGCTACACCGGCATCTTCGCCAAGGCCAACGGCGGAGGCTTCCTGACCGACTACTTCCCGGACGCCTACAAAGCGGTTTGGGACTTCCACGGACAGCAGGCCGTCTCCCGCCACCTTCCCGGGATCCGCTTCACCGGGATCACCCACCCCGGGCTGTTCGGAACCGCCCCGTCCACCGAGATGCTCGCCCGTTGGAACGCCCGCGAGCAGGCGCTGATCGACACCGACCCGAACCGGGTCCCGCCCCTCGCCGTACCGCCGGACAGCACCAACGCACTCGCGGGCACGGCCACCGGAGACCTCGCCACGCGCATCGCCGCGGAAGGCGCACGCACGGTGCCGGCGCGCGAGAACGGAGGCAACCACGACATCAAGAACTTCACCCGGGGATCGAGAGTCTTCTACCCCGTTCACGTCAAGGACGCGAAGCTGTCCGGAGGCGACCTGCACTTCAGTCAGGGCGACGGAGAGATCACCTTCTGCGGCGCCATCGAGATGGGCGGGTACATCGACTTCCACGTCGACCTGATCAAGGGCGGCATGGAGACGTATGGCATCTCCACCAACCCCGTGTTCATTCCGGGCAACGTCGAGCCGAGGTACACGGAGTTCCTCACCTTCATCGGGATCTCCGTCGACCACGACACGGACACGAACTACTATCTCGACGCGACACTGGCCTACCGCCGGGCCTGCCTCAACGCCGTCGAGTACTTCAAGAAGTTCGGCTACAGCGGAGAGCAGGCCTACCTGCTGCTCGGCTCCTCCCCCATAGAGGGACGTATCAGCGGCATCGTCGACATCCCCAACGCCTGCTGCTCGTTGTACGTACCCACCGCCATGTTCGACTTCGAGGTCCGTCCGAGCGCCGCCGGACCGATGAAGGCCGACCGAGGCCAGTGCGCGTTGGCCACCGCCTGACCGGACCCCGGCTGCGGCCCCCGCGGATTCGAGACGGCGGGTCGCGGCCGGGACTCTGTCCGCGCGGCTGAGGTCGGTCCGCCGACTGCGGGTGTCGCCCACGCCTCCGACCAGGGCGGGCAGCATCGCCCCGCGTGGGCGGCGTTCAACCGCCGCGTGCGGAGCAGCAAGGGCGGCGTGGGCATCCGGCACGAGACGTACATCGTCCCGGCCGGTTCGTACGAGTCGGTCCGCATCGACATGCCGCCGGCCGGTCTGGCCGCGGCATGGGGAGTCGAGCCCGTGGGCCGGCGCGGGGAGCGGGCGGCGCAGCGGCTGGCGAGCGGGGCCGTTCAGCCGCCGAAAGCCGTAAGCCGACATGCGGGACGGCGCCCTGGGACGTAGGACGGAAGCACACGGGACCCGGTCCGGGTCCCCGCCTCCGAGGAGGAGCCATGACCCAGTCCCGAATGATGCCTGCCCTCACGCAGCAGATGCAGGACTGCATCGAGGCCTGCATGAGCTGCCACAGCATGTGCGAGGAGACCATGAGCTCCTGCATGCAGAAGGGCGGCCCGGAGCAGATGCAGATCATGCGCGCGCTCATGGACTGCTCCGAGACCACCCGGATGTGCGCCGACATGATGATGCGGCGCTCGCCGATGTCCGTGGAGATGTGCACGCTCTGCGCGAAGGTCTGCGACATGTGCGCCGAGGCGTGTATGTCCATGCCGGACGACCAGCAGATGATGCGCTGCGCCGAGGCGTGTCGCCGCTGCGCGGACACCTGTCGGGCGATGGCGGGCGCCGGCATCTGACCCACGGGGCCCGACCGTGATCAAGGGCACTCCCACGGGTGCCCTTGATCCTTTGTACGGCAGGCTGGGATCCATGAGCGTGACGGATGCGACCGTGGCCTTCGACGCCGCCGAGCGGTCGATGTGGGCGGGCCGGGCCGAGGCGTACGCCGGGAGCTTCGGCCGGCTGTGCGCGTACCCGGTGCCCGCGCTGCTGGACGCGGCCCGGGTCTCGGCCGGGACGCGGGTGCTCGACGTCGGCACCGGCACCGGTACGGCGGCTCTCACGGCGGGGGAGCGGGGCGCGTCGGTGCGGGCGGTGGACGCCGACCCCGGGATGGTGGCCGAGGCAGGCCGGCGCGGCGTCGCCGCCGAGACCGCCGTACTGCCCGAACTGCCTTTCCGGAACGGTGAGTTCGACGCCGTGGTCGGCAACTTCGTACTGAACCACGTGGGCCGGCCGCGGGCCGCCCTCGCCGAACTGCGGCGCGTGCTGCGTCCCGGAGGCCGGCTGGCCCTGACCCTGTGGGGCGCCCGCCGAGGGGCAGGGCAGGACCTGCTCGGCAACGCGTGCGCGGCGGGCGGGGCGGTGCCGCCGCCGTACCTGCCGCGGCTGGACCCCGCCGAGGACTTCACCCGGACCGCCGAGGGGCTGGCCGGGCTGCTCGCCGAGGCCGGTTTCGCCGGCGCCGAGGCCGCTGAACTGGCCTGGGACCACCGGACGACCGTCGAGGAGTGGTGGGGCGGGGCAGTCGGCGCGGTGGCCACCGTCGGGCTGGTCGTCACCGCTCAGGACGCGCGGACCGTGGCCCGGATCCGGCGGGAGTACGAGCGGCTGTGCGTCGCCTTCGCGCGCGGGGACGCCGATGGGGAAGGGCGGCTGGCCCTTCCCCATGTGGCGCTGCTCGGCTCCGCTAGTTGCCCGAGACGGTGACCTTCTGGTCGTTGTTCAGCTCGTTCACGAGGGTCTTCACCTTCGCCTTGTCCCAGACGAGGTTGCCGCCCGCGGAACCGGAGATCGGCATGTTCATGGACGTGCCGTCACCGCCGCTGACGCCCTTCATCGCCCAGAACATCGAGCCCAGGTCCCACAGGCCCATGTCCTTGTCGACGATCAGGGAGTCCAGGCCCGCGCCCATGGTCGGGTAGAACTTGAAGGGGTTCAGGACCGTCGACGGGGTGGCCACCTGGTGGGCCAGGGCGGCCAGGAACTTCTGCTGGTTCTTGGTGCGCTGCAGGTCCGAGGCGGCGAACGCGTGCCGGGTGCGGACGAAGGCGAGGGCCTGCCGGCCGTTCAGCGTCTGCTTGCCGGCCTTGAAGTCGGCGCCCGACCACTTGTCCTTGAAGCCCTTGTCGATGTTGATCTCGACACCGCCCACCGCGTCCACGATGCTCGCGAAGCCCTGGAAGCCGATCTCCACGTAGTGGTCGATGTGCAGGCCGGTGTTGTACTCGACCGTGCGCACCAGCAGCGTCGGCCCGTCCTCGGCGTAGGTCGCGTTCAGCTTCGCGTGCCGGCCCTGCGCCGGGTAGACCTTCCCGGACGTCGAGCCCTTGTACGACGGGACCACCACGTCCGAGTCGCGCGGCAGCGAGATCAGCGTGTCGCCGTTGTCGCCGACGTGCAGGATCATCATCGAGTCGGTGCGCTTGCCCTCGGCGCCTCCGGTGTGCAGGTTCTTCTCGTCGTCCTTGGACATGCCCTCACGGCTGTCCGAGCCGACGATCAGGTAGTTCGTGCCGTCGCCGCCCTCCGGCCGGTCGATGACCTTCGACAGGTCGACCTCGCGGCGCAGCTTGGAGTCGGCCCAGAAGTACGTCGCCACGGATGTGACGACCAGCACGGTCGCCAGCGTGATCGCCGTCCACTTGATCCGGCGCCGCCAGTTCGGCGCGGGGCGCGGCGCCCGGGTGGGCGCACCCTCCGGTCCGCCCGGCCCGCGGCCGCCGGGGCCGCCGTAGACCTGTCCCGTGTTGTAGCCGCTGTCGTAGCCGGGGCCCTCGTCGTACCCCTGGCCGTCGACGTACGACGGCTGCTGCGGGACACCGGCCCCGTACGGCGGTGCCGACGGGCCGGGGTCGCCGTACCCGGAGCCCTGCCCGGGCGGGGGCACCCCCGGGCCGCGCCGCACCTGACGCATCACGCGGGCACCCTCCGGCCGCGCGCCGGCGCTGCCGCGTCCGTAGCGCGGGCCGCGGTTGTCGTCGGACCATCCCTGGGGCCAGTCATTCATGCGCCCCAGTGTGCAGTGTGGCGCGGTGTGCCTTACAAGGGATGTCGGAAAATCAGAGCGGCGCTGTTGCGAAGCTGACACAAATTCCGCGAATGTCGCTTCGGCATAAGGTGGAGGGCATGACAGACCAGGCCACGGACATGGAACCCGGCATCCCGGGCAAGCCCACGTCCGCCTCGCGCACCACCCTCAGCCACATCATGACCCACAACGACACCAACTTGCTGGGGACGGTGCACGGCGGTGTGATCATGAAGCTCGTCGACGACGCGGCGGGCGCGGTGGCCGGCCGGCACTCCGGCGGTCCCGCCGTCACCGCGTCCATGGACGAGATGGTGTTCCTGGAGCCGGTCCGCGTCGGCGACCTGGTCCATGTCAAGGCGCAGGTGAACTGGACCGGCCGGACCTCCATGGAGATCGGCGTCCGGGTCCTCGCCGAGCGCTGGAACGAGTCGGCCCCGGCCACCCAGGTCGGCTCGGCCTATCTGGTCTTCGCGGCCGTCGACGCCGACGGCAAGCCGCGCCGGGTACCGCCGGTGGTGCCGGAAGCCGACCGCGACCGCCGCCGCTACCAGGAGGCCCAGATCCGCCGCACCCACCGCCTGGCCCGCCGCCGGGCGATCCGCGAACTCCGCGAGAAGCGCGCGGCCGAGGGCTTCGACGACTAGCAAATCCCCGCCCGTTCAACGGGGTTGTACGGGAGTGGGAAGTATCACGGCGGTCGCCTGCCGAAGGACTGTGCGGATAGTGTGTGCGATCCGGTGGGTGGCCGTGCGGCCGCTCGCCGTCCGACAGATGGAGAGTGGGGCGGGGCACTCGGCGGGTGGCCCCGACGGGGGGCAGAGGCGTGGACACACCGGGCCGTGGCAGTGGTGACGACATCGACCCCGCGGACCAGTGGGTGCTCGATCCGCGCACGGGTGAGTACGAGCTGCGGCAGCCGGACACCTCCGCCGGGCGGCCCACCGTGCCCGGGCCCCGTTCGGCGCCGGAGCCCGCTCGGGATCCGGCACCGGAACCCGTGGTGCCGGGCCGCCGCCGCGCCACCGGGCGCAACCAGCGCAAGGCGCGGAAGAAGTCCCGGGGCAAAAGGATTCTGCTGTGGACCGGCGGCACCCTGGCGTTCGTCCTGGTCGCCGGCGCGAGCAGCGTCTACCTCTACCTCAGACACCTCGACGGCAACATCACCACGACCGACACCGCCGGCGCCACCAGTGACTCCTTCAGCAAGGACGAGGCGTTCAACATCCTGGTGATCGGCACCGACAAGCGCCAGGGCACGGGCGACTCCGGCTACGGCGATGCCAACAGCGTCGGCCACGCGGACACCACGATCCTGTTGCACGTCTCGAAGGACCGGACGAATGCCACCGCGCTCAGCATTCCCCGGGACCTGATCACCGACATACCCGCCTGCCTCACCAAGCAGCCGGACGGCTCGCTCAAGACCATCCCCGGTACGCAGGGCATACGGTTCAACACCAGCCTCGGCCAGCTGGGCCGCGACCCCGGCTGCACGGTCCGCACGGTGGCGAAGCTCGGCGAGGGACTCCAGGTCGACCACTTCATGATGGCCGACTTCAACGCCGTGAAGACGCTGACCACGGCCGTCGGCGGCGTCGACGTCTGCCTGACACACGCCGTGAAGGACAAGAAGTCGCACCTGGACCTGCCCGCGGGGCCGTCGAAGATCGAGGGCGAGCAGGCCCTGGCCTTCGTCCGCACCCGGTACAGCTGGGGCAACTTCGGCGACCTGGACCGCATCAAGGTCCAGCAGCAGTTCCTCGGGTCCCTGTTCCGCAAGATGAAGTCCGACGACACGCTGACCAGTCCCAGCAAGCTCGTGGGCCTGGCGGAGACGGCGACCAGGGCACTCACCGTGGACAAGGGGATCGGCCACATCACCACGCTCAAGGACGTGGCCATGGAGCTGAAGAAGGTACCGGCGAAGAACATCTCCTTCCTCACGCTGCCGGTCCGGGACAACCCCGCCGACGGCCGGATCCACAAGACCGTCGTCGAGGACGAGGCGCCCGCGCAGCAGATCTTCTCCATGATCAAGGACGACGTCTCCTTCACCGAGGTGAAGAAGAAGCAGAAGGCGCAGGAGGCCGCCAAGCTCAGGGGCGCCCGCTCCGCCCCCGGCGACGTCCGGGTCGACCTCTACAACGCGGGCGCGCCCGGCGGCTCCGCCCAGACGACGCTGTCCTGGCTGCAGACCGAGAAGGGCGTGACCAAGTCCAGCCAGCTGGGCAACGCCGGCGCGTCCCAGAAGAAGACGACCCTGCAGTACGCGCCCGGCCAGGCCGCCCAGGCCCGCGAACTGGCCGACCTCATGTGGCTCCCGGCCTCCGCCCTGAAGCCCGGCAAGAGCGAGACCAACGCACAGGGGCTGCCCGCGATGGTGCTCAGGCTCGGCGCCGACTTCAAGGGCGCGGGCGTACCGCTCACCGGCCCGGCGACGGCCCCGTCCGTGCCGAAGACGACGGCGGACCAGGTGAAGTGCGCCTCATGACGCGTCCGGCGCACGGCCCCGCCCCTTCCCGGCTGCACACCTGCAACCACCACCGCTGCCACACCGCACTCGGCGGCCCACCCATCAGCCGCGTAAACAACGCTGCGGCTCGATACACCTAGTCGTTCCCGGAACACACCACCTCGTTGCCCCGCACCACGCTCTGCTCCGGCTGTCCGGGGTTCTCGAACCGCACCTTGCGCACCGCCTTGAAGTCGGCACCGACGGTCACCTTCATCAGCGGCCCCTGGCCCGGCACCGCGCGCAGCTCGCTGCCGGGCAGGGCCACGGCCAGGGAGCGGGCGGAGTGGTCCCACCGGGTGTCGTAGGAGATCACCGTGCGCTTCACGTGGGCCGGCGCGGTCACCGGCCGGTGGGTGGTGGCGAAGCCGGTCGCCGCGAGCGCGGCGTCGACCCGCTTGGCGAGCCCGATGGTGCCGGTGCCGTTCGCCACCATGACCCGGATCTGCCGCGGGTCCGCGTCCACCGGTGCCGCGGTGGGTCCGCGGCGCGGGCGGTCCACGCTGAGCGGCTTGTCGTCGCGCAGCGACCGGAAGAGCTGGTCCGTCCTCGCCGGGTCCCACTTCAGGGTCGAGCCGATGCCCTTGACCTGGTAGTTCATCTGCCCGATGGGAACAGTGGTGAACTCCGAGGAGGACGGGTGGAAGTTGCGCATCGCCCGGCCCAGGTCGAGCAGTTCGTCGGTGCCGAAGCCCTCGTCGGCGCGGACCGAGCCGAGCACCGCCCGGGTCACGTCCCGGAACTTGATCGGGTTCAGCAGCACCCCGGAGGAGGTGGTCTTCTCGATCAGCGCGGCCAGGAACCGCTGCTGCCGCTTCATCCGGCCCAGGTCGCTCGCCCCGTCGAGGTGCCGGGCCCGCACGTACTGCAGCGCCTGCCCGCCCCCGAGGGTGTGCGTGCCGGGCGCGAGGTCGAGCCCGGCGTACGAGTCCTTCAGCGGCGTCGGCGTGCAGACCTGCACCCCGCCGAGCACGTCCACCGTCCGCATGAAGCTGGTGAAGTCGACCTCCAGGTAGTGGTCGATCTTCACATGGGTCATGCTCTCGACCGTACGGATGGTCAGCTGGGGGCCGCCCTCGGCATAGGCCGCGTTGAGCTTGATCGGGTGCGGGCCGTGCCGCCGGCCGGTGTTCTGGTCGACGTGTGCGGGCGCGTCGGCGTAGGAGTCGCGCGGCAGGCTCACCACGGTGGCCCGCTCCCGGTCCTCCGAGATGTGCACGATCATCATCGTGTCGGTGCAGTGGCAGGGCTGGCCGCCGAGCCGGTAGGCGCGCCGCTCCTCCTGGCTGATCTTGTCGCGGCTGTCGGTACCGACCAGCAGAACGTTCATGCCATGACCGGCGCGGGGCCGGTTCTTCATGTCCTTGAAGGCGTCGATCCGGGCGATGCCCGCGTCCAGGCTGGTGACGACGGCGTGCCCGATGCCGGCGGAGGCGAGCACCACCACGGACAACGTGGTGATCGCCCGCATGGCCCAGCGCGGACGTCTGGGCGGCCGGACGGACCTGACAGGCCGCTCGGGCGGGCGCGGCACCCGGCGGGGCGGCCGCGGACGGCGCTGTGGCCTGGGGATGTCTCCCCCGCTTTCGGCGGTGGGCGAGGGGGACCGAGGCGGGCTGGACAAGGAGGACACCTCCGGACGAGGCCGTACGTGGGATCCGTGAGCACAGTAGGCCGATACGATCTCCAGCCCGCGTCCCGGCGCCGGCGGCGCGCACCGGTGTCCCCCGTTCGCGGTAACGTGAGCGTCCTATGAACGCCAAGCCCGACGTGCGGCTCCCCGCTGTTTCCGTGATCATGCCCGTCCTCAACGAGGAGCGGCATCTGCGCGGGGCCGTCCAAGCGATCCTCGCGCAGGAGTACGCCGGCGAGATGGAGGTCGTGATCGCCCTCGGTCCGTCCACGGACCGCACGGACGAGATCGCCGCCGAGCTGGTCGCCGAAGACTCCCGCGTGCACACCGTCCCCAACCCGACCGGCCGCACGCCCGCCGCGCTGAACGCGGCGATCAAGGCGTCCCGGCATCCGATCGTGGTCCGCGTCGACGGCCACGGCATGCTCTCCCCGAACTACATCGCCACCGCCGTGCGGCTCCTGGAGGAGACCGGCGCGCAGAACGTCGGCGGCATCATGCACGCCGAGGGCGAGAACGACTGGGAGCACGCGGTCGCCGCCGCGATGACCTCGAAGATCGGCGTCGGTAACGCGGCCTTCCACACCGGCGGCCAGGCCGCCCCCGCCGAGACGGTCTACCTCGGTGTGTTCCGCCGCGAGGCCCTGGAGCAACAGGGCGGCTACAACGAGGAGTTCATCCGCGCCCAGGACTGGGAGCTGAACTTCCGCATCCGCGAGGCGGGCGGCCTGATCTGGTTCTCGCCGGAGCTGAAGGTGTCGTACCGCCCGCGTCCCTCGGTGCGGGCGCTGGCCAAGCAGTACAAGGACTACGGACGCTGGCGGCATGTCGTCGCCCGGTACCACTCGGGCTCCATCAACCTGCGCTACCTCGCCCCGCCGACGGCGGTGTGCGCGCTGGCCGCGGGCCTCGTGGTGGGTGTGACGCTGACCCCGTGGGGTCTGGTGATCCCCGGCGGTTACCTGGCGGCCATCGTCGCGGGCTCCGTCCCGGCGGGCAGGGGCCTGCCCCTCAAGGCCCGCCTGCAGATCCCGGTGGCGCTGGCCACCATGCACATGTCGTGGGGCTGGGGCTTCCTGACCAGCCCCAGGTCCCTGGCGAAGAAGGTCATCGCCTCCCGGCGGCCGGCGGTCGTGGACGCCGCCTGAGCACACGGGTCCTCCGCCTGCGCGAAGGAGCCCCGAGTGAACGACAGGGGCCCCCTCCTCCGTCGAGAAGGGGGCCCGAGCGTTGCCGGCGGCCGGCCTCCGCTACCAGCGGTAGACGTCGTACACGTCCATGCACTTCGTGTTGTCCGAGCCGTTGACGGCGTCGCTGCCCGCGGGCAGGTCGCCGGCCTTCGGGGCGGACTGCTTGGGGTAGGACGTGCCGGTGCGCCAGTCCGCGCCGACGACGACCGTGACCCCCGACACGTCGGTCGACTTCTTCACCGAGCTCATGGGGATGCCGAGTGTCCTGGCGACCGCCTGGGCGTCACCCTCCAGGTCCGCGCTCGGGTACCGCACGACCGTCTTGTCCTCGGAGAGCGCCCCCGAGGTGTCGGCGACCGCCCTGCCGTAGCCCTGCTGCACGAGCGCCTCGCTGATCGTCCGCGCCCGCTGCGACACCGGGGCCTCGGTGGAGCTACGGGTGGCGTTCTGCACCAGCACGCCGAGCCGGCTCGCGTCGAGCGAGGGCTTCCTGGCCGGCTCCTTGCTCGCGGCCGCCCGCGTCCCCGACTTCTCGCCGTTCTTGTCGAACGGCACGTCGTCCTGGAGCATCTGCCACACCTTGTCGGCGTTGGCCTTGTCCGGTACGACGTGGTTCTCGTCCAGCCGGTCAGGCACGTTGGGCATGGTCAGCGACGTGATGCGGTCCGACGGCACCGACTTCAGCTGCATGCCCAGGTCGTAGAGCTTCTTGACCGTGCCGATCTCCTCGGAGACCTTCAGCGACTTGGTGGCCGCCTCCGCCAGGTCCATCAGCCGCCCGGTGTCGGTGAACACGTTCTGCTTCCTGAGCGTGCGCATCATCGAGTTCAGGTACATGTGCTGGGCGCGGGCCCGCATCAGGTCGCTGCCCCAGGCGTGCCGGGTGCGCAGCCACTGCAGGGCCTGCTCGCCCTTCACCTTGTGCGTCCCCGCCCTCATCTTCAGGCCGGAGCCACCGGGGACCTTGGGCGTCGGGTGGTCCCAGACGTTCTGCCGCACGCAGACGTCGACACCGCCGACGGCGTTGCCCATCCGCACCACGCCCGAGAAGTCGATCGTCATCCAGTGGTCGATGTAGACCCCGGTGAGGTTCTCCCAGGTGGCCAGCGTGCAGCCGGCTCCGCCCCGGGCCAGGCTGACGTTGATGATGTCGTTGGTCGCCGGGTAGACCTTGCCGGTGTCCGGGTCCGTGCACTCGGGGATGTCGACCCGGGTGTCGCGCGGGATGCTGACCATGGCCGCGCTCTGCCGGTCCGCGGAGAGATGGATGAGCATCTGCACGTCCGCGAGCGGGGGGTCGCCGCGGTGGTCCCTGCTGCCGCCGAGCTTCACGTTCTCGTCGGAGTTACGGCTGTCGGAACCGATCAGAAGGATGTTCAGCGGTGTCTGACCGGCCGCGTTCGGCTCGGTCCGGTGCGCCTTGGAGTCGTCGGCGCTGCTGCGCTTGCCCTTCTGGATGTTGCCGTTGAGGTGCTGGTAGTACAGGTATCCGGCGCCGGCCGTGCCGAGTATCACCACCGCCAGCACGCTCGCCGACCAGCGCAGAGCGCGCCGTCTGCGCCGGCGCCGGTCGGTCTTCGTCCCGCCGGCCCGCCGCCGGCCGCCGCGCCCTCCGGAACCCGCCGGCGCATCCGAGGCCTGCGGCGTGAGCGACATCGTGTCCTCGGCCGCAGGAGCCTCCCCGCGCACCTCGCTCTGCGCCAACTCCGTGCCCTCCCCACCCTTGCGCCATGCAACGGGCCCGTCCCGCGTCCAGTTAGACGCATGACGGGCCCATTGGGTTACCTACGAGGCGCACCCCATCCGCTGGTCATCGCACAGAATACGCATTCATATGAAATGCACTCGTTCGGTGAATGCGACCGTGCCTTCGGGCGCTCTGTGTCTACGAGGCGCACCGCACCTTGTCCGCCGTCGACTTGTCGACCTTGGGTGCTTTCGCCGGGGGAGTGAGGGAGACGCCCGCCTCCTTGAAGTCCTTGCCCAGGGTCAGCGTCATCGCCGGCACGCCCTGGGTGTTGGTCACGCTCTTGCCGGGCTTCAGCGCGGAGCCGGACAGCCCCATGACGGCGGCCAGCCGGCGTGCCTGGTCCGCCTGGTCGGGCGCGTACTCGAGCGTGGTCCTGGCCAGTGCGGCCGGGGCGTTTCCGGCGTTCTCCGACTTGGTCACACCCTCGTCGTTCTGCAGCCAGTTGAGCACCGACTGGGCGCTGCCCGCCACGGCCCCCCCGTTGAGGATGCGCACCCGCACCTCGGAGGCGGGCGCCTTGCTGCCCTTGAGCCGGGCGGCCTGGGCGTCCTTCGCGGCCTTCTGCTTCTCCTTCACCGCGGTGAAGGAGACGTCGTTCCTGACGGCGTCGAAGACCGCGGGCGCCTTGGTCTCGTTGAGGACGACCGTGGCCTTTACCTTCTCCGCGGGGTTGTCGACGACCGGCACCGTCGTGAACGTCAGGTTCTTCGGATTGAGCTTGCCCAGCTCCAGCCCCAGGTCCTTCAGCTTCCCGATGCTGTCCAGCTTGTCGTCGACGGTCAGCGCCTTGGTGCCGGCCTCCGCCAGGTCCAGCATCTTCGTCGGACTGGTGAGCGTGGAGTTCCCCTTCAGCTTGCGCATCAGCGCGCTCAGGAACTGCTGCTGAAGCCCGATCCGGCTCAGGTCCCCGCCGAAACCGACGGAGTGCCGGGTGCGCACGAACGCCAGCGCCTGTTCCCCGGAGATGTTGTGCGTGCCCTTGGAGAGCTTGAGGTGCGAGTCCTTGTCGTTGATGTCGTGGGCCAGGCAGACCTCGACACCGCCCACCGCCTCGGTCAGCGTCTTGACCGCGTTGAAGTCGGCGACCATGAAGTCGTCCGGCTTGATCCCGGTCAGCTCGGTCACCGTGCGCATGGTGCAGCTCGGCGTACGGCCGTCCTGCCCGAGGCTCGTGTTGAAACGGGCGCCCTCCGAGCCCGGAATGACCTTCTCGGTGCCGTCCTCCTGCTGTGTCGGGCAGTCCGGGATGTCGACGATCAGGTCACGCGGGATGCTCAGCGCGGTCGCGTTGGACCGGTCCTTGGAGACGTGCAGCAGGATGTTGGTGTCCGCGTGCCCGACGCTGCCCGCGTCGCCGTAGCCCTCGTTGCCCTTGCCGGTCCGCTTGTCCGTGCCGATCAGCAGGATGTTGATCGCCTCGTCCTTGCGGAAGCCGCCCGTGCTCGCACCGTCGTCGGAGACGGACGTGATGTTGCCGTTCAGGTGCCTTATGTACAGGTATCCGGCGGCCGACACGGCGACCAGCACGAAGGCCATGGACCCGCCGGTCCACAGCAGCGCCTTCTTCACCTTCGACGTCTTCTTCACCGGCCGCCGGGCCGCGCGCCGCCCCTGCGGCACCTCCGGCTCGGCGCCCCGGCGCCGGGTACGCGGCGCGGGGACGTCGCCGGGACGTACCCGGCGCGTCTCACGCGTTCCGCCGGGCGCCGAGTCGTCACGACGGCGCGGCGCACCGCCGCCGCCCTGAGCCGGTCTCCGGGGACCGGGGACCGGTGACTGCGCTGGGGAAGGGCTCAGTCGCAGTTCGTATTCGCCGGTGTTCGGATTGAGTACCCACTGGTCTGCGGGGTCGATGTTGTCCGCCCGCCCACGGCCTTGCGCGTCCACGGTTGTCCGAATCCTCCGTCGGGGCCACGCGGCGCCTTCCCCCTTCAGGCGCTCGGGTCTCGGTGAATCAGTGCACGGCCCCAGGACGGACCTCGCGGCCAGGTGCACCGGATCGCTCACACTATCCGCCCAGTTCAGCGTCGAGCGACGCCGGTGACAAATTCGACCTTCCTACAACTGGGCAATCCCCCTCATATTCTGAACGAAAGTTCGTCTTCTTGATGATCGTCTTACTCGCAGCTGTGCTCGGCGGCCGTTTTTCCGCGGAAGGTCGGGGCGGGGGAGGGGTCGCTCTTGCCGTCCTTCTCCCCGCTCTTCCTGGGAGTCTCCTGTGAAAGATCCGGGGTCACCGCCACCGGCCGGTCCATCCGCAGCCGCGCGAACAGCTTCTCCGCCTCCGGCTCCACGAGCTGGTCACGGTTGCTGTCGTATACGTACGACTCCCTCGGCACCGTGAGGAACTGCACTCGTTCGGTGGGGATGTCACGCAGCCCGCGCACCAACTGGTACAAACCGCGCAGACTGGCCAGATCCGGATCGGTGGTCAGCGAGGAGGTCGCCGCGTCCAGCACCGGATACAGCTTCGCCGGGTTCAGCAGGACGTCATTGCTCCGCACCTTGTCGACGAACGCGCCGAGGAAGAGCTGCTGCCGCTCCATCCGCTCGGTGTCGCTGCCGTCGCCGAGCGACTTGCGCGCCCGCACGTAACCGAGCGCCTGCTCCCCGTCGAGGGTGACCTTGCCCGCGGGCAGCTTCACCTTGGCCGCCTTGTCGTCGACGGGCTCCTTCAGGCACACCCGCACCCCGTCGACGGAGTCCACCATCTCCTTGAACCCGCTGAAGTCGACGACCATGTGATGGTCGACCCGGATGTCCGTCAGCCTCTCGACGGTACGGATGGTGCACGCCGAACCGCCCACCTGGAACGCGTGGTTGAACATCGCGAAGACCGGCTCGCTCCGGCTGCCGTCCGCCCGCCGGCAGCCGGGGATGTCCACCATCAGGTCCCTGGGCAGTGAGACCGCGGTGGCGCTGTGCCGGTCGGCGGCCAGGTGCAGCAGGATCGTCGTGTCGGACCGCTCACTGCCCAGGTCCCGCCCGTACTCGCTGTTGCCCTCACCGGCCCGCGTGTCGGACCCGATCAGCAGGATGTTCTGCGCGCCCCGCACCAGTGCGGTGGGCCGCTCCCGCTCGTACCGGGCCAGCTCGGCGGCGGCCGCGTCGTCGGTGGTGATGTTTGCACTGAGCTTGGCGTAGACGGCCCAGCCGGTCCCGGCGGCCACGGCGAGAAGTCCGGCGACGCCCAGCGCCGACCCTTTCAGCCACCGCCGCCGACGCCGCCGTACGAGCCCTTGCCCGGCGGCGGAGGCCCCGAGACCGGGACCGAGGGGTTTGCCTGCGGTGTCGGTCACGGCCGGGGCACCCCCTCATGGCGTACGAGCGTCACGTGCTGCTCTTACGACGATGGCGGGGGAGGTGGGCGAAGGCCCCTTGTGTTACTCCGAGTGGGGGACCGCGGCCGACCTGACCGTATCGATACGCGGCTCCGCCGGGTGGCCACGACCAGCCACGACGCACCGCGCCCGGAGGGCGGCCCTACCGCCGCACCGCTGTCACCCTCTCGCTCTCGATCCGCTTGGCGAGAGCCTCCTCGTCCAGCCGGCCGAGATGACGGCACAGCACCACGGACCCCCCGGCGGCCAACGGCGAGTACAGCCCCGCGCTGAGCCCCTCCCACGTGTCGTACGGCAGAGCGGACAGCATCCGGGACCCCGGCCCGGTCAAGTCCAGCGACGGCGCCCCCGCCGAGGCCAGCTCGACGACCTCGGCCCCGCTGAACTCCCGGCCGGCCACGACGAGCGCCGGTTCCTCCGGATCCACCGGTGCGAACGGGGTGAACCGGTCACCCTGGCCCGGCACTTCCACGGCGTAGTCGAGGAAACCCTCCGGCGGCTGCGGGAACCGCCCGCCGAGCGGCCGCAGCGCCAGCGCGACCCGCTCGCCACGGCAAGCCCGCGCGGCCTCCAGCGAGTCCGGCCCGCTGACCACCACGTCGGCCGCCGCCGGGTCCCCGGCGACGTCCGCGATCGCGCCCACCGAGGAACAGGCCAGCAGCCACACCGCCGTCTGCCAGTGGGCGGGCAGCAGCAGCGTGACCCGGTCACCGGGGCCGGCGGAGAGGTCACCCTGAAGGAGGTTGGCGGTCTTGGCCACCCAGTTGGCGAAGGTGGCCACGGACAGTTCGACGCGTTCGCCCGTGGCGTCGTCGTAGAAGGTCACCAGAGGACGGCCGGGGTCCGCGGCGAGCGCGGAAGCCAGCAGGTCGGCAGGGGTGCGATCGGTGGCGTTCACCCGGGACAGGGTACGCGCGGGCGGGCGCGCGCACCGAGCGCGGAGGCCACCGGTTCGGCGGAACGTTTCCCGACGGCCCGTCAGTTCGCCGTTGCGGAGATTTGTGTGACTATGTCCAAGATCATGGGCGTGCGTGGATTCCTCCCTTCCCCCATCGGTGCCTCGTCGCTTCGTCGCTTCCTCGGTCGGCGCCACCTGTGCCGCGGCCCTCGCGCTCATTCCCCGAGCTGGGCCGGTGGCACACCCGAGCGGGAACTCACCCGGCTCAAGGGCCCGTTGGGGGCCAAGCCGTACATCGGGCCGCGCCCGCGGATCATCACGCGCCGGAGCTGGGGCGCGAACGAGTCACCGCGCGGACGGCGGGTTCGTCTGCACGAAGAAGATCAAGGCGGCATTCGTGCACCACACGGGCTCGGGCGACAAGTGCGGGTGTTCCCGCCCCCTCCGTCATCCGCGGTATCCACCGCTACCACGTCAAGAGCATGGGCTGGCCGGACATCGGCTATGGGGCCAATCCACGCGGAAAGACATATCTCACGTCGGGTAGTGGCAATCTCTACCCCAAGGGGAAGAACGTGCGACTGAATGTGATCTCCGGCCATCGGGACGGATACGCCACCGAGTGCCCCGGCAAGTCGCTCTACGCCAAACTCGGCACGGCCCGTTCCAACGCGGCGCGCTACCAGGGGCGCTGAGACCGGGGAGCGCGTTCACCGCCGTCGGGGAACGGGTGGGGGCGGCTACGGGGATGGCCGGCGGTCGGCCTGGGCCGGACGGGTCCGGCCGGGGGAATCCGCACACCGATCCCGCGGGACACCGCGCGGCCATCGGGGCGTCGTCGCACGGTCTGCATACACTGACCGGCCGAAACGTGTAGTGACGAGTAGTTCGGCCGGTCCCGGCAGGAAGCAGAGACGACAGGTGACAGAAGCGATCCTCCTGGTCGGCGGCAAAGGCACCCGGCTGCGCCCGCTCACGGTGCACACTCCCAAGCCCATGGTCCCGGCCGCCGGGGTGCCGTTCCTCACGCACCAGCTGGCGAGAGCGAGAGCGGCGGGCGTCGAGCACATCGTCCTCGCGACGAGCTACCTCGCCGAGGTCTTCGAGCCCTACTTCGGCGACGGCGCCGCCCTCGGCCTGCACATCGAGTACGTCACCGAGGACGAGCCCCTCGGCACGGGCGGCGCCATCCGCAACGTGGCCTCCCGCCTGCACTCCGGTCCCGACGACCCGGTGCTGATCTTCAACGGCGACATCCTGACGGGCCTGGACATCAGGGCCCTGGTCGACACCCACGAGTCGACGGGAGCGGACATCTCCCTGCACCTGACCAAGGTGACCGACCCGCGCGCCTACGGCCTGGTCCCGACGGACGGGACCGGCCGCGTCCTCGCCTTCCTGGAGAAGCCGCAGACGCCTGCGGAGATCGTCACCGACCAGATCAACGCGGGGGCGTACGTCTTCCGCCGCTCGGTCATCGACACGATCCCGGCGGGGCGCCCGGTGTCCGTGGAACGGGAGACCTTCCCCGGCCTCCTCGCCGCCGGCGCCCACCTCCAGGGCCTGGTCGACTCCACGTACTGGCTGGACCTCGGCACCCCGGCCGCCTTCGTGCGCGGCTCGGCCGACCTGGTCCTCGGCCGTGCCCCCTCCCCGGCCGTCCCCGGCCGCTGCGGCGACCGGCTCGTCCTGCCCACGGCGACGGTCTCTCCCGACGCCAAGCTGACGGGCGGCACGGTGGTCGGCGAGGGCGCGTTCGTGGCGGAGGGCGCCCGCGTCTTCGGCTCGACCATCCTCCCCGGTGCCGTCATCGAACCCGGCGCCGTCATCACCGACTCCCTGATCGGCACCCGCGCCCGCGTCGGCGAACGCTCCGTCCTCACCGGCACGGTGATCGGCGACGGCGCGGTCGTGGGCGCCGACAACGAGCTGCGCGAGGGAGTACGGGTGTGGTGCGACGCCCGCATCCCGGCGGGCGCGGTGCGCTTTTCCTCCGACCAGTAGCCGAGCGGCAGTGCCGCTGCCCGCGAATCGGCGCACCCGTCCCCCCCAACTGCCCAACTGCCCAGCTGGTCAGCTGCGGGCAGTCGAGCCGCTGGGGCGGCACGGGTGGGCGCAGCGGCACCCGACCGGCGCCGGTGAGCGACCCGACCCCCGGCCGCCCGCGGCGCAGGGCACCCCACCGGCACGGCCCAGCCAGACGCCCTGCTCAGCCACAGCACAGCGCACCACGAGACAGTCGGCGGAGCCGAAGGCACCGGCACAGGTCAACCACGAAAGCGCGGGTCGGCGAGGACAGGGAACGGCACAGGGCAACCACGAAAGCGCCGGTCGGGAAAGAAAGGCACCGGCACAGGGCGCCTCACAGCAACCCGATGTCCACCCGAGGCATCTTCGGCGCCCGCCGAGCCGGCACATGCCCACTCAGCAGAATCAGCCGAGCCGCCCGATGCCGCTGCCCGGCGTACGGCTCGAGCAACCGAAGCATCACCCCGTCGTCGGCATGACGATCCCCCGCGAGCGCCCACCCCACGATCCCCGGCAGATGCAGATCCCCCACCGTCACCGCATCCGGCGCCCCGTGGCTGCGCTGCACGACCTCCGCCGACGTCCACGGCCCGATCCCCGGCACGACCTCCAGCCGCGCCTGCGCCTCGGCCGCCGGCATCCCCACGGCCTGCTCCAGCCGCGCAGCGACCCGCACGGCCCGCAGAATCGTCGAGGCCCGCTTGTCGTCGACCCCGGCCCGGTGCCACTCCCAGGAGGGGATCAACGCCCAGGTCCGTGGCGCGGGCATCACCCACATCGGCCGTTCACTCACCCCCGCGGGCCCCGGCGCCGGCTCCCCGAACCTCCGTACGAGCAGCCGCCACGCCCGGTACGCCTCATCGGCCGTGACCTTCTGCTCCAGCACCGATGGGATCAAGGACTCCAGAACCAGCCCGGTCCGCGTCAGCCGCAACCCCGGCCGGCGGTGCCGCGCCAGCGCCACCACCCGGTGCCGGGGCGCGAACGCGTCCGGGTCGTCGGCCGCGCCGAGCAACTCGGGCAGCCGGTCCAGCAGCCACTCGGCACCCGGCCCCCATGCCTCGCCGAGCACCTCACCGTCGTACGCGCGCACGCGCAGCGTGCCCGGCCCGGCGGGGGTACGGGTGGCCCGCCATACGGACCCGTCCGCCGTGGCCCGGAACGTCGGATCGCCGGGCCCGCGCCGGAGCGGCCCGAGTACCAGCCCGAGGTCGAGCGGCCCGTCCGGCACCCACCGTCGTACCCGCACCGGTGCCGTCGCCTGCCGCGGTATCCCGGCGCCCGCCCCCGCGGGTACGCCGGCCTGCCCGCCGCGCACGGTCGTACGCGTGGGACGCGGGGCGAAACGTCCTGCCACTGGTGAGGTCCTAGGGTGCGGGGGCTTGTCCTACGAGACTAGGCGGTCGTAGCGGAACGAGTGCGCGGAACCCGCGCGGCGCCCACGCGCCGAACTCGCCCACGCGCAGAACTCACCGCACCTCGACGAACGCCCCCGCGTCCCGCTCCGGCCGCGTTCTCGGCTCCTCCGCCGGATGGCCGACCGCCACCGCGCCCATGGGGTCCCACTCCGCCGGCAGCCCGAGCACCTCGCGCACCACGTCCCGGCAGAACATCGTGGACGACACCCACGCCGAGCCCAGCCGCTCCCCGGCCAGCGCGACCAGGAAGTTCTGCACGCCCGCGCCCATCGCGACGACGAACATCTCCCGCTCGGCGCCGTCCCGCCGCGCGTCCCCGTAACGGTGGGAGCCGTCCATGACGAGGCACGGCACGACGAGGTAGGGCGCGTTGCGCAGGACGTCCCCGCGGCGGACCCGCTTGGTGATGGACTCCTCGCTCCTGCCGTCCCGGCGCAGGTCGGCGATCCAGGCGTCCCGCATCGCGTCCAGCAGCCGTGTCCGGGACTCCTCCGACTCCAGAAGCACGAACCGCCACGGTGTGGTGTGGTGCGGGGCGGGCGCGGTGACCGCCGCCGCCACCGCGCGCCGTACCGCGCCGGGGTCCACGGGTTCATCGGTGAAGGCCCGTACCGTGCGCCGCTGGGCGACGGCCTCCCGGACCGCCTCGGAGGTGCCGAGCCGGAACATGTCGTCGCGCGCGGAGCGCACCAGCGCCCGCGCGCCCTCACCGCCCTCGTCCCCGTCACCCCCGCCGTCCACCACGTGGGGCAGTCCGCGCACCACGGCGACCGGCAGCCCGGCCGCCTTGCCCTTGACCAGGTCACCCGCGGCGGCCAGCTCGTCCGCCGTGGCCACGACGGTCGCGCTGAGCGGATTGCCGTACGCGTCCGTGCTCCCGCGCAGATCGTCCAGCACGCGCACCCCGGCGGCGCCGATCGCCACGTCCGTGAGCCCCGCGCGCCAGGGACGCCCGAAAGTGTCGGTGACGACGACACCGACGTTGACGCCGAGGGCGTCGCGCAGGCCGGCGCGGATCGCGCGCGCGGACGCGTCCGGGTCCCGAGGCAGCAGGAGCACGGTGCCGGCGGGGGTGTTGGAGGCGTCGACCCCCGCGGCGGCCATGACCAGGCCCTGCCGGTTCTCCACGATGCGCAGCGGGCCGCGCCGGGCCACGACCCGGACCGTCTCGGCGTCGATGGCCGCCTCCCGGTCGGCCGCCCGCACGATCCGGCCCTCGGCCTTGGAGACGATCTTGGAGGTGACGAGCAGCACGTCTCCGTCCGCCAGACCGGGCCCGGCGGCGGCGATCAGCTTGGCGAGATCGTCGCCCGGCTGCACCTCCGGAATGCCCGTCAGGGCCCGGACCGTGTACTCCGGGCGCTCCTCGCTCACGCCTCCCGCACCTCCTCGGCCAGTGCCAGTGCCTCCCGGGCCATCTGCGCGGCCGCGTCCACATCGGTCATCATCAGCGGTACGGCCCGGCAGCGGATGCCGTCCGCCTCGACCCGATCGACCACGGCCGCGTCCACCGTGTCCACCAGCCAGCCGTCCAGCAGCCCGGAGCCGTAGTGCTCGGCGACCGCGGCGGCCGTGGACTCCACGCCGACCGCGGCGAGCACCTTGTCGGCCATCCCGCGCACGGGCGCGTCCCCGACGATGGGGGACAGGCCGACCACGGGCACGCCCGCGTCCGCGATGGCCTCCCGGATGCCGGGCACGGCGAGGATCGTGCCGATGGACACGACCGGGTTGGACGGCGGGAAGAGGATGACGTCGGCCTCGGCGATGGCCTCCAGGACGCCCGGCGCGGGCTTGGCCTGCTCGGCGCCGACCGGGACCACGGCCTCGGCGGGTACGGAGGCCCGCAGCCGCACCCAGTACTCCTGGAAGTGGACGGCCTTGCGCTCACGGTCGGCCTCGACCGCGACATGCGTCTCCACGCGGTCGTCGGTCATCGGGATCAGCTTCACGCCCGGCTTCCAGCGGTCGCACAGAGCCTCGGTGACCGCGCTCAGCGGATAACCGGCGCCCAGCATCTGCGTCCGCACGATGTGCGTGGCGAAGTCCCGGTCGCCGAGCCCGAACCAGTCCGGGCCCACGCCGTAGGCCGCCAGCTCCTCCTTGAGGTGGAAGGTCTCGTCGGTCCGCCCCCAGCCCTGCTCCTCGTTGATGCCGCCGCCCAGCGTGTACATCACCGTGTCCAGGTCCGGGCAGACCTTCAGCCCGAAGAGGTGGATGTCGTCGCCGGTGTTGCCGATCACGGTGACGTCCGCGTCCGGCACGGCCCGCTTCAGACCGCGCAGGAAACGGGCACCACCGATGCCGCCTGCCAGAACCACAATGCGCATGGGCCAAGTCTCGCAGGCGGGTACGACAACGCGTCAGGCAGTCGGCGCGTCGGAGGCGGGAAAGATGTCAGGCCGACACCGCACGCGGCTCGGTGCGCGCCTCGCAGTGCGGTGAGGCGTGCATCGGCATCTCGGTCAGGCCCGGGTAGTAGACGTGCAGGCTCACGGCCGGCTCGAGCGCGTCGTTCACCACCTCGTGCACGTACCCCGGCGCGAACACCCGCTGTGCGTCCGCCGCCAGCGCGCGCGTGCCCCGCTCGGTGCGCTCGGTGAGGGTGCCCTCCAGGACGGTGAGGACACCGGAGGAGCGGCCGTGGTCGTGCGGTCCGCTGCCCTGTCCCGGCACCCAGGACAGCAACCACACCTCGTAGCCGGGGCCGGTGCGCAGCCGGTGGTACCAGCGGGTGGTGGCGTCGTAGCGGACCAGGTGCGCCCACTGGGAGCGGTCGGCGGCGATCGAGCGGGCGAGCCCCGCGAACTCGGCGACGGTGGCCGGGTGCTCGCGCGGCGGCTGGAGCAGGTGCGGGACTTCGAGGATGTCGCCGGCGATCTGGAGGTCGTTGTCGCTGTTCATCGGTCGGTGGTCCTCGGCGGGAGATGTGGGGGGCCGGAGCTGGGGTGACGCGTACGGTCCGCCCGGGTCACGGGCGGGCGGGATGCCCTGGATGAGGGATCACCGACAGGGAAACGCGACCGAGTCGGGATGGACTCGGGAACAGCCGGAGCGAGCGTGGCTCAACAGCTGGAACAGCGACAACAGCTACAGCGTGCGCGGGCGGCACCATGGGACCCGGCGGTGCGGGTCGAGGTGAGTGCCAAGTTCGCGAGCATGCCCACTAGGACACCGGTTCACACTCGCAGTGTCAACTCGGCGCCCGGTATGTGGGACATGTTTCACCTCATCCGGTTCATCTGTCAGGTGAAAGGTTTGTTCACCGGGATGCCGGGACACATGGGGCACATCCGAGCGCGCGAGCCTCGCGGAACGCGATCGAACACGGGGGCGTCCTCCTACGTACAGAGACCTGTACGGGATTCGGTCGCCTCTCGGGTCTCGTTTGTGTGTCAAGGTTTATGGCGATTTGAACACTTTCCGCACGGCCTTGGTTCCGCAGAGTGAATAACGGGCCCAATAGCAGATCTCGGCTTGACTCGCCCGGAGCAGCACACTTGTAATTTCACTCGTGTCGTTCAGCCGAAATCGGTAACGGCTACGCACGGGGACGTTGAAGACAGACGAGGGGCGCACATGACCGAGCTGGTGCAGCAACTGCTGGTCGACGACGCGGACGAGGAACTCGGCTGGCAGGAGCGCGCGCTGTGCGCCCAGACCGACCCCGAGTCCTTCTTCCCCGAGAAGGGCGGCTCCACCAGAGAGGCGAAGAAGGTCTGCCTCGCCTGTGAGGTCCGCTCCGAGTGCCTCGAGTACGCCCTCGCCAACGACGAGCGCTTCGGCATCTGGGGCGGCCTGTCCGAGCGCGAACGCCGCAGACTCAAGAAGGCCGCCATCTGAGAACACGCGCCCTCGCGCGTGCACGCGCACATGCGTACACATCCGAAAACGTCACGAACGGCCCGTCACCGGTGGGTTATCCACAGGCGGCGGGCCGTCGTCATGGCCAGCCGATAGTGTGGTCGCTCGTCCGAGGCGCCCCGCTGTCCCCTTGACGCACGAGGAGACAGAGGCGTCCACCGCAGTCCATCGAACCGGGGCCCGTACCTCGATGTCCGTGCACAGCCATGCAGCAGCACAACACGACGCTGCCACCGCCGTGTTTGACCCGTCCCGCCCGCCCGAGTTCCCGCGTCATGTGGTGACCGCGGTCCTCGTCTCCCACGACGGTGCCCGCTGGCTGCCCCACGCGCTCGCCGGCCTGCTCGGCCAGGAGCGCCCCGTCCAGCACGCGGTCGCCGCCGACACCGGCAGCGCGGACGACTCCGCCCAGCTGCTCACCGACGCCCTCGGCGACGGCAATGTGCTGCACCTCGCCCGCCGCACCGGCTTCGGCCAGGCCGTGGAGGAGGCGAGCCGCATCGCCCCGGTCCTCACCCCCGAGGAGCTGCCGTACCTCAAGCGCCCGAGCGGCTGGGACCCGGTCACGCGCTCGTGGCGCGACGACGCCTACGACCTGCCCGAACTGCCGCACGGCGAGCCCATCCAGTGGCTGTGGCTGCTGCACGACGACTGCGCCCCCGAACCCGACGCCCTCGCCCAGCTGCTCCGGGTCGTCGACAACGAACTCGAACTCGGCCGCGACGACGTGGCGGTCGTCGGCCCCAAGCTGCGCGGCTGGTACGACCGCCGGCAGCTGCTGGAGGTCGGCGTCTCCATCGCCAACTCCGGCCGCCGCTGGACCGGCCTGGACCGCCGCGAACAGGACCAGGGCCAGCACGACCACGTCCGCACCGTGCTGTCCGTCTCCACCGCCGGCATGCTCATCCGCCGCGACGTCTTCGAGCGGCTCGGCGGCTTCGACCGCCGGCTGCCCCTGATGCGTGACGACGTCGACCTGTGCTGGCGCGCCCACACGGCCGGCCACCGCGTCCTGGTGGCCCCCGAGGCGGTCGTCCGGCACGCCGAGGCCGCCTCCCGCGAGCGCCGCACCGTCGACTGCGCGGGCCGCACCACCGCCTCCCCCCACAAGGTCGACAAGGCCGGCGCCGTCTACACCCTGCTCGCCAACACCCGTACCGCCACCCTGCCCTGGGTGCTGCTGCGGCTCGTCCTCGGCACCCTCCTGCGGACCGTCGCCTACCTCGTCGGCAAGGTCCCCGGCCAGGCCGTCGACGAGATCCGCGGCCTGCTGAGCATCCTGCTGCGGCCCGAGCGGATCATCGCCGCCCGGCGCCACCGCGGCCCCGCGCAGGCCGACAAGGGCGAACTGCGCCGCCTCTTCCCGCCGCCCGGCGCCACCGTCCGGGCCACCGTCGAGCAGTTCGCGGGCAACTTCACCAGCGGCTCCGACACCGACACCTCCTCGGCCGGCCGGCACGGCGGCGCCGTGGAATCCGGGCCCGGCGGCGACGACGCCGAGTTCCTGGAGGTCGAGCAGTTCGCCCGGCTCAAGCGGATCGCCCGCAAACCCGGCCCGGTGCTCTTCCTCGTCCTGCTCCTGGTCTCCCTCGTCGCCTGCCGCGCCCTGCTCGGCGGCGGCGCACTCGCGGGCGGCGCCCTGCTGCCCGCCCCGGCCGACGCCGGCGACCTGTGGTCCCGCTACCTCGATGCCTGGCACCCGGTCGGCGCCGGCGGCACCCCCTCCGCACCGCCCTATCTCGTGATCGTCGCCGGCCTGGCCTCCCTCCTGTTCGGCTCCACCGGACTCGCCGTCACCGTCCTGCTGGTCGGCTCGGTACCGCTCGCCGGATGCACCGCCTACTTCGCCTCCCGGCCGCTGGTCACCTCCCGGCTGCTGCGCGCGTGGGCGGCCATCGCCTACGCCTTCCTGCCCGCCACCACCGGCGCCCTGGCCGGCGGCCGTATCGGCACCGCCGTCCTCGCCGTGCTGCTCCCGCTCATCGCGCGCGCGGGCATCGCCGCGAGCGGCCTCGCGAACCGCTCCGGCGCGCGCGGCAGCTGGCGCGCCACCTGGGCGTACGCGCTGTTGCTGACCCTCACCACCGCCTTCACGCCGATCGTCTGGCCCCTCGCGCTCGTCCTCGGCCTCGGCGTGCTCGTCCTGCGCCGCGGTGACCTCCCCGCCCACGGTCTGCGCTTCCTGGCCCAGCTCGGCACCCCGCTGCTCGTCCTCGCCCCCTGGTCGCTGACCCTGCTCCCGACCGGCTTCTTCCAGGAAGCGGGCCTGGAGTACGGCCCCTCGACCGCCTCCGCGCTGGATCTGCTCGGCGCCAGCCCCGGCGGCCCCGGCACCGTGCACGGCCTGATGCTCATCGGCGTCGTGCTGGCCGCCCTCGGCGCGCTCCTGCGCTCCGAGCGGCAGCTGGGCATCCGCACCGCCTGGGCCGTAGCGCTGCTGGGCCTCGTCTTCGCCGTCCTGTCCAACCAGTCGACCTGGGCCGGCCCGGCCACCCTCGTCTACGGCATCGCCCTGCTGGCCGCCGCCGCCCTCGGCGCCGACGGCGCACGCGCCCGCGTGGCCGAGCAGAGCTTCGGCTGGCGCCAGCCCGTCGCCGCCCTGATCGCCTTCGCCTCCGCCGCCGGCCCGCTGCTCGTCGCCGCCGGCTGGATGATCGGCGGCGCCGACAGCCCCCTGGAGCGCCGCGACCCGGCCCAGGTGCCCGCGTTCGTCGCCGAGGACTCCACCGGTGGCGACCAGGCGCGCACCCTCGTCCTCGACAGCGACTCCACCGCGCGCGTGCGCTACACGCTGGTCCGCGACGCGGGCGCCCGCCTGGGAGACGCCGAACTGGCCGCCGCCGACGGCGAGAACGCACGCCTGGCCAAGGTCGTCGCCAACCTCGTCGCCGGCTCCGGCGCCGACCAGGCCGATGAACTCGGCGGGTTCGCCGTGCGCTACGTCCTCGTCCACAAGGGCGCACCCCGCGAGATCACCCGCGTCCTCGACGCCACACCCGGCCTGGGCCGGCTCAGCCAGCAGGACGGCAGCGCCCTGTGGCGCGTCGACCAGGAGGTCTCCCGCGCCGCCATCGTGGCTGCCGACGGCTCGGGCAAGGCCCAGCCGATCACCGCGGGACCGGTGGAGGTCCACACGACGATCCCCTCCGGCTCCGGGCGCCGTGTCCTGCGCCTGGCCGACAGCGCCTCCGACGGCTGGACGGCCACCCTCGACGGCAGGACGCTCACCCGTACCACCGTCGACGGCTGGGCCCAGGGCTTCCAGCTGCCCGCCGGCGGCGGCCGGCTGGACGTCGTCCACGACGACCCGATGGGCCACACCGCCTGGCTGTGGGCGCAGGGCGCGCTCGCCGTCGTCCTGGTCGTCCTCGCCCTGCCCGGCCGCCGCCGAGACGTCGACGACGACCTCCCCGAGGAGCAGCCGCTGCCCGCCCAGGCCACCGCCGGCGAGGGCCGCCGCGCCCGCCGCCTGCGCGCCCAGGCCGAGGAACCGGCCGCCGAGGAGCAGCCCGGCACCCCGCCGCCCTCGGCGCAGGCCCCGGCCGCCGTACCCCACCAGCAGTCCTACGACGAGTGGGACCCGGGCACCTACGCGAACACCGGGTACACCGGCTACGGAGCCGACCAGTACCAGGGCGGCGAGCAGTACCAGACCCCCGGCCACGACCAGCAGACATACCCGCCCGACCCGTACCAGGCGGCCCCCTACGACCCTTACGCCTACGGCGGCACGGCCGACGGGACGCCCTACGATCCGGCGGCCTATCAGCAGGGCTACGACCCGGCGTACGACCCCGCCCAGCAGGGTTACGACCCGGCCCAGCACCCCCACGGCACCGGCAGCGAGCGCCCCGACGGGAGCCAGCAGTGAACCGCACCACCCTGTCCCTGATCGCCTGCACCACCGCGCTGGCCGCCGTCACCGCGTTCGCCGCGTTCGACACCCCGCCCGCGTCCGGCGCGTCCGCCCCCCAGGCGGCCGCCCAACTGCCCGTGGAACGCACCAGCCTGCTGTGCCCGGCCCCGAGCATCTCGGACATCGCCGACACGTCGTACACCTCGTTCACGCCCGTCACCAAGGGCGCCGCCAACAGCGGCAAGGCCCAACTCCAGGCGGCGGGCGAGCAGTCGGCGGACGGCACGGGCGGCGCCCGGAAGAGCCAGAAGGGCAAGGACGCCAAGAAGCAGGCGGACCAGCCGGTGCTCACACCGAAGGCGCCGGGCACGCCGGTCACCGGCGACACCTCCGGTGCGGACGCGCCCGCCCTGATCGGCACCGCTGACGGGAAGTTCGCGCCCGGCTGGACCGTCCAGGAGACCACCGAGGTCGCCGCCGGCACCGGCCGCGGCCTTCAGGGCGTCACCTGCACGGCCGCCGACACCGAGTTCTGGTTCCCGGGTGCCAGTACGGCCACCGGCCGCACCGACTACGTGCACCTGACCAACCCGGACGACTCCGCAGCCGTCGTCGACATCGAGCTGTACGGCAAGGACGGCGCGATCAAATCCCCACTGGGGGAGAACCTCACGATCAAGCCGCACACGAGCGAGCCGATCCTGATCTCCACGCTCACCGACGAGCACCAGGGCGACCTGACCGTGCACGTCAGCGTGCGCAGCGGACGGGTCGGCGCGACCGTGCAGGCCCTGGACGACAAGACCGGCGGCGACTGGCTGGCCGCGGCCACCGACCCGGCCGGCAGCCTGGTCCTGCCCGGCATCCCCAAGGACGCCACCGACGTCCGCCTGATCGCCTTCACACCCGGCGGCGACGACGCCGACCTGAAGGTCCGCCTGGCCTCGCCCGACGGCCCCATCACCCCGGCCGGGAACGAGACCCTGCACGTCAAGTCCGGCATGACCACCGCGACCGACCTCGGCGACGTCACCCGCGGCGAGGCGGGCTCCCTGATACTCACCTCCGCCGACCAGGCCGTCCCGGTCGTCGCGGCCCTGCGTGTCGTCCGCGGCAAGGGCGACAAGCAGGAGACGGCCTACATCCCGGCCACGGCCCCCGTCGGTACCCGCGCGACCGCGGCCGACAACAGCGCCAAGGGCACGACCCTCGCGATCACGGCGCCCACCGCCACCGCCACGGTCAAGGTCACGGCCTCGGCGGGCAGCGAGGGCGGCACCGCGGTGACGAAGTCGTACACGATCAAGTCCGGCACCACCCAGAACATCGACGCCCCGCGCCCGTCCGGCCTGACGGGCACCTACGCCCTGACCGTGGAATCCGTCTCCGGCGGCCCGGTCTACGCCTCCCGCACCCTCTCGGCCACCGAGGCCGGCATCCCCGGCTTCACCATCCAGACCCTCCCGAACGACCGGGGAACGGTGGCGGTGCCGAACACGGATGAGGACCTGTCGGTGTTGCAGAAGTAACCGCGCCGGGAAACGGCGATCACACCCTGGCAGCCGCGGCGGTGACGCTGGGTGCGCAGTCGCTGCGGGGAGTGGCACCGTGCCCTCCGCGGCTGCGCTCGCGGTCGTGGGGGCGACCAGAGCCGTCAGCGCGGTCAGCCGTGCCGCTGCCACGGCACCACGGCGCCCTACTCCTCCCCGTACCGGGGATCCACCGTCTCCGGCGTGAGCCCCAGCAACTCCGCCACCTGCTCCACAACCACCTCATGCACCAGCGCGGCCCGCTCGTCCCGCCCCTTGGTCCGGATCTCCACCGGCCGCCGGTACACGACCACCCGCGCCCGCCGCCCGTCACGCGCGGGGACGGTTCCGCCGAGCGGCACGGCGTCGTCCCCCCACCCCGCCTGATCACCCCGGCCCTCCGGCCGAGGCACCTCCAGCACGACGAAATCGATTTCCGCGAGCTGCGGCCACCGCCGCTCGAGGCGGTCCACGGAGTCCTGCACCAGATCCGCGAACACCTCGGCACGGCTCGCCGCCAGCGGCACCTGCGGCGGTGCGATCGGCCCCCGCATGCCCCGCCCGTGGCGATCACGGCGACGGGGCCCGGGGCCGGCGGCACTGGGCGGTACACGGTTGTCCATCACTGGTGAAGCGTAGTCCCCGCACGCTCAGCCCGCCCGACCCCACGCGGCAACCGGTCACCGGCACATCCCCTGTCACACGTTGACCATTCCGGCCAAGGTCTGGCTCGTTTCCGTAACCCTCCAAGACCGTCGAACTCAAGGCAATTGACAGTGTTTGTGCCGACTCATGACCGGACGCAGTACCGCCCCGGATTCGCCGCGAACCCGAACGGGCAGGTCAGTGCGGCCTGTTGGAAGGGGCGTGTGGGGTGTTTCACAGTCCGACACAGTGGAGTGACCTGGGGGAGAGTCGTCGCGGCCCGCTCAAGAGTGCGGTACCGTCCAACGTCGTGAGCCCTGTACGTCGCTGTTCGCGCACCGCCTGCGGCCGACCCGCCGTCGCGACGCTGACGTACGTCTACGCCGACTCGACCGCGGTCCTCGGCCCGCTCGCCACCTACGCCGAACCCCACTGCTACGACCTGTGCGCCGAGCACTCCGAGCGCCTCACCGCCCCGCGCGGCTGGGAGGTCGTCCGCCTCCTCGACGGTTCCGCTCCCGCGCGGCCCAGCGGAGACGATCTGGAAGCGCTTGCCAACGCCGTGCGCGAGGCGGCCCGCCCCCAGGAGCGGGCGGCCGGGGCGGGCGGCGGCGGAACCCGCACGGTGGACCCCATGGAGGTCGCCCGCCGCGGCCACCTGCGGGTCCTGCGCTCGCCGGACAACTGAGCCACCGCACGCCACCCCCCTCACCCCGGCCCTGTCCTCGGTCACGGCTCGGAGACCCTTGTGCGTCCACCAGGTGTCCGCTCACCTGCCCTCACCTCCGGCGGGTAGTTTGTGGGCACCCATAGGACTTTCAGGAGGGTTGGCCGTGGCTGCTGATCTGTCGCAGATCGTGAAGGCGTACGACGTACGCGGAGTGGTGCCGGACCAGTGGGACGAGGCGCTGGCCGGGCTCTTCGGTGCCGCCTTCGCGGAGGTGACGGGTGCGGCGGCGATCGTCGTCGGTCATGACATGCGGCCCTCGTCCCCAGGCCTGTCCCGGGCCTTCGCGCGCGGCGCGGCGAACCGCGGCGTGGACGTCACCGAGATCGGCCTGTGCTCCACGGACCAGCTGTACTACGCCTCGGGCGCGCTGAACCTGCCCGGCGCGATGTTCACGGCCTCCCACAACCCGGCCCAGTACAACGGCATCAAGCTGTGCCGCGCGGGCGCCGCGCCGGTCGGCCAGGACACCGGCCTCGCGCAGATCCGCGAACTGACCGAGAAGTGGCTGGAGTCGGGCGCCCCCGAGCCGGTCGCCGAGCCGGGAACCCTCACCGCCCGCGAGACGTTGGAGGACTACGCGGCGCACCTGCGCTCCCTGGTCGACCTGGCCTCCATCCGCCCGCTGAAGGTCGTGGTCGACGCCGGCAACGGCATGGGCGGCCACACGGTCCCCACGGTCTTCGCCGGCCTGCCCCTGACCCTCGTCCCGATGTACTTCGAACTGGACGGCACCTTCCCGAACCACGAGGCCAACCCGCTCGACCCGGCCAACCTCGTGGACCTGCAGAAGCGGGTCCCGGCGGAGGGCGCCGACCTCGGTATCGCCTTCGACGGCGACGCCGACCGCTGCTTCGTCGTGGACGAGCACGGCGACCCGGTCTCCCCGTCCGCGATCACCGCCCTGGTCGCCGCGCGCGAACTGGCCCGCAACGGCGGCAAGGGCGCGATCATCCACAACCTGATCACGTCCCGCACGGTTCCGGAGGTGGTGCGGGAGAACGGCGGAACCCCGGTCCGCACCCGCGTCGGCCACTCCTTCATCAAGGCCGAGATGGCCCGCACCGGCGCGATCTTCGGCGGCGAGCACTCCGCCCACTACTACTTCAAGGACTTCTGGAACGCGGACACGGGCATGCTGGCCGCTCTCCACGTCCTCTCCTCCCTCGGCGGCCAGGAGGGCCCGCTCTCCTCCCTCGTCGCCCAGTACGACCGCTACACGGGCTCCGGCGAGATCAACTCCACGGTCGCCGACCAGGCCGCCCGCCTCACCGCGATCCGCACCGCGTACGAGGGGCGCACCGATGTCACCCTCGACGACCTCGACGGCCTCACGGTCGCCGCGGCCGACTGGTGGTTCAACGTCCGTCCCTCCAACACGGAGCCCCTCCTCCGGCTGAACGCGGAGGCGAAGGACGAGGCCACGATGACCAAGATCCGGGACGAGGCCCTCGCGATCATCCGAGCCTGACCCGCCCCACCGGTCGAGCCGCCTGCCGTCGCCCGCCCCGGCCCACCGAGCGAACCGTCCGCCGCGCTTCCGGGCCAACCGGGCCGGGCGCCTGCCCGCGCTCCAGCCCAGCGGCCGGAGGCCTGCCTCGCTTTCCAGCTCACCGAGTCGGGCGCGCACCTCGCTTTCCAGCTCACCGAGTCGGGCGCGCACCTCGCTTTCCAGCTCACGGGCCCGGATGGCGGGTTGGCAGCGAACCCAGGGGCCAGGGGCGTGCCCCCCGGAGGGCAGGGGAAACCGGCCGAACCCACCGGCCCGGCCCCACCGGCGGTACGCTGACCAGCAGATCCACATAGCCGTACCCGCCTCCGAAGGGACACCCCATGCCGCTCGAAGCCGGCCTCCTGGAGATCCTCGCCTGCCCGGCCTGTCACGCCCCCCTGAAGGAGCAGGACACCGAGCTGATCTGCACGGGCCAGGACTGCGGCCTCGCCTACCCCGTCCGCGACGGCATCCCGGTCCTGCTCGTGGACGAGGCCCGCCGCCCGGAGTGACGAGGCCGTTCACCTCCTGACGACGAGGCGCTGCCACTCCTACGGGACACGGCCCCGCCCTTCGCAGACGCGGGGCCGCCACTCGCGACGGTGACACTTCACCCACTCGCAACGGTGACACTCCGCCCGTAGGCGACGAGGCACCCCCTCGCGCCCCACCCCCGCCCAGGACCCCGGCGATCGGAAGAGGCTGCCGCTCATGCTGGACGAATCGCTGCTCGACACCCCGGAGGGCCTCGCCGAGGCCGACCGCCGAGGCCTGCTGCGCGGCGCGGCGGAGGCCGGCGCCCGCGTTCGCACCGCCGCCCGGCACGCCACCGAGGCCGGTATCGGCGACCTCAAGCCCGACGGCCGCCCCCGCGCCGTACTGATCGCGGGCCCCGGCGCCGCCGCCACCCACACCGCCGACCTCCTCGGCACACTGGCCGGCGCCGGCAGCCCCGTGGTCCGTCTGCCCCCGATCGGCGTCGCCCCGGCCGCGGGCGCCCTGCGCTGGGAACTCCCGGGCTGGGCCGGCTCCGTCGACCTGCTCCTGATCGCCACCCCGGACGGCAGCGAACCCAGCCTGTCCCTCCTCGCCGACCAGGCCTACCGCCGTGGCTGCTCGGTCGTCGCCGTGGCACCGCCCGGCACCCCGCTCGCCGAGGCCGTCGCCGGCGCGCACGGCATGTTCCTGCCGATGGCGACGGCGCCGTACGACCAGGAGGAACCGCTCGCCGCGTCCTCCCCGGGCGTCTTCTGGGCCCTGCTGACCCCGCTCCTGACGCTCCTGGACCGCGTCGGCCTGCTCAGCGCCCCGCCGGACGTCCTGGAGAAGGTCGCCGGCCGCCTGGACCACATCGCGGAGCGCTGCGGCCCCGCCATCGCGACCTACAGCAACCCGGCCAAGACCCTCGCCGCGGAACTGGCCGACGCGCTTCCCGTGGTCTGGACGGAGGGCATCTCGGCCGGCCCGGCGGGCCGCCGGTTCGCCGCCGCCCTCGCCGAACTCGCCGGCCGCCCCGCGCTCGTCGCCGAACTCCCGGAGGCGCTCGCCGCGCACAGCGCCCTGCTGGCCGGCCCGCTCGCCGCCAGCGCCGACCCGGACGACTTCTTCCGCGACCGCGTGGAGGAGCCTCCCGCGCTGCACGCGCGCGTAGTGCTGCTCCGCGACCGCCCGATCGGCGGCCTCACCGCCGCCCCCACCGCCCGCGACGTGGCCCTCAGCCATGACACGCCGATCAGCGAACTCGAACCCGAGGAGGGCGGCGAGCTGGAGACCCTCGCGGAACTGATCGCCGTCACTGATTTCGCCGCCGTTTACCTGGCGCTCGCTTCCAGGGCCTGACCTTGGCCCCGGGCCGGACAACCCGCGCCCGCGACCGGCACAGCGACCGGTACGGGACCGGCACAGCGACCGGTACAGGAACAGTCACAGCGCCCCGGGACAGGCCCGGCGGCGGCTGAGCAGCGTACGCACGGAGACACAGAGGACTCATGGACCGCCTCGACAACACCATCCGCCCCTACGCCTGGGGTTCTCCCACCGCCATCCCGCACCTCCTCGGCGTCGAGCCGACGGGCGAACCCCAGGCGGAGATGTGGATGGGCGCCCACCCGGGCGCCCCTTCGCGCGCCAGGCGCGGAACGCTCGTCGAGGTCATCGAGGCCGACCCGGAGCAGGAACTCGGCGCCCGCGCGGTGGCCAGGTTCGGCCCCCACCTGCCCTTCCTGCTCAAGCTCCTCGCCGCCGGCGCGCCCCTCTCTCTCCAGGTGCATCCCAACCTGGAGCAGGCCAAGGAGGGTTACGCCGACGAGGAGCGCCGCGGCATCCCGATCGACGCCCCGCACCGCAACTACAAGGACGCCAACCACAAGCCCGAACTGATCTGCGCCCTCACCGAGTTCGACGGCCTGTGCGGCTTCCGTGACCCGGCCCGGGCCGCCGACCTGCTCGACGGCCTCGGCGTCGGCTCCCTCAAGCCGTACGTCGATCTCCTGCACGCCCACCCCGAGGACGCGGCCCTGCGCGAGGTCCTCACCGCGATCCTCACCGCCGACCCGGATGAGGTGACCCACACGGTGGCCGAGGCGACCGCCGCCTGCACGCGCCTCGGCGGCGACTACGCGCCCTATGCCGACATCGCCCACCACTACCCGGGCGACCCCGGCGTCATCGCGGCCATGCTGCTCAACCACGTCCGTCTGCAGCCCGGCGAGGCCCTGTTCCTCGGCGCCGGGATCCCGCACGCCTACCTCAGCGGTCTCGGCGTCGAGATCATGGCCACCTCCGACAACGTCCTGCGCTGCGGTCTGACGCCCAAGCACGTCGACGTCCCCGAACTCCTGCGGGTCGTCCGCTTCGAGGCGAGCGACCCCGGCGTGCTGCGCCCCGAGGCATCCCCGGACGGCGAGGAGGTCTACGAGACGCCGATCGACGAGTTCCGGCTCTCCCGGTACGTCCTGCCCGAGGGCGGCAGCGCCCACGACGTCACCCGGGACGCCCCGCAGATCCTGCTCTGCACGGCGGGTTCCGTCCGGGCGGGCGAACACGAGCTGGGCCCTGGTCAGTCGGTGTTCGTTCCGGCAGGTGAGAAGGCGGAGATCTCGGGCACGGGCACCCTCTTCCGCGCCACTGTGATCGTATGACCGGGGTTGTGGATACCTGACGAGCCGGTGCCCGGCCGGGCTGCAAGAATGACCCACCGGCAAAGGCCGGGCAAAGCCGGGCACACGTCTGGAAGGCGTGGACGTACGAGGGCGACTGTCGCCAGAGGCGAAGGGACAACGCGGAAACATGAGCGCGTCAGGCGGTACCAGGGCGATCGTGGCGGCACTCGGCGCCAACCTCGCGATCGCGGCATCGAAGTTCGTGGCGTTCGCGTTCAGCGGCTCCTCCTCGATGCTCGCCGAGGGCGTCCACTCGCTCGCCGACTCCGGCAACCAGTTCCTGCTGCTCGTCGGGGGCAAGAAGGCCCAGCGCGAGGCGACTGCGCAGCACCCCTTCGGCTACGGCCGCGAGCGGTACATCTACGCCTTCCTCGTCTCGATCGTCCTGTTCTCCGTCGGCGGCATGTTCGCCATCTACGAGGGCTACGAGAAGATCCGCCACCCGCACGAACTGGAGCACTGGTACTGGCCGATCGGCGTCCTCCTCTTCGCGGTCATCGCGGAGGGCTTCTCCTTCCGCACGGCCATCAAGGAGTCGAACGAACTGCGCGGCAAGCTGTCCTGGTCGCAGTTCATCCGCCGCGCCAAGGCGCCTGAGCTGCCGGTCGTCCTCCTGGAGGACTTCGGCGCGCTCATCGGTCTGGTCCTCGCCCTCGGCGGAGTCAGCCTGGCCCTGCTCACCGGCGACGGCGTCTGGGACGGCATCGGCACCGTCTGCATCGGTGTCCTGCTCGTCCTCATCGCCCTCGTCCTGGCCGCCGAGACCAAGTCGCTGCTGCTCGGCGAGGCCGCCGGCATCGAGGAGGTCAAGAGGATCGAGTCCGCGATCGTCGACGGCGACACGGTCACCGGCGTCATCCACATGCGCACGCTGCACCTCGGCCCCGAGGAACTGCTGGTCGCCGCCAAGATCGCCGTCGAGCACGACGACACGGCCGCCGAGGTCGCGAAGGCCATCAACGCCGCCGAGGCCCGTATCCGCGCCGCCGTCCCCATCGCCAGGGTCATCTACCTGGAGCCGGACATCTACAGCGAGACCGAGGCCGCCAAGGGCCCGGACCCGGAGGCGACCCCGGGCGGCCCGAACCCGCACGCGGCCGGCCAGTGAAGCCCGAACCGCGGACTTCGTACGGTGCGAGCCCTCACACCTGAGTCGGCTCCATGGGCCAAGGCGCCGGCGGCACCGGCGCCTTCCGCCGCCGTACCGCCAGGGCGCCGATCCCCAGCCCCACGCCGATGAGGACCATCACCACGCCGGCGAGCAGGGCCGTACCCAGCAGGGCCAGGACCGTACGATCGTCCGTCACCCGCCCGCGCACGGCGGCCACGGGCACGGTCCCGCCGTGGTCCGAGGCGAAGAAGCGTGAGTCCATCGAGTCGGCCCGGTGGTCGCCCAGCAGGAACAGCCGGCCCTGCGGCACCTTCACGTCGTACGGCCGGTGCACACCGTCGGCATCGCCCCCGCTGACGTAGGGCTCATCAATCGGTTTTCCGTTCACGGTGACCCGCTCGTCGCTCCCCACGAGGGTGCAGCAGGCCACGCGGTCGCCGCCCACCCCGATCACCCGCTGCATGAAAACGCCCGCGGTCCGGTAGCGGTCCGGCGCCGAGAACATCACGACGTCACCACGCCGCACCTCGCTCCCGTCCACCCGCTCCCACACGATCCGGTCACCCGGCTCGTACGTGGGCGTCATGCTGTGGCTCGGCAGGGTGCCGATGCCGTACGCGCTGCGCCCGTAGCCGTAGGCGCCGAGGCCCAGCACCAACCCCAGCAGCCCCACCATGAGCGCCGCGATCCCCAGACCCCTGCCGCGCCCTTTGCCCGGCATGTCCCGTCCTCCCACGCGGCCCATCCGCGGCGCGGAGAATAGCGGCTCTCTGCGAACGCTCCGCGCGAACCCCACGTGCGGAGCCGTACGGGCCCGCGGCCGACCCGAAGAGGCAAAACCCCAGTTCACACGGGCCTGCCGGCTCCGGACCCGCTCCTGTTCCACTGCTTCCGCACAACCACCGGTGCCCCCTCCTGCCCTCCCGCCGCTCCTCGAATCCACCTCTCGTACGGCTCGAAGCATGCGAAGGCGGACTGGGGACGACCGGGTCCGCCGGTGTAGCTTGGGACGGAGCCAGACGTCGCTGCTGATGGCGGTCGGGCGGTCCCACGATGGACCGGCCGAGGGAGAGAGGGCCTCCGACGGACTGCGCTGCGCGTACGCGGGCATGCCAGTGTCCTCTTCTCGGGCATCCCTGTGTCCGCCGCCGCGCAGACCAGCCGTACCCACCTCGCCCCAATCCCGAGGAGCAGCTCGCAATGACGACTGTCGACAACCGACAGGACTTCAAGGTCGCCGATCTCTCGCTGGCCGAGTTCGGCCGCAAGGAGATCACCCTCGCCGAGCACGAGATGCCCGGCCTGATGGCGATCCGCAAGGAGTACGCCGAGGCACAGCCGCTGGCCGGCGCCCGCGTCACCGGATCCCTGCACATGACGGTGCAGACCGCCGTCCTCATCGAGACCCTGGTCGCCCTGGGCGCGCAGGTCCGCTGGGCCTCCTGCAACATCTTCTCCACCCAGGACCACGCGGCCGCCGCCATCGCCGTCGGCCCGAACGGCACCCCCGACAACCCGCAGGGCATCCCGGTCTTCGCCTGGAAGGGCGAGACCCTGGAGGAGTACTGGTGGTGCACCGAGCAGGCGCTGACCTGGCCGGACAGCCCCACCGGCGGCCCGAACATGATCCTCGACGACGGCGGTGACGCCACGCTCCTCGTCCACAAGGGCGTCGAGTACGAGAAGGCCGGCGAGGTCCCCGCCCTGGAGACCGCCGAGTCCGACGAGCACAGCGTCATCCTCCAGCTGCTCCACCGCACCCTGGGCGAGAACCCCCAGAAGTGGACCCAGCTGGCCTCCGAGATCCGTGGCGTCACCGAGGAGACCACCACCGGTGTCCACCGCCTGTACGAGATGCAGCGCGAGGGCTCCCTCCTCTTCCCGGCGATCAACGTCAACGACGCCGTCACCAAGTCGAAGTTCGACAACAAGTACGGCTGCCGCCACTCTCTGGTCGACGGCATCAACCGCGCCACCGACGTCCTGATCGGCGGCAAGACCGCCGTCGTGTGCGGCTACGGCGACGTGGGCAAGGGCTGTGCCGAGTCCCTGCGCGGCCAGGGCGCCCGCGTGATCATCACCGAGATCGACCCGATCTGCGCCCTGCAGGCGGCGATGGACGGCTACCAGGTCACCACCCTGGACGAGGTCGTCGAGACCGCCGACATCTTCATCACCACCACCGGCAACAAGGACATCATCCTTGCGTCGGACATGGCGAAGATGAAGCACCAGGCGATCGTCGGCAACATCGGTCACTTCGACAACGAGATCGACATGGCCGGCCTCGCCAAGATCCCCGGCATCGTCAAGGACGAGGTCAAGCCGCAGGTCCACACCTGGACCTTCCCGGACGGCAAGAAGATCATCGTGCTGTCCGAGGGCCGCCTGCTGAACCTGGGCAACGCCACCGGCCACCCGTCGTTCGTGATGTCCAACTCCTTCGCGGACCAGACCCTGGCCCAGATCGAGCTGTACACCAAGCCGGACGAGTACCCGATCGGCGTCTACGTGCTGCCCAAGCACCTCGACGAGAGGGTCGCCCGCCTCCACCTGGACGCGCTCGGCGTCAAGCTCACCCAGCTGCGCCCGGAGCAGGCCACGTACATCGGCGTCGAGATCGACGGCCCGTACAAGCCGGACCACTACCGCTACTGAGCAGCCCGGCTCAGCCCGTGGCGAGCGCGTCGGCGCGGCCGACGCGCTCCTCAGCGGCAGTGCCTCCGAGGCAGGCCCCCGCACCCCCGTGCCGGGGGCCTGCCCCTTTGGCCGCTGCGGCCCGACCAGCCCGTCAAGATCCAGGACCCTCATGCCCCGCGGCCGCTATTCGCTCCACGATCCGCACGATCACACCCCCCTCGCAGAAGAGCACTTCCAGTGCGCCCCCGGCCCGTCCGGCTGGCGCTACGTCTCTCAGCTGACGACCCCCGCGGGCGACCACCGCGGCTCGGTCGACCTCGCCCTGGACGACCTCGGCCGCCCCATACGCCTCGAACTTCACGCGGGAGGCTGGCAGGTGCGCGGCGCCGCCCTCGACGGCGTGACCTGGGTCCGCACCGACCCCACCGGAACCCATGCCACCGAAGGCAATGTGCGCGCCCACGCCTTCACCGGCACGTCCCCCGCCTTCCTCGTCGCCACCGCCCGTCTCCTGCGCCTCACCCCCTCTGCGACCGCGACCCGCGTACGCCTGGTGGCCTTCACGGATCCGGTCCTCGCCCCCCGCACCGTGGACCAGTCCTGGGCTCTGCTGAACAGCGAAGCACACGCCACTGACAACGGCCCGTTGACCGTGGACGAATACCAGGTCACAGCCCTGGACACCGGCGAACAGCACTCCGTCCACATCGCCGGCGACGTCGTGCTGGCCGCGCCGGGGATCGAGCTGGAAGACCTCCGGTCACCGCCATCGCGGTTCGACTGAACGCCGCGCGCACGGACCGAGCGCCCGCACTGAGCACCGCGGCCTACTAGGCCGGTGGCGCGAATCCGGTGGCCGGACGGCCGGCAGCCGGCTCGTCCGCCGGCGGCACCGGCGCCGCCGACGGTGCGAGCGGGGTGTGAGCCGGGGGCGCGGACGGGACGACGGGGACCTGGGCCTGGGACGCCGTCCGGGGTTGTTGCGTCCAGTCCTGAACCGGGGCGAAAGCACCGGCACCGAACGCCTGGCGGGCCTCCCGGGACTGCCGTTCGTGCACCACGGCCGCCAGGAAAGCGGCTGGAGGAACCCCCTGCGGCGCCGGCGTCCCCGTCGACACCGCGAGGTCGTCGGCGAGCCGCTGCGCCATACCCTCGGAGACCTGCGGATCGAGCTGCTGCATACGGGTCAGGTACTGCCGGACGGCAAGCCACAGTCCGTCCGGAACCGCCGACAGATCCAGCCCGGTGAACCGGCCCGCGAGCCATGGAGGCGGAGGCGGCACGAAACCGGTCCGTCCGACGGGTATCCGCTCGCGTACGACCAGGGTGCCCGCGAACACGTCTCCGAGCCGCCGCCCGCGTGCCGAAATCAGCGAGGCGATGCAGGCCACCACCCCGAACGTCATCAGGATCTCGACGACACCGATCGCACCCCGCACCAGCGCGTGCCGGAACCGGATCGGCCCACCGTCGTCCCGCACCACCCGCAGCCCCAACGCCAGCTTCCCCAGCGAACGCCCATGACTGAGCGTCTCCACCGCGATGGGCCCGCCGACTAGCACCAGCAGAAACGCCGCGATCGACAACGCCATCTGCGCGGCCTCGTCCAAAGAAGACGTCGTCGCCACCAGCACCACGGTCACCAGGATGTACCCGACCATGGCAGCCGCCAGGTCGAGCAACACCGCCAACGCCCTGCTCGGCAGCTTCGCCGGTTGTAGCTCGAGGGCCACCGCCTCGCCGGTCACCAGCTCACTCACGCCCGCCGTCCTTCCCTGGCCCACCCCGTGGACCGCAAGTCTGCCAAGCTGTGGGCGCATCGCGCCGCAGTACGACAAGCTGACAGCATCCACGAGCATTCACGACAAGCAGCCGGCGACCAGCCGAGGAGCAGGCAGACCCGATGGACCTGGACGTCTTCGTCTCGATACACCGTGCCGAATGGGATCGCCTCGACGCTCTGCTTCGCCGTCGGCGCCGTCTCAATGGAGCCGAAGCCGACGAACTCGTCGCCCTCTATCAGCGCACCGCCACCCACCTCTCCCTCGTCCAGTCCAGCGCTCCGGACCCACAGCTGACCGGAAGGCTGAGCCAACTCGTGGCACGCGCGCGTAGCGCCGTCACCGGAACCCGCCGCGCTTCATGGCGTGACGTCACTCGCTTCCTGGGCCAGGGCTTCCCCGCCGCCGTCTACCGCGCACGCCACTGGTGGGTACCCACCGCACTCGCCTCCACAGCCGTCGCGATCCTCCTGGGCTGGTGGATCGGCACCCACCCGGATGTGCAGTCGTCCATCGCGGCCCCCAGCCAGCTGCGTGAGCTGACCCGCCCAGGCGGCGAGTACGAGACCTACTACTCCAGCCACCCGGCGACCTCCTTCGCCGCCCAGGTGTGGACGAACAACGCCCAAGCAGCCGCGATGTGCCTGGTCCTGGGCGTCTTCCTGGGACTGCCGGTCCTCTTCATCCTCTTCGAGAACATGCTCAACCTGGGCGTCGGTTTCGGCCTCATGTCCTCGGCCGGCCGCCTCGACACCTTCCTGGGCCTGATCCTGCCGCACGGCCTCCTCGAACTGACCGCGGTCTTCGTCGCCGCCGGGACGGGCCTGCGCCTGGGCTGGACGCTGGTCGACCCCGGACCGCGCACCAGGCGCACCGCTCTCGCGGAAGAGGGACGATCGGCGATCGCCATGGCCATCGGTCTCGCCCTGGTCCTCTTCGTCTCCGGCGCCATCGAAGGCTTCGTCACCCCCTCCGGCCTGCCCACGTGGGCCCGCATCGGCCTGGGGGTGACGGCCGAGCTGGCATTCCTGACGTACGTGTACGTCCTGGGCGGCCGCGCGGCGCGCGGCGGCGAAACGGGCGACCTCGAAGCGGGGGAGCGCAGCGCCTCCGTACCCACCGCCGCGTGATGTGCATCCAGCCCCTGTGAGCTGCTAGTCTCCTCTTCGCCCCGCAAGAGCCGTTGACACGGAAGGCGTGGGGAGGTAGATTTAAACAGTTGCCTAGAACTGGACAAGTTCGGAGGCGGCCGCTAGGCTCTACTTCGCTTCCGGGAAGTCCCTCGAGACCTCCCGAAGGAGCATCCTCCCGATAACTCGGAAATGAGTGGCCGGTCAGACCGGCCGAGAACTTCTGATAAAGTCGGAATCGCCGGAAAGGGAAACGCGGAAGCGGGAACCTGGAAAGCACCGAGGAAATCGGATCGAAAAGGTCTGATAGAGTCGAAAACGCAAGACCGAAGGGAAGCGCCCGGAGGAAAGCCCGAGAGGGTGAGTACAAAGGAAGCGACCGTTCCTTGAGAACTCAACAGCGTGCCAAAA